>NZ_BHZI01000310.1 GCF_004305975.1 Streptomyces otsuchiensis
GGGAGGGACGGGACGTGGTCTCGGGGGTGGTCGTCATGGTCGCGTCCTCACTCTCCGGCCCGGGCCTGGCGCTGGGCGCGCTCCAGTGCGGCCTCCGGCGTGGCACGTCCGGTCAGCACCGACTGGAAGGCGCCGGCCATGGCGTCGCTGATCACCGGCCAGCGGGTGCCGACCTCGGCGGTACGGGAGCGGGCGGTGGCGACGAGGTCGGCGAAGGCGGCCAGCTCGGGGTTCTGCTCCCGGTAGGTCCGCGCGGCGTCCGCGCGGGTGGGAACGTTGTTGACCCGCTCTCCCCAGGAGAGCTGGTTCTCCTCGGAGTTGAGGCAGTTGAGGATGCGGCCGGCGTTCTGTTCCCGCTCCTCGCCGCCGGCCGGCACCGTCATCACGGTCCCGCCGATGGGAGGGACCGGGTCCTGGCCGGCCTCGGGCACCGGGATGGTGGCCACGGCCCACTCCACCGCGTCCTGGCCGCTGAGCACCGGCACCTGCCACGGGCCGTTGATCATCATCGCGGCCCGTCCGGAGATGAACTGGTCGTTGACGTCCTGCTGGTTCCAGTTCACGACGGAGCGGGAGGCGGAGCCCGCGTCCACCAGTTCCTTCCACAGCTGGAGCGCGGCGTCTCCGGCGCCGTCGTCGAGCGCGGCCTCGTCGCCTCCGGCGCTCCAGAAGAAGGGCAGGAACTGGTAGACGCCGTCGGCGTTCGGGCTGGCGCTGAAGGCCATGCCGTAGGTGCTCCCCGAGGTCAGCAGTGCCGCGGTCTCCTCCAACTCCTGCCAGGTCGTGGGCGGTTCGACCCCCGCCTCCGCCAGCAGCTCCACGTTGTAGATCAGCGCCAGGGAGTTGACGGACCGGGCGACGCCGTACTGGGTCCCGTCGAAGGAACCCAGCGAGACGGCGCTGTCGGAGAACTCCGAGGTCTCGACGCCCGCCTCGCCGACCGGCAGCAGCCCACCGGTCTCCGCGAACTGCGGCAGTTCGGAGCCGTCCAGCTCCAGGATGTCCGGCAGCGAGTCCGAGGAGGCCATGCGCAGCGCCTTGGTGGCCACCTGGTCGGCCGGGACGCTGATCTGGTCGACCCGCAGTCCCAGCGGCTCGGCGCACCGGTCGAAGTGGTCCTGGTTCGCCTCGTGTTCGGCGGTGTTGGTCGCGGAGTTGAGCACGGTGACGGTGCCGGGGTCCGGCTGCCGGGCGCACCCGGCCAGGCCTGCCAGGGCCATGGTGGCGGCCATGGGCAGGGCCACGGCGCGGGCCGGGGTGCCTCGTGTACGGCGTCTCATCTGGGGGTCTCGCTCCTTGGCGGCTCGGGCGGACGTCGGGCGGGGACGGCCCGCCGCTGCGCCGCGGGCCGCCCGGTTCAGGTGGCGGGACGATCGGCGCGGGGCGGTGAGAGGGCCGGTCCGGGCGTCATCCGCGGGGTGATGAGCTCGCGGCGTGGCGCGGGGCCGGGCCCGTCGCCGTCCGTCCGGGCGGCCGAGTCGGCGGCCGTGGTACCGGCCGTGGCGGCGGACTTCGTGGTCGCGCTCAGCGTGGCGGTGGCCTTCGTCTCCGCGGGGCCGGCACCCCGGCCGTCCGCCCCGATGGCCCGGACCGCCAGCTCGGTGACGGCGGCCGACATCCGGCCGACCGGCAGGTCGATCCGGGGCAGGTCGGGTGTGCCCGACTCGTCGGGCAGCGTGCCGACGAGGATCACGGCGAGGTCCGCGGGCAGCCGGATGCCGAGCGCGGCGATCTCGGCGAGGACGCGCGTGAGCGGGATCAGATGCTGGATGACGAGCGCGGTGGGCGGTTCGGAGCCGGCCAGCAGTTCACGCACCCGGGCCGCCGCGCGCTCGGGGTCCCCGGCGGAGGGGCGGATGACGACCTCCGCCCCGGTCTCCCGGGCCGCGGCGCGGGCACCGTCGAGGCCGTGCAGGGCGTAGCCGCGGCGGGCGGCGATCTCGTGCTCGGCGGAGGCGAGGAACGCCACGCGGCGGTGGCCGGCCGCGACCGCCTGGCGCACGGCCAGGGAGACGGCCGCCTCCCAGTCGAGGTCCACCCAGGGCACGCCCCACTCGTCGCGTTCATTGCCGTGGCCCAACAGTGCTACGGGAAAACCGAGTTCGCGCATGGCGGCGAGTCGCGCGTCCTCCTCCTGGACGGCCATGAGAATCGCGGCGTCGGCCTGTCCTCCAGCGGCGATCCGGCGCAGCCCGCGGACTCCGTCGGGGTCGGTCATCATCAGGACGTCGAAACCGTGGCCGCGTGCCGCGTCGCTGATCTCGACGGCGAACCTGCCGTCCATGGCCCGGTACTTGCCGGCCTCCCGGGGGACCGCCAGCACGAGGACGTCGCTGCGGGCGCTGCGCAGGGTGCGGGCGCTGGCACGCGGGTGGTACCCGAGTTCCCGTACGGCGTCGAGTACCCGGGTCCGGGTGTCCTCGGAGATCTTCCGGGAGCCGTTGAGGACGTAGGAGACGGTGCTCGGGGCGACGCCCGAGAGCGTCGCGACGTCCTTGATGGTGGCCATGCCCGCTCCTTCGCGGTGGTGCGCACGGTGGACGGCGCCTCCGTGTCGAATCGATTCGTCGAATCGATTCGATGAGATGGCGGTGATGTTAGGCACGGGTTGCGCGCCCGGGCAATACCCCGTGCGCAAGCGGTACTTCCTGTTTCCGTATACGAACCGTCCGCGCAGGTCACCGGTGGTGGTGCCGTGTCACCTGGGGTGGTCGGAGGCGAGTTGGGAACGGTGCGCGCGCACCTCTTGACACCCCCGGTGGCACGGTTCAAGAATGTGAACCACTGGTTCGGTAAATGAACCGACGAGGGTTGGGAGCACCAGATGGGCATCACGGTCCGCAAGATCATCAAGCAGCTCGACGAGACTCGGCGCGAGAACGGCCGGCCGGTGGAGCCGGTGCACCGGGTCGCCTTCGTCGCCGCCGTGATCGAGAACCCCTACCCGGAGGGCTACGTCGACGACCTCGTCACCCTCGCCGACGAACTCGGCGAGGAGATCGGCGAGCTGCTCGGCCCCGCCTGCGTCGAGCTGCTCGGCGGCGAGGTCGAGGCGTTCGGCAAGGCGGCGCTGGTCGGGATCGGCGGCGAGGTGGAGCACGGTTCCGCGCTCATCCACAACCTCCGCTTCGGCAACGTCTTCCGCTCCGCCGCCGGCGGCACCGAGCTGCTGCCGGCCGCCGAGAAGGTCGGCCTGCCGGGTGCGCCGATCGACATCCCGCTCAAGCACAAGACGGACGCCAAGACCCGCTCCCACCACCAGACCGTGACCCTGCAGCTCGCGGACGTCCCCCGCCCCCGGGAGATCGTGGTGATCTGCGCGGCCGCCGACGCCGGCCGCCCGCTGGCCCGGCTGGCGTCCTTCGGCGCCGAGACCAAGTGACCGCGCGGCCGTCGCCGCGGACGACTTCGAGGGGCAGGGCAGCCGCGTGAGCGCAACCCAGACCGACACCCAGACCGCCGCCGAGGGCGGCGCCGCCCAGGCCGGCTCCGACGCCTGGACCGCGCAGCGGGTGGCCGAGGCCGACCGCGAGTACGTCATCCACTCCTGGTCCGTCCAGGGCAAGCTCTCGCCGATCCCGGTGGCCGGCGGTTCCGGCTCCTGGTTCTGGGACTACGACGGGCGCAAGTACCTCGACTTCCAGTCCCAGCTGGTCAACCTCAACCTCGGGCACCAGCACCCGAAGCTGGTCGAGGCCATCCGCGAACAGGCGTCCTCGCTCTGTTACATCGGCCCCGGCTTCGCCGAGCGCTCCCGCGCCGAACTCGCCGAGCTGATGGCCCAGATCACCCCCGGTGACCTGCGGATGAGCTTCTTCACCACCGGCGGGGCCGCCGCGAACGAGAACGCCATCCGGCTCGCGCGCCACGTCACCGGCCGCCAGAAGGTCATCGCCCGCTACCGCTCCTACCACGGAGCGACGGGCGGGGCGATCTCCCTGACCGGCGACCCCCGGCGCTGGGCGGCCGAACCGGGCATGCCGGGCGTGGTGCGGATGCTCGACCCCTACACCTACCGCTGCCCCGCCGGTCATCCCGACCCCTGCCCGGTCTGCTCCGGCGGCCCGCACCTGGAGGAACTGCTCCAGTACGAGAACCCGGACACCGTCGCCGCCGTCATCGTCGAACCGGTGACCGGCACCAACGGGCTGCTCTACCCGCCGGACAGCTACCTCCGCTCGCTGCGCGAGGTCTGCGACCGCCACGGCATCATCCTGATCTTCGACGAGGTGATGGCCGGCTTCGGCCGCACTGGCACCTGGTTCGCCTGCGACCACTGGGACGTCGTGCCCGACATCCTGGTCACCGCCAAGGGCCTCAACTCCGGGTACGTCCCGCTGGGCGCGATGACCGTCTCCGCCCGGATCTCCGACTGGCTGCGCGAGAACATGTTCTGGGGCGGCCTCACCTACGCCGGCCACCCGCTGGCCTGCGCCTCCGGCGTGGCGTCGCTGAAGATCATGCGCGAGGAGCGCGTGGTGGAGAACTCCGCCGCGATGGGGGAGCGGCTCGGCGCCGGCCTCGCCGCTCTGGCGGAACGCCACCCCAGCATCGGCGAGATCCGCGGCCGCGGCCTCTTCTACGGCGTGGAACTGGTCAAGAACCGCACCACCCGGGAGCCGCTGGTCCCCTTCAACGCCAAGGGGCCCGCCGCCGCGCCGGTGGCCCGGCTGCTGAAGGCCGCCATGGACCAGGGGCTGTATTTGGCGGCCAACTTCAACGTACTGCGGCTGACGCCGCCGCTGGTCATCCAGGACCACGAGATCGACCTGGCCCTGGAGGTCCTCGACGACGTGCTCTCGCTGGCCGACGAGCACTACGAGGACTGACACCGCGGCCACGTTCCGCCGGGCGCTCCCGGTGACGGCCGTGTGGCGGGCGACGGCGCCCGGTACGCCCGGCACGGCATCGGCCGCCGAACAGAGTCGAAAGTCCGTACAAAGCCGGGCCGCAGAGTGAAAACCTGAGCAACACCAGCGAAAGGGGCATCGGGCATGGCATCGACACTGATCCGCGGCGGCACCGTGGTCAACGCGGACGCGATGATCCGGGCCGACGTCCTCGTCGTCGACGGCGTCGTGGCGGCGGTCGGGGACGGCGGCGGATGGAGCGCCGACCGGGAGCTGGACGCCTCCGGGATGCTCGTCCTCCCGGGCGGCATCGACGCCCACACCCATCTGGAGTATCCGGTCGACGGCTTCTCCACCCACACCGCCGACGACTTCCACACCGGCACCGTCGCCGCCGCGCACGGCGGCACCACCACCGTGCTCGACTTCGTCAAGAAGGAGCCCGGACACGGCCTGCGGGAGAGCTACCTGCGCCGCAGGGACACCGCCGCCGTCAAGGCCGTGATCGACTTCGGCCTGCACGCGATCGTGCCGCCGCGCGACCAGCAGGACGACGTTCTGGAGGACCTGCGGAAACTCGCCGGCGAGGGCGCGGCGAGCTGGAAGTTCTTCATGGCCTACCCGGGCCAGATGGTCGACGACGGCCAGCTGCTGGAGGGGTTCGCCCTCGCCCGGGAGCTCGGGGTGCTCCCCATGGTGCACGCCGAGAACGGCCACATGATCCAGCGGGAGACCAGCCGCCTGGTCGGCGACGGCCGCACCGGCGAGGCCAACCACGCCCTCGCCCACGGCCACGACTCCGAGGCGGAGGCGGTCCACCGCGCCGTCGTCCTCGCCGAGTCCGTCGACAGCCCGCTCTACGTCGTCCATGTCTCCAGCGGTCAGGCCGCCGCCGAGATCGGCCGCGCCCGCGCACGCGGGGCCCGGGTCTGGGGCGAGACCTGCCCCCAGTACCTGGCCGTCGCCTACGAGGACTACCGCGACCTCGGCGAGGGCGCCGCCGCCTATCTCTGCTCCCCGCCGATCCGCGAACGTGCCAACCAGCGCGAGCTGTGGCGGGCGCTGACCACCGGCGAGATGGCCGTGGTCGCCACCGACCACGCCGGATTCTGCCTCCACCAGCCGGACGACCTGCCACCGCAGAAGCTCCGCAGCCCGGGTTACTTCCCGAAGGTCCCCAACGGGGTGCCCGGCATCGAGGACCGGCTGATGGTGCTCTGGGAGACCGGCGTGGCGGCCGGCCGGATCGACCCCTGCCGCTTCGTCGACCTCACCGCGACCCGGGCCGCCAAACTGTTCGGCCTCTTCCCCCACAAGGGAACGGTCAGCCCCGGCGCCGACGCCGACCTCGTGGTGTGGGACCCCGCCGCCGACCATGTGATCAGCGCCGCCGGCCACCACCTGCGCACCGACTACAACATCTACGAGGGGATGCGCGTCACCGGCCGCCCCGTCCACGTCCTCTCGCGCGGCGACCACCTGGTCGGCCCCGGCAGCACCACCGACCTGACCGCCGCCGCCGGACGCGGCGCCTTCCTCCACCGCGGCGCACCCCGCCCGCACTGACC
>NZ_BHZI01000311.1 GCF_004305975.1 Streptomyces otsuchiensis
GGGGGGGGACGGCGGTGGGGCGCGCCCCGGCCCCGGACGGGTGTCCGGGGCCGGGGATGCCCTGACCGCGGCGGCGCGGTACCGGGCGCGCCACCGGGCGCCACGCTCCGCCCGCACGCCCGCACGCCCGCACGCCCGCCGGGGCTCAGCGCAGCTTGCCGGCGCCCGCGTTCCGCTTGACGTCGTTGGTGGCCTTGGCGACGGGCTCGATCCGGTCGTAGAGCCACGGCGTCCAGCCGACGTCGGTCCCCAGCGGGGTGGCCGGGTTGAGCTTGTTGTGCTCGGCGACGACATCGACCTGGTGCCGCTTGCCGAAGCCGTTGAGGTAGGTGCCGCTCTCGTGGAGGTCGGTGCCGTTGAAGCGGCGGGTGAGGGTGCCGGGCCGGATGTCGCCCTCGAAGTAGTTGTTCGCGGCGTGGATCTTCGACTCCAGGCCGACGCCCCAGGCGTACTCGAAGGCGTAGGGGGCGTCGGGGGTCACCCGGTAGACGTTGTTGTAGACGTGCACCTCGCCGCGCCGCACCCGCGGGGAGCGCTGGAGGACGTTCTCGAAGAGGTTGTGGTGGTAGGTGACCCGCAGCTTGCCGGGGTCCTCCGGGTGGGTGTCGCCGCCGCCGACGAGCATGCCCTTGTCGTAGTCGACGTAGTGGTTGTAGGAGACGGTGACCAGGTCCGAGCCCCGGGTGATGTCCACGGAGCCGTCGTAGACCATGTACGGGCGTCCGAAGTGTTCGGCGTCCGGACGGCCGCCGCCGCGGTAGGTGTTGTGGTCGAGCCAGACGTTGGTCGCGCCGTGCAGCCAGATCGCGTCGTACTCGGAGTTCCAGTTGCCCGCCGCGCCGTCCAGCGGGTCCCACTGGGGAAAGCAGTCCTCGACGGCCTCGAAGCTGATGTTGCGGATGATGACGTTGCTGACGCCGCGCACGTGCATGGCGCCGCCCAGCACGCGGGCGTCCTTGCCGAGGCCGACGAGGGTGGTGTTGGAGGGCACGCGGAAGATCGAGTGGGCGGCCTGGTTCTGGTAGGAGCGGTCGCGGGCCTCCTCCAGCGGGCCAAAGGGCCGGGTGTCCATGCCCCAGGTGTCGGGGTCGTACGCCTCCAGGTAGCCGTCCAGGGTGTACTCGGGGTCGGCGAGGTCGTCGCAGGTGACGGCGTTGCCCTGGGCGTCGACGTTCATGTCGATGGTGCCCTTGACGAAGACGATCGTGGGGGTGTCGTCGGCGACGTCGCCGAGGGCGGCGAGCAGGCCGGCGCGGTCGGTGACCGTGTGGGTGTTCTCCGGGGAGGCGGAGGCGCCGCCGCTGGTGCCCGCGCCGTAGGCGCCCCAGCCGTCGCGCGGCCCGAGCACCTCGTGGGCGAGCGCGGTCGCGGAGGACCGGGCCTTCGCAGGGGCGGCCCCGTCGCCGGGCGCGGCGGCGGTCACGGCGGGGACGGCTCCCGCCAGCACGACCGCGGCGCAGGCTCCCACGAGCACCTTGGATCTGGATCTCATCGGCGGCTCACTCCATATCTGCAACTGGTTGCAGCCCGCACCAGAGGTGCCGGGCTCGATGGGCCCACATGCTGCCGCCACCCTCTGAGCATGACAAGACTTCGCGCGCATAAATCTGCAAGCGATTGCAGCCACTGATCGGCACCGGAAGGCCACCGTCCGACCGCGAGCGGTGACCCTCTCCTGCTCGCACGGTTCAGCGGGGCCGCCGCTCCTACACTGGAGAACACGGCTGACGCACCGACTTCCCGACGGCCGCGCCGGGGAAGGGAGGCTGTCATGGACGGCACCGGCCGCTCACTCGTGGTCGTGCAGAACGTCACCCTCGACGGCGTGATCGAGGCGGTCGACGGCTGGTTCGACCCGGCGGACGACGGCGAGGACACCTCGGACCTGGTGGACACCCTCCGGGATCAGATGGCCGCCGAGGACGCGCTCCTCCTCGGCCGCAGCACCTACGAGGACTTCCGCGCCTACTGGCCGCTCCGGCACGACGACACCACCGGAGTCGCCGCTCACCTCAACAGCGTGCGCAAGTACGTCGTCTCCAGCACGCAGGCCGATCCGGGCTGGAACAACGCGACGGTGCTCACCGGGTCGCTCACCGAGAACGTGCTGGCGCTCCGTAGGCAGCACGGACGCGACATCTGTGTGACGGGGAGCATCTCGGTGACGCACCAGCTGATCGCGGCGGGGCTGGTCGACGAGTACCGGCTGTTCGTCTACCCGGTGGTGGTCGGTCACGGACGGCGGCTGTTCGCGCCGGGTACGGCCGTGCCGCCGCTGCGGCTGGTGGAGCAGCGGGCCTTCCGCTCCGGCATCGTGCTGCTGGCGTACCGCCCGGGCACCACCACCGGCTCCGACGTGCACGGCGCCGCCGACCGGGGCACCGCCGCCGGCTGACGGGTGCGCCGCGCGCCGGACCGGCCGCGCGACGTCACCCGTTCGCGCGTCCGAACCGCCACCCGGCGGCGGCACGGACGCCTACAGTCGCGGGGTGGAGCCGCTGATCAGGGAGGCAGGTCGCATGACCGAGCAGACGCAGTCCGGGGGCACCGATGTGAAGACGGTGGTGACCGGGGCCACCGGCCGGCTCGGCGGGCGGGTCGCGGCGCGACTGGCCGCGGCGGGGGTGCCCCAGACCCTGGTGGTGCGTGACCCCGCGCGTGCCCCGGACCTTCCGGAGTGCACCGTGGTGCGCGGCGGCTTCGCCGACCGGGAGGCGCTGTTCCCGGCGCTGGACGGCGCGGACCGGGTACTCATGGTGTCGGCGTCGGAGTCGGCGGACCGGCTCGACCAGCACCGGTCGTTCGTGGACGCGGCGGTCAAGGCGGGGGTGGGACACCTGGTGTACACCTCGTTCCTCGGCGCGGCGCCCGACGCGACCTTCACCCTGGCCCGCGACCACTGGGTGACCGAGCGGTACATCCGGGACAGCGGACTGCCCTACACCTTCCTGAGGGACGGCCTCTACGCCGACTTCATGCCCGGTCTGGCCGGTGAGGACGGCGTGATCCGCGGCCCGGCGGGCGAGGGCCGCGCGGCGGTCGTCGCGCAGGACGACATCGCCGACGCGGCGGTGGCGGTGCTGCTGGACGCCGCCGCCCACAACGGAGCGACCTACGACCTGACCGGGCCGGAGGCGCTGTCGCTGGAGGAGGTGGCCGCGCTGCTTTCGACGGCCACCGGGCGGCGGGTGACCTACCGGCCGGAGACGGTCGAGGAGGCGTACCGCTCCCGGGCCGGCTACGGCGCGCCCGACTGGCAGCTCGACGCCTGGGTCTCGACGTACACGGCGATCGCGGCCGGTGAGCTGGCGACCGTCAGCGACGCCGTGCCACGGCTGACGGGGCGTCCGGCGACACCGCTGGCCGAGGTGCTCCGGCGCGCCGACATCGGCGGTTGAGCCGGGCAGTCCACGCCGGCGCCTGCCAGCGCCACCGACCGTCAGTGCTACCGACCGTCCGCGCCGCGCACCGTCAGCGCCGCACCGTCAGCGCCGCACCGTCACCGGGCGCGGTCCCGGAAGCTTCCCCCCGGGGCCGCGCCCACCGCCCGTCAGCCCTCCGCCGCCCCGGCGGCCTTGGCCGCCTCGGCCGCCTCGGCCAGCAGTGCGTCCAACTCGGCTACCACGTCCCGCAGATGACCGGCGAAGGCGTCCATCTGCGCCGCGACGGGCGCGGGGGTGGACAGGTAGAGGTGGAACCGGTCGGGCAGCAGGACGTAGGCGACTCCAATACATCGCTCGGACGTCGAACCGAACCCGAAGAACTGGATGTTGACCGAGGGCGCGGAGCTGGTGGACAGGTAGTCGTCGCGCAGCACCGTCCAGCCCGGGCTGCGGTAGAGCGCGGGCTCCTCGGTGACGCCGAGTTCGGCGCCGCGCCGCCGCTGGATGAGCTGCAGCTCCCACAGGTGCTGTTCCGGGGCATCGCCCTGCTGGCACTCCCTGGCGCGCCGTACGTGGGCGTCGGCGGCGGCCCGGAACGCCGCCAGCCGTTCGCCGGGGGGCGACGCCGGCTCCTCCATGGTGGAGACGAAGCGCTGGACCTCCGGTGTCACCACGCGCATGGCCTCGGTGCGGCCACGCCGCCACTGCCGGGTGGCGATGGACTCGTAGGTGGCGCCGATCATGCCCTTCGCCCGCTGGTGGGCGAGTTGGTAGGCGAGCTGGACGAACGCGTCGGGTGAGGTGCGCAGTGCCTTGGCCCGCCCCGAGCCGAAGGTGTCGAAGGTGACGGTGGTGGTGGCCGTGGCCGCCGCGTAGTCGGCGAACGCCTCGGCGGCGGCGATGACTTCGCTGCGCAGGTGGTCGTCGAGGACGAAGGCCAGTGGCTCCACCGCGGGCAGTCCCTGGTCCCGGGCGCCGGAGGCGCGGCTGTGCTCCTCGGCGGAGGCGTCCATGAGGTCGTCGGTGAAGCTGAGGATGGTGGTGCCGTCGAGGCCGCAGTGTTCGACGTTGATGCCAGCTCGGCCGTCGGCCAGGACGACGAAGGTCAGCGCCTTGTCGAACCAGCGGTTGCCGCTGTCGCCGTGGAGCAGTTGGTCGCATGCGCCGTGTACGGCCCCGGGGGCGGCGTCGTCGAGGCTGACGCAGAACAGCGCCGTCTCGATCTCCTCCAGCGCGGCGGCGTTGGCGGGGTGCAGTCCGGTGAGCAGTTCCCGGTTGCGGGCCCACTGGGCCCGGGCCCCGGTGGTGAGGTGGCCGACGGCGGTGCCGGGGGCGGCCGGTTCACTCCCGGCCTTGGCGACCGCGGCCAGTCCGGCGGCCAGGTCGGCGACGGAGTGCGGGGCGCCCTCGGGGCCGATCGCCTCCATGCGGAAGGCGTTGCCGCGGTGGAACACCACGATGTGCCGGGCGGTGGAGGGGCCGGGCCACTGCGCCGAGTAGGGCACCCGGACGGAGTCCTGGGTCTCGCCGGGGATCCGCGTGGCGGAGAAGAGGTAGCGGTGCTGGTCCATCGACAGCGGTTCACCGCGCCGTTCGGCGGGCGCGACGCTCTCGTCGTCGAGCCGCAGCTTGTAGGCGACGGCGGCGGCCACCAGCCCGGCGGCCCGGTCGATCTGCCCGGTGGGGGCGGGTGGGTCGTTGAAGAGGAAGAAGAAGTTGGCGTTGAGGGCGATGCGGTCGCGCCGGCCGAGGTAGCGGTAGGGCCAGAAGGTGTCGAGCCAGCTGTGTGTTCCGGGGGCGGCGTCGTACTCCTCCAGGGCGCGCTGGAGTACCGGGCCGGGTCCGTCGGCGGCGCGGAACGCGGCCAGTGCCTCCTCGGTGGAGGCCAGCTGGGAGGGGGTGAGTAGGGGTGCGCACCACTGGATCAGCCGGTCGCAGCTGTCGTCGAGCGTGGGCAGGGGGACGCGCGGCAGCCGGTCGTCGTGAGTGAAGGTGCGGCCGGGCGGGGCGGGCTGGTTGGTGGTCACGGTGTTCCTCGGTCCGGTGGGTCGGTCAGATGTGGTGGGGCCGGCCGGTGACGGCCGGGTCCGGCGCCGGGGCGCGGCCGGGAGACGAACAGCCGGGCGCAGAACCAGCCTTCGGTCTCCTGGCCGGTGGGGTCGATCCCGGCGTCGGCGAGGTTGTCCAGCACCTGTTCACGCTCCTCGGGCGAGGCGAACCGGCGCTGCCGGAAGAGCCGTTCACTTCGGACGGTCTCGTAACCGGCGGCGGCCAGCCGTTCGGTGACCGCGTCGAACGAGAACATCCGCAGCACGAAGTGGGCCATCCACGGCCGGTGTTCGCGTTCGGTGTCCACCACCTGGCTCAGCGTACGGTCGGTGACGTATCCGAAACAGCCCGTGGAGACGACGAGATCGGTCGCGGCGAACACCGCGCGCTGCTCGGCGGTCGCCCGGTTCCGTTCCAGGTCCGCGTGGACGGTGCCGGCGAGGAAACCGGCGCGCGCGGCGTAGGCGAGGGCGGGGCCGGAGGTGTCGAGGCCGGTGAAGCGCAGGCCGTGCGCGCCGGCGCGGGCGCGGGTGGTTCGGCGGTCCCTGGCGAGGAGTTCGGCACCGGGAAGCGCCGCGGCGGCCGGTGTGCCGTAGCGGCGGTACAGCTCGTCCATGGTGAGGTCGCAGCCGGTCACGGCGGCGTTGATGCCGTACGAGCAGCCGATGTCGAGGATGTCGACGACGGTCCTGCCGTGGGCCGCGCGGTACTGGTCGGCCAGGGCGGTGAAGTGCGGCTTGGCGTGCTGCGGGATGAGGTACTCCAGGCCCCGCAGGGTCGTGAAGTACGCCCGGGGGTCCGGGCTGGTGTAGATGTGGTCGAGCGAGATCTTCCCGGTGGTGTCGGTGTCGAATCGCACGGGCCTGTCTCCTCTGGACGAAACCGGGCTTCGCGGTGGCGGCTCGGCTGTTTCGGGGTGGCGGGCCCGGCCGCGGGCGGATGCCGGATCGCGGCGGTGCGTCGCGCGGCGCGGGCTCGCC
>NZ_BHZI01000312.1 GCF_004305975.1 Streptomyces otsuchiensis
ACCCCGCCCGCGCCGACGCCCTGCGCGCCCGGCTGCTGCCCCTCTCCCGCGACGACCGGCAGACACTGCTGGTGGAGCTGGTCCGTGACGAGACCGCCCGCGTCCTGGACGCCCCGCCCGAGGACATCGGTTCGGGCCGGCCCTTCCGCGAACTGGGGCTGACCTCCGTCAGCGCCGTGCGGCTGCGCGACGCGCTCGTCGCACGTGCCGGCCGCCCGCTGCGCGCCACCGTCGTCTTCGACCACCCGACCCCGGCCGCGCTCGCCCGGATGCTCGCCACCGCCGTCCTCGGACCCGACGGCGACACCGGCGAACCCCACCGGGGACGGAGACCGGCGGGCGCGCGCCCGGCGGACGACCCCGTCGCCGTCGTCGCCATGGGCTGCCGCTACCCCGGCGGCGTCGAGACGCCCGAGGAACTGTGGCGCCTGGTGCGCGACGGCGTCGACGCCACCGGCGACTTCCCCGAGGACCGCGACTGGGACCTCTCCGGCCTGTACGACCCCGACCCCGACCGCGCCGGGCACTCCACCACCCGGCGGGGCGGATTCCTCGCGGGCGCGACCGAGTTCGACCCCGACCTGTTCGGCATCTCGCCGCGCGAGGCCCTCGCCATGGACCCGCAGCAGCGGCTGCTCCTCGAACTCTCCTGGGAGACCCTGGAACGCGCCGGTATCGCCCCCGACTCCCTCCAGGGCGAACCGGTCGGTGTCTTCACCGGCCTCATGCGCCACGAGTACGGCGCCGCGCTCCACCCCCTCCCGCCCGAGCTGGAGGGCTACCTCGACCTGGGCAAACTCGGCAGCGTCGCCTCCGGCCGCATCGCCTACAGCCTCGGGCTGCGCGGGCCCGCCATGACCGTGGACACCGCCTGTTCCTCCTCGCTCGTCGCGCTCCACCTCGCCGTCGCCTCGCTGCGCGCCGGGGAGTGCCGGATGGCCCTGGCGGGCGCCGCCACCGTCCTGGCGACCCCGCAGCTGTTCGTCGAGTTCTCCCGGCAGCGGGCGCTCTCGCCCGACGGCCGCTGCCGCGCGTTCTCCGACGACGCGGACGGCACCGGCTGGGCCGAGGGCGCGGGCGTCCTGCTGCTCGAACGGCTCTCCGACGCCCGGCGCCTGGGGCACCCCGTCCTCGCCGTCGTCCGCGGCACGGCCGTCAACTCCGACGGCGCCTCCAACGGGTTCACCGCCCCCAGCGGGCAGGCCCAGCGGGAGGTCATCCGGCTCGCTCTCGCCGACGCCCGCCTCGCGCCGGACGCCGTGGACGCCGTGGAGGCCCACGGCACCGGCACCCGCCTCGGCGACCCCATCGAGGCCCACGCCCTCGCCGGGACCTACGGGGCCGGCCGGGGCGAGGGACGGCCGCCGCTGTGGCTGGGATCGCTGAAGTCCAACATCGGGCACACCCAGGCCGCCGCCGGAGTCGGCGGGATCATCAAGACCGTCATGGCGCTGCGCAACGAACTGCTGCCGCCCACCCTCCACGCCGAGCGGCCCTCCTCCCACGTGGACTGGGAGAGCTCCGGGATCACCCTGCTCACCGAGGCGCGCCCCTGGCCGGTGGAGACGGGACGACGGCGCCGCGCCGCCGTCTCCGCGTTCGGCATCAGCGGCACCAACGCCCACGTGGTGCTGGAGGAGGCGCCCGACGCACCGGCGACGCCCCCGGGCCCGATGGCGGGCACAGCCACCCCGGCCGCGCCCGACGGCTCGCCCGACGACGGCGCCGGAACACCGCCCGCCGCGCCCCTGGTGCTCTCCGCCCGCACCGAGGACGCGCTGCGGGAACAGGCCCGCCGCCTCGCCGCACCCCTCGGCACCCACGGGGCCCGTGACACCGGCTGGTCCCTCGCCACCACCCGGGCAGCCCTCGACGCCCGCGCCGCCGTGGTCACCGGACCAGGCACCGACCCCGCCGAGGCGCTGGCCGCGCTCGCCGAAGGCGTCACCCACCCCGCCCTCGCCACCGGGACCGCCGCCGACACCGGGGCCGTCGCCTTCGTCTTCCCCGGGCAGGGTTCCCAGTGGGCCGCGATGGCCGCCCGGCTCCTGAAGGAGTCGCGGGTGTTCCGCCAGGCGCTGCGGGAGTGCGCGGAGGCGCTGGACCCCCATCTGGAGTTCCGGCTCCTCGACGTCCTGCGTGAGAACCCGGGCGCGCCCCCGCTGGAGCGGGCCGAGGTCGTCCAGCCCGTGCTGTTCGCCGTGATGGTCGCCCTCGCCCGGCTCTGGGAGTCGCTCGGCGTCCGCCCCGGCGCCGTCGTCGGCCACTCCCAGGGCGAACTCGCCGCCGTCCACATCGCGGGCGGACTCGACCTGCCCGACGCAGCCCGGGTCGTCGCCCTGCGCAGCCGCGCGTTGCGCGCCGCCGCCGGACTCGGCGGCATGGCCTCCGTGCCGCTGCCCGCCGCCGAGGTCGAGAACGACCTCGGTGACCGGCTCGCCGTCGCCGCCGTCAACGGGCCCCGCAGCACCGTCGTCTCCGGCGACCTCGCCGAACTGGACGCCCTGCTCGCCGGCTACGAGCGCGCGGGAGTGCGCGCCCGGCGCATCCCCGTCGACTACGCCTCCCACGGGCCCCACATGGACCCGCTGCGGGAGCGCATCCTGGAGGCCGCCGACTCCGTCGTGCCGCGCTCCTCCGGGACCACCCGGTTCTACTCCACGGTGACGGGCGCGGTCGCCGACACCTCCCAGCTCCCGGCCTCCTACTGGTTCGAGAACCTGCGCCGGCCGGTCCGCTTCCAGCAGGCCGTCGAGGCGCTGCTGGCCGACGGCCACCGCGTCTTCGTCGAGTCCAGCCCGCATCCCGTGCTCGCGGTCGGCCTCGCCGAGATCCTCGAACAGGCCGGCACCGACGCCCTGGTCACCGGATCGCTGCGGCGCGACAGCGGCGGCAGCGACGAACTCCTGCGTGCCGCCGCCAGGTTGTGGGTGCGCGGACTGCCCGTCGACTGGCCGTCCGCCTACGACGGCACCGGCGCCCGCACCGTCGACCTGCCCACCTACCCCTTCCGGCGGCGCCGGTTCTGGCTCCCGCGCGGAGCCGGCGCCGGGAACCTCGCCGCCGTCGGCCTCCACGGCGGCACACACCCGCTGCTGGGCGCCGCCGTCGACCTTCCCGACGAGGGCACCGGGCCGGGCGGTACGGTCCTCACTGCCCGGCTCAACGCCGGCTCCGCACCCTGGCTCGCCGACCACGCCGTCTCCGGCACCGTCCTGCTGCCCGGCGCGGCGCTGCTGGAGATCGCCGCCCACGCCGCAGGGCGGACCGGCTGCCGACGGGTCGCCGATCTGACCCTGACCGCGCCCGCCGTCCTCGGGGACGACGACCTCTCCCTGCGCGTCGTCGTAGATCCCGTCGAGGTCGACTGGTTCGAAGGGCTGGACGGGCCCGCCTTCCAGGGACTGCGCGCGCTGTGGCGCGCCACGGGCGACGGGCCGGCCGAAATCCTCGCCGAGGCCGAACTGCCCGAGGGCACCCCGGCCGCCGGATTCCTCGTCCACCCCGCGCTGATCGACGCCGCCTTCCAGACCGTCTCCGCCAGCGGCACCGTCACCGGCAGCGGCGGGGGGCCGCCCCCGCTGCCGTTCGCCTTCGAAGGCGTCACCCTGCGGCACACCACCGCCCGGACCCTGCGGGTGCGGCTGCGCTCCCTGGCCGCCGACGCCGTGGAGATCGCCGCCTGGGACACCGCCGGCGCCCTCGTCGCCGCCGTCGACCGGCTCACCCTCCGGGCGCAGCCGGCGGTCACGGCCGTCGGGACGGGCCCGCTCCACCGGACGGAATGGCGGCCGCTGGACGACCCGCCCCCGGCCGGCGAGAGCCCGGCGCAGCGCTGCGCGTCCGTCGGCGCCGCCCCCGCCGCCGACGACCACGAGAGGTACGACCGGCTCGACGACGCCGTCCGGGCCGGAGCGGACGTGGTCTTCACCGCGCTGCCCGAGGCGCCGGACGCCCATGCCGCCGGCCCCTCCGCCTCCCGCGCCGAGGACTCCCTGCGGCAGGCCCTGGCGCTGGCACAGGAGTGGCTGGCGCTCCCCGGGGACACCGCCCGTCTCGTGCTGGTCACCCGGAGCGCCGGGCCCGCCGCCGATGCGGTGACCGCGCCCGCCTGGGGTGTGCTGCGCAGCGCGGAGACCGAGAACCCCGGGCGGTTCGCGCTGCTGACCACCGACGGCACCGACATCCCGTGGACCGGCCTCACCCGGGCGCTGGCCGGGGGAGAGACCGAACTCGCCGTCCGCGACGGGATACTGCACCGCGCGCGGCTCGTCCGGGAGGACGCGGCGGCCCTCACCCCTCCCACCGGCGACGGCGTTCCCTGGCGGCTGGCCGCCGCCGGCTCCGGCTCGATCGACGACCTCGCCGCCGTCCCCGCGCCCCAGGCTTCGCGGGAGCTGGGTCCCGGAGAGGTGCGCGTCGCGATCCGGGCCGCCGGAGTCAACTTCCGGGACGTGCTGCTCACCCTGGGCATGGTCCGGGTCGCCGACGACGTGCTCGGTGGCGAGGGAGCCGGCGTCGTCGTCGAGACCGGGCCCGGCGTCACCGGACTCGCCGTCGGGAACCGGGTGTTCGGCGTGGTCGACGGCGCCTTCGGAACCGTGGCCGTCGCCGACGCGCGGATGCTCGCGCGGGTGCCCCGGGGATGGACCTTCGCCGAGGCCGCCGGAGTGCCGATCGCCCATCTCACCGCCTGGTACGGCCTGTTCGACGTGGCCGGCCTCGCCGCCGGCGACCGCGTGCTCATCCACGCCGCCGCCGGAGGTGTCGGCTCCGCCGCCGTCGCCCTGGCCCGGCACCACGGCGCCGAGGTCTTCGCGACCGCCTCACCCGGCAAGCACCACCGGCTGCGGGGCATGGGGATCGCGGACGACCACATCGCGGACTCCCGCGACCTCGGCTTCGAGGAGCGCGTGCGGGCGGCCACCGGCGGCCAGGGCGTCGATGTCGTCCTCAACTCCCTGGCCGGGGAGTTCACCGACGCCTCGCTGCGCCTGCTGCGGGACGGCGGACGGTTCGCCGAGATGGGCAAGACCGACATCCGCGACGCCGACGAGGTGGCGGAACGGCACCCCGGCATCACCTACCGGGCGTTCGACCTGCTGGAGGACGCCGGGCCCGAGCGGGTCGGCGTGCTGCTCCGGGAGCTCGCCGCCCTCCTCGCCGACGGCGCCCTCCCGCTCACCCCCCACCACGCCCGCGACGTCCGCGAGGCCCGCGACGCCTTCCGGCACATGGCCGCCGCCCGCCACACCGGCAAGGTCGTCCTCACGGTGCCCCGCCCCCTCGACCCCGGCGGCACCGTCCTGATCACCGGTGGCACCGGCACCCTGGGCCGCCTCGTCGCCCGGCACCTGGTCGAGACGCACGGCGTCCGCCGTCTCCTCCTCACCAGCCGCAGCGGGCCGGCCGCCGAGGGCGCCGCCCAGCTCCGGGACGACCTCGCCGCCCTCGGCGCCCACGCCGAGGTGACCGCCTGCGACACCGCCGACCGCGACGCGCTCGCCGCGCTCCTGGCCGCCGTGCCCGAGGAACATCCGCTGACCGGCGTCTTCCACGCCGCCGGAGTCCTCGACGACGCCACCGTGGAGAACGCCGACCCCACCCGCGTCCCGGCCGTCTTCGCGCCCAAGGCGCACGCCGCCTGGCAGCTCCACGACCTGACCCGCACCCTCGACCTGGCCGCCTTCGTCCTCTTCTCCTCCGTCGCGGGGGTCCTCGGCGGCGCCGGACAGGCCGTCTACGCCGGGGCCAACGCCGCCCTCGACGGCCTCGCCACCCACCGCCACGCCCTCGGCCTCCCCGCCGTCTCCGTGGCCTGGGGCATGTGGGCGCCCGCCAGCGGCATGACCGGCCACCTCGGGCGGGCCGACCGCGAACGGCTCGCCCGCGGCGGCATCGCCCCCATGGAGCCCGCCCACGCCCTCGGCCTCCTCGACGCCGCCCTCGCCGGGACGCGGCCCGCCGTCACCGGGGCCGCCTTCGACCTGCGGTCCGTCGATCGCGTACCGCCGCTGCTGTCGGCCCTCGCGGCCACCGCGCCACGCTCCCGCCGCCGGGGCGCGGCGTCCGGGGCCGGGCCGTCGGCCGCGCGCGCCCTGGCCGCGCTCAGCGGGGAGGAGCGGTCCGCCGCCGCGCTGCGGCTCGTCCGCGGCGAGGCCGCCGCCGTCCTCGGACACGGCTCCCCGAACGCCGTCCCCGCCGACCGGGCCTTCTCCGACCAGGGGTTCGACTCGCTGACCGCCGTGGAACTGCGCAACCGGCTGCGCGCCGCCACCGGCCTCGGCCTGCCCACCACCGTCGTCTTCGCCCACCCCACTCCCACCGCCCTCGCCG
>NZ_BHZI01000313.1 GCF_004305975.1 Streptomyces otsuchiensis
GGGGGGACCCGCGGCGCGGCCGGGGCGGCGACCCCGTCGGCGTCCACGTCCCCGGCCTCCACGTCCCCGGCCTCCACGTCGCCGGCGTCCACGTCGGCGGGCGAGGGCTGACCGGCGGACGGCTCACCGGCCGGGGCACCGCTCACCGGGGAGACCAGGTGCCACGGCCCCGGGCCGCAGACGGCCCAGCCGTCCATGGCGGAGGTGTCGAACGCGGGCAGGTCGGTGAGGGCCGGCAGCGGCTCGGCCAGGGTGTGGCCGATCGCGCGTTCCAGCGCGCGCAGCGCCGGGGGCAGTGGGCGCGCGGCGCGGTAGGCGGTCTCCCGGGCGGCGTGCCAGTCAGGTGTGCGCTCCCCCGACAGGCCCAGCTCGGCGAGGAGCGGTTCGAAAGCCGGGTCGTCGGCGGGCGGGCCGGACCGTCGGCGTCGGCGGTGCTCGGCGGTGGGCGGAGCCTCCGGACGCGGCGGCTCCGGCTCCTCGCCGGTGGCGCCGCCGTCCCGCGCGTCGCCGCCGTCCCGCGCGTCGCTGCCGGGTCCCTCGCCTCGGTCGTCGTCCGCGGCCGATTCCGCCCGTGGGCGCGGTGGGTCGTCGTCCAGGTCCAGATAGAGGGCGGGGTCCGGATAGGGCTCGGGCCCCGGGCCGCTTTCGGGTGCCCGGCGGGCGGCGGTGGCGGAGGCGTCGGCACGCCCGCCGGTGTGGCCGTTGGCTAGGGCCAGCGCGTCGTCGAAGTCGTCGCTCATGCCGTGTCCCGCCCCGGCCCGCCGGCGGCGCCGTCGGCGGCACCGCCCGGGGTCGCTTCCGCCTGCCAGCGGGCGGCGAGTTCCCCGATCGCCCGGGCGGCGGTCGCGGGGTCGGTGCCGTTGCGGGCGGCGGCGTACCCCAGCAGATAGGTCGTCAGCGGCGCGGCGGGCCGGGCCACTCCGTGAGCGGCGTCACGGGCGGCGTCGAGCAGGACGCCGGTGTCCACGTCGGTGTCGATGTCGAGCTCGGCCTTGACGGCGGCCAGCCATTCCTCCAGCACCCGCCCATGGTCGCTGATGCGGGCGCGGGCGGCGGCGATGTCGGCCCAGGTGTCGCAGTCCAGGGGGCCGTTCGTGGCGATCCGGCGCAGTCGCAGGCCGGGCAGCAGCCGACGCAGCGGCAGTCCGGTGAGCGCGCCCCCGTGTTCGGCGCGCAGCCGGTCCAGCTCGCGGCGCAGCGGCCCGGACCGGTAGGCGGCGGTCAGCGGCTGGTCACGGCCCTCGCCGTCGGTGAGGATCACCCCGTCGGCGTCCGGCGGCGGGGTGGTCAAGTCGCGGAGCAGCGCCGGGTCGAGGAACGGCAGGTCGGTGGCGAGCAGCAGGACGACGGGCCCCGCCGAGGCGGACGCCTCCGGCCCGGCGGGAAGGCCGAGTGCCTCGACCCCGGCGGCCAGCGCGGCGAGCGGGCCACCGCCGGGCGGGTCCTCCCGGACCCAGCGCACCGGACGCGCGGTGGGTCGGCGCGGGCCGACGACGACGGTGACCGCCGCGTCCGGGCAGGCGGACAGCACACGGTCCAGCAGGGTCCGGCCGCCCACCCGCACGGCGGCCTTGTCGGCGCCGCCCAGGCGCCGCGAGGCGCCGCCCGCGAGCACCACCGCGAGGGGGCCGGCCCGCTCCGGCCCGGCCGCGTCCGATCGCTCACGCTGCCGCCGTTGTGCGCGGCGCTCCGGTCGCTCTCGTTCCTGGCGCTCCATAGCGGCAGTATCCCCGCCGGGTGGGGGCTGCGGGCCCGTTTCCGTTCACCGTCGGAGGGGCGGGTTTTCCGCACATCGTCGCCCGGAGTGACCACGCGGGGTGAAGCAGGTGACTAAGGTTGGCGTCGTGTCCGAATTCGTTCACGAGGCGCGCTCGCGCAAGCACGCCCTGCTCCGGATGGCGAGCGACGATCCCGTCGAGCGGCGACTGGTGCAGGAGTACGCCGAGGCGACCCCCGACCCGCCCCCGATCGTCGCCCGTCGCGGCATCGCGACCCGCGGCTGCCCCCGCTGCCTGCGCACCATGTGGCGGCAGTGGGACACCGGTCCGCTCTGGGTCTGCTCCGGCTGCGGCCATCTGGAGGACGGCGGCTGACGCGAGCACCCCCGCCGGGCCGGGTCAGCGGCCGCGGGCCGGCCGGCCCCGTTACGACGTCTCGCCCGCGAGCGCGGTGAGCGCCGACAGCTCCGGCGGAGTCAGCGAGCCCGGGCGCCGCCCCTCGTGGGCGAAGACGTTGGCCATCCGCTGCAGCACCTCGTTGACCGGGGTCTGGATGCCGTGCAGCCGCCCGAGCAGCACGATCTCGCCGTTGAGGTAGTCGGCCTCGATCGAGCCGGTGCCACGGGTGAGGCTCTGCCAGGACGAGCCGCCGCCCGGTTCGGCGCCCGCGACCGGGCGCACGTCCATCCGGTCGCCGCGCATCCGCTGCTGCTCCTCCGCGCCGGCCGGCTCGATACCGGCCGCGGTGAACACCGCTACGGCCTCCGCCCGCGCGTGGCGCAGCAGTTCACCCGCGCGCGGGTCACCGCGCAGCGTGCTGCCCCCGACGGCGTCGAGGGAGTTGGCGAGGTTCATCAGCAGCTTGCCGTACTTCCACCGCATGACGTCGCCGGGGACGGGCGCCGCGAAGTGGGACTTCTCCAGGTCGGCGGCGATCAGCTTCGCCGTGTCGTCGGTGCCGCTCGGGTAGCGCCCGATGTGCAGCATCCCGGTCAGCGGCGCGCAGTGCGCGACGACGTGGCCGGGCCGCAGGAACTGGGCGGGAAGCCAGACGCACATGCCGTAGACGTGGCGGAAGCGGCGCAGCGCCAGCCGCTCCCCGGCCACCCCGTTCTGTGCGCACACCAGCGGCAGCACCTCGCCCGCCGTGCCGCCGCCCTCGACCGGGCGGGTGGCCCAGGCGTCGAGGGCCGCGGCGGCGTCCTGGATCTTGACGGCCAGCACGAGGACGTCGTCCGGGCGCAGGGTGACCTCGGACGGGCCGCCGACGGCCCGGGCCGGCAGCGTCAGCGCCTCCTCGGGCGTCGCCAGGTGCAGACCCTCCTCGCGGATGGCCGCCAGATGGTCGCCGCGGGCGACGAGGACGACCTCGTGGCCGCTCTGGAAGAGCCGCCCGCCGATGGCTCCGCCGACCGCCCCTGCCCCGATGATGATGTAGCGCATGAGGCCGATCCTGGCACGGATCGCCTCGGCCGTCTCCCCCTGGAGCGGCGGGGCGCGGGCTCCGCGGGCGGCCGGGTGACAGTGGCCGGGCGGCCGGGTGACAGTGGCCGGACGGCGGCCGGGCGCCCGGGGGGCGCGCTCCGCGCGACGGGGAGTCCGGCGTCGCACGGCACCACCGGGCGTTCACCTGTTCGGCTCAGCCCGGGGAGCGCGGAGCGTGGGGTCGGGGCTGTCCTGGGAGGGTCGCCGCCGGTACCCCGGCGGCGGGGAAAGGAGAGTTCGCCATGAACTCGACCGCTGCGTCACACCCCGGCACGGTCTCCCGGCCGGTCATGTCCGGCTGGCTCGGCTTCGCGGGTGTGCTGCTGTTCACGCTCGGCCTGATCCATCTGATGACGGGGCTGGCCGCCCTGTTCAAGGACGACTACTTCCAGGTCGCCTCGGGCGAGCTGCTGGTCTTCAACTACGCGGCGTGGGGCTGGATCTGGCTCGCGATCGGCGTGCTCCAGATCGCGGTGGGCGTCGGTGTGCTGCGCGGTGCGGCGGTCGCGCGGGCGGCGGGCGTCGCCCTGGCGGTGGTGGCGCTGGTGGGCCAGATCGCCTACCTGGCGGCGTTCCCGTTCTGGTCGCTGATCGGGGTGGGCCTGTGCGTGCTGGTGATCTACGCCCTGCTGACACCGCCGGACGACGCGGTCGGCATCTGACGACCGCGACGGTGCCCGGACGGCCCCGAGGAGGACCCATGAGCCACGAGAACCCCCACGCCCACGACGACGGACCCGGCGACGGACCCGAGGACCGGGGAGGCCGCGGACGGGTGCCGTCGCACCTCAACCCGGTGCCCCCGCTCCCACCGCACCTGCCGCCCACCGGACCGGGACCCGCGCCGGGACCCACGTCGGGACCCGCGTCGGGTCCGGAGCGGGCCGGACCCGGAGAACCCCGGGAGCCCTGGGCGGCGGCGACCGCCGCCACTCCGGGAACGGCGCTGCTGGCCAATCTGGCCCGCGGCGCGTGGCAGGCACTGCTGGCGGGCGGGGTCGCCGCCTGCCTGCTGGGCGTGATCGTGCTGATCTGGCCCGGTCCGACGCTGGTGGTCGCCGGTGTCGTCTTCGGCCTGTACCTGCTGGTGACCGGGGTGGTGCAGCTGGTGGCCGCCTTCGGCACCCACATCACGGCGGCGATGCGGACGCTGGCGTTCATCAGCGGCGCCGTGTCGGTGCTGCTGGGCCTGTTCTGCTTCCGTGGAGCGACCCAGTCGGTGCTGCTGCTGGCGCTGTGGATCGGCATCGGCTGGCTGTTCCGGGGCATCACCGTGACCGCTGCGGCGGTCAACGACCACCAGACACCCGCGCGGGGCTGGCAGATCTTCATCGGCGCGGTGAGCGCGGTCGCCGGTGTGGTGCTGATCGTCTCGCCGATCGAGTCGGCCGTCGTGCTGACCGTCGTCGCGGGGATCTGGCTGCTGGCGCTCGGCGCGACCGAGATCGTCACCGCCCTGCGGCTGCGCCGGGGCGCGGACGTCGCCGGTCTGCGGTGACGCCCGCCGCCCTCCGGGTGGCGGACGGCGGACGGCGGACGGCGCCGCGGCGGTCAGTGGGCGGTCAGTGGTGGAAGCCGGACCGGGCCGGGGCCGGGCAGGGGCCGTCGCCGAGTTCGGCGACGGCCGCCCGCAGGTCCCGGCCGAGCAGCGCGATCTTGTCGAAGCCGATGCCGTGCCGGATCAGGACCCGCTGGATCACCGTCTCCTCGCGCTCCGGCGGCAGCGGGTACGCCGGGACCTGCCAGCCGCGCAGGCGCAGCCGCTCGGTCAGGTCGTAGAGGGTGAACGGACTGTTCGCCGGGTCGGTCAGCTTCCACGAGACGGCCGGGAGCGCGCCCTCCCCGTCGTAGAGCAGCGTGAACGGGCCCATGCCCGCGACGTCCGCCGCGAGGGAACGCGCGGTGGCGGCGGCCGCCTCGTACACCTTGCGGTAGCCCTCGCGGCCCAGGCGCAGCAGCGTGTAGTACTGCGCGACGACCTCCCCGCCGGGCCGGGAGAAGTTCAGCGCGAAGGTCGGCATGTCACCGCCGAGGTAGCTGACCCGGAAGACCAGTTCCTCGGGAAGCAGCTCCGCGGAGCGCCACACCACCCAGCCGACACCGAGCGGCGCCATCCCGTACTTGTGGCCCGAGGCGTTGATCGAGGCGACGCGCGGCAGCCGGAAGTCCCACTCCAGGCCGGTGTGGAGGAACGGCGCGATGAACCCGCCGCTGGCGGCGTCCACATGGATCGGGACGTCGTGCCCGGTGTCGGCCGCGATGGCGTCCAGTTCGGCGGCGATGGCCGCGACCGGCTCGTAGTCGCAGGTGTAGGTGACACCGAGGATGGCGACGACGCCGATGGTGTTCTCGTCCACGTACTGCCGCAGCTGGTGCGGGCGCAGCCCGGTCGCGTCCGGCTCCAGCGGGACCTGCCGCAGCTCGACGTCGAAGTAGCGGGCGAACTTCTCCCAGCACACCTGGACCGGGCCGCACACCAGGTTGGGCCGGTCGGCGGGCCTGCCCTCGGCCTGACGGCGCTTGCGCCACCGCCACTTCAGGGCGAGACCGCCGAGCATGCACGCCTCGCTGGAGCCGGTCGTCGAGCAGCCGGACGCGGCCCCCGCCCCGTCCGCCCCGGGGGTGGAGGGGGCGTTCCACAGGTCGGCGATGATCCGCACGCACCGCGACTCGATCTCGGCGGTCTGCGGGTACTCGTCCTTGTCGATCATGTTCTTGTCCAGGCAGAGATCCATCAGTCCGTGGACCTCCGGCTCCGCCCAGGTGGTGCAGAAGGTGGCGAGGTTCTGCGAGGAGTTGCCGTCGAGCGCCAGTTCGTCGCGGATCAGCTCGAAGACGGCGCGCGGCGGCGAGGTCTCGTCGGGCATCCGGAAACGCGGCAACTGGCGCTCGGAGACCGGCAGCGCGTAGGCGTCCTCCAGCGGGCTGTCGGAGTCGTCCCCGATCTGATGCAGTACCACGGCTGACGCACGCTCCCGTCGTTGTCCGGCCGTGCACCTGGCCGCCGGCCGCCGGAGGACCGATCGTGGTCGGGCGGCCGATCCGGTCGGGCCGGGGCACGCCGGACGGCGCGGCATTGCGCCCGGTCGGTGGAGCGGAGGGGCGCGGGGCGGGACG
>NZ_BHZI01000314.1 GCF_004305975.1 Streptomyces otsuchiensis
CCCCGCGCCGCCCCCGCCGCCACCCGGCCAGCCGGGACGCGACAACTGCAACCACGGCACGGACCGCAGCCGGCTGTGGGCGCAGGGCATGGCGGGTTCGTCGGTCCGGCAGATCCAGTGCCTGCTGAACCACAACTACGGCCAGAGCCTGGACGTGGACGGGGTGTTCGGGCCGATGAGCGACAAGGCGGTGCGCAGCGTGCAGAGTTGCTCGGGGATCGATGTGGACGGCCAGGTCGGGCCGGACACCTGGCGGTATCTGGACACCCCCAAACGCGGCTGCGGCCGCTGAGAGCGTGTGGGAGACCCCAGGGGCGCCTCCGACACCCCCGACGCCCCCGACACCCGCCGTCGGCCGCCCGTCCGGGCCGGGCTACGCTGCCGGGCGGCAGCGTAGCCCGGCCCGGCAGCGGCGGCGTGCGCTCCGCTCCCGCTGCACGCCCGCCGGACGGCGGCAGCACCTGCGCCGAACGGGTGGCGACCACCCCCCGGAAGGGTTCGTCCGGGAATGCCCCGGCGCCGACGGCGCGTTGGGCAGGGCATGAGAGCCATCACCTATCACGAGTACGGCGGGCCGGAACAGCTGAAGCTGGAGGAGGTCCCCGATCCGAAGCTCGGGCCGGGCGAGGTCCTGATCCGCGTCAAGGCCGCGGGCATCAACCCGGTGGACTGGAAGCTCGCCACCGGCGGCCTGGACGAGGCCATGCCGACGTACTTCCCGGTGACCCCGGGCTGGGACGTGGCCGGCGTCGTGGAGGCGCTGGGCATGGACACCCCCGACTACGCGGTCGGCGACGAGGTCATCGGCTACGCCCGCAAGGACTACGTGCAGCACGGCACCTACGCCGAACTCGTCGCCGCCAACGTGCGGCTCGTCGCCCGCAAGCCGGCCGCGCTGAACTGGGAGCAGGCCGCCGGACTCCCGCTGGCCGGGCTGACCGCGCTCCAGGCCCTGGACCGCGCCCGGGCCGGGGACGGCGACACCGTGCTCGTCCACGCGGCGGCCGGCGGTGTCGGCTCCCTGGCGGTGCAGCTGGCGGTGGCACGGGACGCGCGCGTCATCGGCACCGCCAGCGAGGCGAAGCACGACTTCCTGCGCGAGCTGGGCGCCGAACCGGTCACCTACGGCGACGGGCTGGTCGAGCGGGTACGGGAACTCGCCCCGGGCGGCGTCGACGTCGCGCTGGACTTCGTCGGCGGAGTCACCGACGAGTCCGTGGAACTCCTCGGCGACCCGTCGCGACTCGTCTCCGTCACCGACGGCCGCGCGGCCGAAGCCGGCGGGCACGCGATCTGGGTCCGTCCCGACACGGTGGGGCTGACCGCGCTGGCCGACCTCGCCGACGCGGGCCGGCTGACCGTTCCGGTCGAACGCGTCTACCCGCTCGCCGAGGCCGCCGACGCCTGGCGCGCCCAGCAGTCCGGGCGCACCCGGGGCAAGCTGGTGCTCTCGGTCGGCTGACCGCACCACGACGCACGGGCGGGCGGCGGCACATCAGGTGTCGCCGCCCGCCCGTGCGTCGTGGGCTGCCGCCGAGCGGCGGCACACTTCAGCGCCCGTCCGCCCGGCGGCGGTTCACAGAGTGCGCAGCAGCAGCGAGGGCTGCTCCACACAGTCCGCGACATACCGGAGGAACCCACCCGCGACGCCGCCGTCACACACCCGGTGGTCGAAGGTGAAGGACAGCTGGACGACGCGGCGCAGCGCCAGCTCGCCCCGGTGCGCCCAGGGTTTCTCGACGATCCGCCCGACGCCCAGCATCGCCGCCTCGGGGTGGTTGATGATCGGCGTGGAGCCGTCGACTCCGAACACCCCGTAGTTGTTGAGGGTGAAGGTGGAGCCGGTCAGATCCGCCGGGGAGAGCCGTCCGTCGCGGGCCAGCCCGGTGAGCCGCGTCATCTCCTCGTGCAGCTGCTCGGTGGAGAGGGTGTGGGCGTCGCGCACCACCGGGACGACCAGGCCGCGTTCGGTCTGCGCGGCGAAGCCGAGGTGGACGGCGGGCAGCCGTACGATCTCGCGGGCGTCGAGGTCGACGGTCGCGTTGAGTTGCGGATAGCGGTCGAGCGCCGCCGTGGTGACGCGGGCGAGGACGGCCAGCAGGGAGAGCTTGGGGTCGCCCATCGCCCGCCGGGCGGCGAGCAGTTCGGTGGCGTCCGCGTCGACCCAGCAGGTCGCGTCGGGAATCTCCCGGCGGCTGCGGGAGAGCTTGTCGGCCATCGCTCCGGTGATGCCCCGCAGCGGGATGCGGACCGCCTCGGCGGGGTGGTGCTCGCCGCGCGTCGCGGTGGTGCCGGTGGTGGTCGCCGCGGCTGTCGCCGCCGCGTCGGCCCGGCTTCCGCCGGCGTCCCGCACCGCCCGGTCGACGTCGGCGCGGAGGATCAGCCCACCGGGACCGGAGCCACGCACGGTACGGAGGTCCAGGCCGCCCTCGCGGGCCAGCCGCCGGACCAGCGGCGAGATGACGGGCACGGGACCGTCGTGGACGGCGCCGTCCGGGCCTCCCCGACCGTCCGGACCGCCCTGGCGGCCCGCCGTGGTGTCGCGGCCGGCCAGCGCGCGCGCAGCAGCGTTCGCGGCGGGGCCGTCCGCCCGGCCGTTGGCGCTCGCCCGCCCGTTCACGTGGTCGCGGCGCTGCGCGTGGTCGCCGGGCCGCGTGTGGTCGCCGGGCTGAGCGCGGTCGCCGGGCTGCGCGTGGTCGGGGACGACGGCCGGTGATGAGGCGGGCGCGGGGCGCGCGGCTGTCGCCGGCGCGGTGGCTTCCCGCGCCCGCCGCCTGCGGCGGGCACTCGACGAGGCGGTCGCGCCGTCGTCCGTGCCGTATCCGACCAGGACGTTGCCCGAGCCGGAGCGGCGCTCCGCCGTCTCGGTGGCTCCGGACCCGGCGGCGGGATCAACGGAGGCGGCTGGAGCGGCAGCCGCGTGGGCGGCCGGCTCCGTAGCGCCGATCGCGACCGCGATCAGCGGCGACCCGACGGGCAGCTCCTCGCCCTCCGCGCCGTGCCGGGCGGTGACGACACCGCCGTACGGGCAGGGCACCTCGACCTGCGCCTTGGCCGTCTCGACCTCCACCACCGTCTGGTCGATCGCGACGACGTCACCGACCTCGACCAGCCAGCGCACGATCTCGGCCTCGGTCAGTCCCTCGCCGAGGTCGGGCAGCAGGAACTCGCGCACCTCGCGGACCTCGTTCACGGCGTCCCGCCTTCCGTGTACTGGCTCTCCCACTGGAGCCGGGCCACCGCGTCGAGAATCCGGTCGACCCCCGGCAGGTGGTGCTTCTCCAGCATCGGCGGCGGATAGGGGATGTCGAAGCCGGTCACCCGCAGCACGGGCGCCTGCAGATGGTGGAAGCAGCGCTCGGTGATGCGGGCGGCGATCTCGGCGCCGGGACCGGCGAACCCGGTGGCCTCGTGTACGACGACGGCCCGGCCGGTGCGGCGGACGGCGGCGCACACCGTCTCGTCGTCGAACGGCACCAGCGTCCGCAGGTCGAGGACCTCCAGCTCCCAGCCCTCCTCGCGGGCAGCCTCGGCCGCCTCCAGGCAGACCGGCAGCGACGGCCCGTAGGTGATGAGGGTGGCCGAGGTGCCGGCGCGGCGCACGGCGGCGCGGCCGAACGGTTCGGTGCGCGGTGGCTCGGAGAGGTCCAGGGTCTCCTTGGACCAGTAGAGCCGCTTGGGCTCCAGGAAGACCACCGGGTCGTCGGAGGCGATGGCCCGGCGCAGCATGCCGTACGCGTCGGCGACGGTCGCGGGCGTCACGACGTGCAGGCCGGGGGTGGCCATGTAGTACGCCTCGGAGGAGTCGCTGTGGTGCTCGACGCCGCCGATGCCGCCGCCGTAGGGGATGCGGATGGTGAGCGGCATCGGCAGGGCGCCGCGGGTGCGGTTGCGCATCCGGGCGACGTGCGAGACCAGCTGCTCGAACGCCGGGTAGGCGAAGGCGTCGAACTGCATCTCGACGACCGGACGCAGGCCGTACATGGCCATGCCGGTCGCCGTGCCGAGGATGCCGGCCTCGGCGAGTGGGGTGTCGGTGCAGCGGTCCTCGCCGAACTCGGCGGTCAGGCCGTCGGTGACGCGGAAGACGCCGCCGAGCGCGCCCACGTCCTCACCGAGGACGTGGACGGTGTCGTCCTCGGCCATGGCGTCGCGCAGGGCGCGGTTGATGGCCTGCGCCATCGTGGTGGGCGCCGGACCGGCCGGTCGTCGCGGGCGTTCCGTTCGTCCCGGGCCCTCGCGCCGGGCACCGGCGGAGGCGGCGGAAGTGGCAGTCGTCATGCGGCCCGCTCCTGGTCCTGGTGCTGGTGCTCGTGCTGGTGCTCGCGCTCGTGCTGCTGGTCGTGCTGGTGGTCGTGGCCCGCGGCGCCCGGCTCCCCCGGCTCGTCCTCGGCGGCGAGTTCGGCGCGGAGCATCGCGTCCTGCTCGCGCAGCTGGGTGGTCGGCTCGGCGTAGACGTGGGCGAAGAGGTCGCGCGGGTCGAGCAGCGGCTCGGCGTTCATGCGGTCGCGCAGCCGGGCTGCCATCCGCTCGGCGTCGGCGGCGGCCTCCTCCGCCTCGGCGTCGGTCAGCAGCCGGCGCTGCCGCAGTTCGCGCTCCAAAACCCGCACCGGGTCGTGCTCGCGCCAGGGGGCGACCTCGTCGTCGGAGCGGTAGCGGGTGGCGTCGTCGGCGTTGGTGTGCGCCTCGACGCGGTAGGTCAGCGCCTCCACCAGGGTGGGGCCGCCGCCGGAACGGGCGCGCTCGACGGCCTCGGCCAGCACCTGGTGCACGGCCGGGGCGTCGTTGCCGTCGACCAGCCGGCCGGGCATCCCGTAGCCGACGGCCTTGTGGGCGATGGACGGTGCGGCGGTCTGCTTGGCGAGCGGGACCGAGATGGCGAAGCCGTTGTTCTGCACCAGGAAGACCACCGGGGCCTTCCAGACGGCGGCGAAGTTCAGCGCCTCGTGGAAGTCGCCCTCGGAGGTGCCCCCGTCGCCGACCATGGCCAGCGCCACCACGTCGTCGCCGCGCAGCCGCGCCGCGTGGGCGAGTCCGACCGCGTGCGGGAGCTGGGTGGCCAGCGGGGTGGAGAGCGGGGCGACGCGGGTCTCGCGCGGGTCGTAGCCGGTGTGCCAGTCGCCGCGCAGCAGCGTCAGCGCCTGCACCGGGTCCAGCCCTCGGGCGACGGCGGCGAGGGTGTCGCGGTAGCTCGGGAAGAGCCAGTCCTGCTCCGAGAGGGCGAGCGCGGCGGCGACCTCGCATGCCTCCTGGCCGGTGGAGGAGGGGTAGACGGCGAGCCGCCCCTGCTTGGTGAGGGCGGTCGCCTGCTGGTTGTAGCGGCGGCCGTGCACCAGCCGGCGGTACAGCTCGCGCCACAGCTCCTTGCGCTCCTTGTCCAGCCGGGCGCTGGTGCCCAGCAGGCGGAACGGCGTCTCGTCCGGCAGCAGCGCCGCCGGGTCGGTGCGCGGCCGCCAGGCGGCGGTGGGCGTCGGGCGGGCACCGGAGTCGTCGCGGCCTGGGGTCTGCTCCAGCACCGTCATGGCGAGCACCTCCTGGTTCGGGGGCTGCGGGTCACGGAGGACCGGGCAGGGGTGACCAGCCCTCCCCTACCGATTGTTCGGTTGTCGCGGCATTTTGGCTACAGCTGTGGACAGCCTGTGGACAACTGGCCGATGTGATCGTTGGATGAGCGCAGAGCGTCCAACGAGGGAGGTCCGAAGCGATGTCCGGCGACCAGTTGGCTTCAAACTCCGCGCGGCCCCTCGACCCCATTGACACCGCCATCGTGCGGCTGTTGCGATTGGACGGCAGGGCGTCGGTCCGCTCGGTCGCCGAGCAGGTCCACATATCGCGGGCCAACGCGTACGCACGCATCAACCGGCTGGTGGAGGACGGCGTGATCCGCGGCTTCACGGCGCGCGTCGACCATGAACGCGCCGGTCAGGGCGCGTCGGCGTACGTCACGCTGAAGATCGTCCAGGACAGCTGGCGGACCGTACGCGCCGAACTGGAGCGGCTTCCCGGCGCCACCCACATCGCACTGGTCAGCGGCGATTTCGACGTGCTGCTACTGGTCCACACGGCGGACAACCGGGCCCTGCGGGAACTGGTGCTGACCCGCATCCAGGCCATTCCGGAGGTGCTCTCCACCCGCACTCTGCTGGTCTTCGAGGAGACCGACCTGCTCCCGGAGGAGTAGGCCGCGCACCCGGGTGCACCGGTGCGCCGCGTGACCCGGCAGGGGCCGCACCCCGCCGGCGCCGGCGGGGTGCGGGGGGCGCCGCGGGCCTAGAGAGCGGGCGTGGGGGCGCCGGCGGGGTGCGGGAC
>NZ_BHZI01000315.1 GCF_004305975.1 Streptomyces otsuchiensis
CCGGCCCCCGAGGCCGCCGCCGGACGGCACCTCAACCACACAGAACGGAGCAGCTCGATGAAGCTTCCCCTGGGTATCCATGTCGGGGAACGACTGAGCCTGGAGCAGACCTACTGGCAGGCCGAACTCGCGGACAACAGCGGTTTCGAGTCCGTCTGGATCGCCGAGGGACGGCTCGCCCGCGACGGCATCGTGCCCGCCGCGATCGTCGCCAGCCGCACCCGCAACGTGAAGATCGGCACCGGCGTCGTCAACAACAAGAGCCGGAACGCCGCCCTGATGGCGGTCACCTTCAAGACGCTCGACGAGGTGGCCCCCGGCCGCGCCATCCTCGGCATCGGCGCCTGGTGGGAGCCGCTGGCCACCAAGGTCGGCGAGCCGCTCCGCAAACCGATCGCCTCGATGCGGGAGTACATCACCGTCCTCCAGCGCTTCTTCCGCAACGAGGTGGTCAACTTCGACGGTGAGTTCGTCCACATGGACGACGTCCGCTTCGACAGCATGTACCGGGAGAACAAGCCCGTCGACATCCCGATCTACATCGGCGCCGTCGGCCCCCGCATGCTGGAACTGGCCGGCGAGATCAGCGACGGCGTCCACATGGACTTCCTGCTGCCGCCCTCCTACCTCACCGGCGCCCGGCAGGCCATCGACAAGGGCGTCGCCAAGCGGACCGACGGACGCACCGGCATCGACCTGACCCAGATCGTCGCCTGCAGCGTCAACGACAAGGACCCGCAGGAGGCCATCGACGCCTGCAAGGCGTTCCTGACCCTCTACCTCGCGCAGCAGCCGCACATCGCCGAGCACTGCGGAGTGGAACGCGAACTGGTGGACCGCATCCAGGAGGTCGCCGGCTGGCCGGCCACCCCCGAGGACATCAAGCGCGCCATGACGCTCGTCCCCAACAGCCTGGTCCAGAACGTCACCGCCTGCGGTTCCACCGACGACGCCTTCGAGAAGCTGCTCTCCTACCACGAGGCGGGGGTCCGCTGTCCGGTCATCTCCACCCTCGGCGACAAGGAACAGACCCTCACCCGCCTCGCCCAGGCAGCGCAGGACTGAGCGCCGTGACCACCGACCGCACCTCCACCGCCTCCTCCACCGTCGGCACTACCGCCGACCGCGCCGCCCCCGACGGCACCTCGCCCCGTCCCGCCGTCCCCGGACCCGTCGCCGTCGTGGGCGGCACCGGCCCCCAGGGCAAGGGCATCGCGTACCGGCTGGCCCGCGCCGGCCACCACGTCGTGCTCGGCTCGCGGGACGCGGGACGGGCCCGTGAGGCCGCCGCCGAGATCTCCGCACTGCCCGGGGTCTGCCTCCCCCCGGGCGGTGCGGGCAACGAGGACGCCGCCCGCGGCGCCGGCACCGTGATCCTCGCGGTCCCCTACCAGGGGCACGCCGAGATCGTCGCCGCCCTCGCGGGGGCGCTCGCCGGGAAGCTGCTGATCTCCTGCGTGAACCCGCTCGGCTTCGACCGGCAGGGCCCCTACGGGCTGACCGTGCCCGACGGCAGCGCCGCAGAGGAGGCGGCGCGGCTGCTCCCGGACACCACGGTCACCGGTGCCTTCCACCATCTGGCGGCCCCGCTGCTGCTCGACCCCGACGCCGACCTCTCCCACGAGGACGTGCTGGTCTGCGGTGACGACGCCGACGCCCGGCGCCGCGTCGCCGCCCTCGCCGTCGACGTCACCGGCGGACGCGGCGTCGAGGCAGGCCGGCTGCGCATGGCGCGCCAGCTGGAGCCCCTGACCGCCGTGCTCATCTCCGTCAACAAGCGCTACCGGACCCGCTCCGGCCTCTCGCTCACCGGTGTGCCCGACGGCGCCCAAGCCGCCCCCGCGGCACCCGGGTCCGCCGGTGCCCACCCCGCACCCGCCGTACCGGCCACGCCGCCGGCCGCCGCAGCCAAGGAGTACGCCCGATGAAGCTCGCCGCCGTCCAGCTGCGCGCCACCGACGACCGCGCCGAGACCATCAGCCGCGCCGGTGACCTGGTGGAGTCCGCCGTCGACCAGGGCGCCACCGTGGTGCTGCTGCCCGAACTCTTCGCCGTGCCGTTCGTCCAGCCCGACCCCGACCCGGACTACTTCCGGCTGGCGGAGACGCTGGACGGCCCTTCCAACACCATGGCCGCCGACTACTCGCGGCGCGCGGACATCACCGTCGTCTCCTCGGTCTTCGAGGAGGGCGAGGTGCCCGGCACCTACTACAACACCGCCTGCACCTTCGTCCGCGGCGAACTGCGCTCCGTGTACCGCAAGTCGCATCTGCCGTTCTCCAACGGTTTCCCCGAGAAGTTCTACTTCCGGCCCGGCGGCGCCGAGCCGGAGGTGGTGGACACCGGTGAGGCCGGGGTCGGCACCATCATCTGCTACGAGCGGCACTTCCCGGAGCTGAGCCGGACCGTCGCGCTGCGCGGCGGCTCCGTCCTCTGCGTGCCCGTGGCGTCCGCCTCGGCGCCGATGCGTGAGGTCTTCCAACTGGAGCTGCGCGCCCACGCCGTCTTCAACGGCCTGTTCGTCATCTGCTCCAACCGCGTGGGCACCGAAGGCGTCAAGGAGTACTTCGGACTCAGCGCCGTCTACGGCCCGGACGGCGACATCCTGGCCCAGGCCGCCGACGACCGGGACGACGTCGCCGTCGCGGAGGCCGACCCCGAGCGGGTAGCCGCCACCCGGCGCAGCCGCCCGTTCCTGCGCGACCGGCGTCCCGAACTGTACGGCCGGCTCACCCGCATGACACCGGAGACATCGTGAGAACGCAGGCGGCCCCGCCGCAAGGAGCGGGTGCGTCCCGCCCGCCCGGGCAGGGCTGGCAGGTGCTGGTGCCCGCCAAGCCCTTCGGCCGCGCCAAGACCCGCTGCGGCGACCTGCCGCCGGAGCGCCGCGCGGAGCTGGCCCGTGCCATGCTCGGCGACGTGCTGTCCGCGCTGGCCGGCGTCCCGGCCGTCCGCGGCGTGACCGTCGTCGGCTCCGGGCCCGATGTCTGCGCCGCCGCACTGGCCGGCGGTGCGGCGGTGGCCACCGCACCCGGCCGCAGCGGGCTCAACGCCGAGCTGCGGCAGGCGCTGTGGTCCGTGCACGAGGCGGCGCCGGATGCCGCCCTGGCCGTGGTGATGGCCGACCTCCCGGCGGCCGGCCCCGAGGAGCTGGCCGCCGCCCTGGCAGCCGCCGGCCGCACGGGTTCCCCCGCCGTGGTCCGTGACGCCGAGGGCACCGGCACCACCATGCTGGCGCTGCGTCATCCCGACGAGTTCCGCCCCTGGCTGGGCCGTGGTTCGGCACGCCGCTACGCCGCCGACGGCTACCGCGACCTCGCGCTGCCCGCCGGCAGCGGGCTGCGCCACGACGTGGACACCACCGACGGTCTGCGCGCGCTGCCACCGGCCGCCCTCGGCCCGGCGACCCGCGCCTGGCTGGCCGCCACCCGGCCGGGCCACCGCACCGAACGGTCCGGGTCCACTCCGCGCGTCCCGGCGGGTGCCCGGTGAGCGCGCCGCCGTCGGAGCAGGCCGCCACCGCGGCGCCGACCGTCACGGCGATGCGGCGCGCCCTGCGCCGCGCCGGCGACGGCGTGACCCTCGACGCCGCCGAGGCCGAGGTGCTGCTGCACGCCCGCGACGCGGACCTGGAGCGGCTGTGTGCCGCGGCCTCCCGGGTGCGGGACGCCGGGCTGGAGGCCGCCGGCCGCCCCGGTGTCATCACCTACTCCCGCAAGGTGTTCATCCCGCTGACCAGGCTGTGCCGGGACCGCTGCCACTACTGCACCTTCGTGACCGTGCCGGGGAAGCTGCGGCGCGAGGGCCACGGCATGTACCTCTCGCCGGACGAGGTGCTGGAGATCGCCCGCCGGGGCGCCGCCGCGGGCTGCAAGGAGGCGCTCTTCACCCTCGGCGACCGGCCCGAGGACCGCTGGCCCGAGGCCCGCGAGTGGCTGGACGCCCACGGCTACGACGACACCCTCTCCTACGTCCGTGCCATGGCGGTGCTGGTACTGGAGGAGACGGGGCTGCTGCCGCACCTCAACCCCGGTGTCATCAGCTGGACCGACTTCCAGCGGCTCAAGCCCGTCTCCCCGTCGATGGGGATGATGCTGGAGACCACCGCGACCCGGCTGTGGTCCGAACCGGGCGGCCCCCACCACGGCTCACCCGACAAGGAACCCGCGCTCCGGCTCCGCGTCCTGGAGGACGCCGGCCGCTCTGCGGTGCCGTTCACCACCGGGGTGCTGATCGGCATCGGCGAGACCCACGCGGAGCGCGTCGACGCTCTGCTGGCGATCCGCCGGGTGGCGCGCGCCTACGGCGGCGTCCAGGAGGTGATCGTCCAGAACTTCCGCGCCAAGCCCGACACCGCCATGCGGTCCGTGGCCGACGCGGGGCCGGCCGAACTGGCCGCCACCGTCGCGGTGGCGCGGCTGCTCCTGGGGCCGGGCACCCGCATCCAGGCACCGCCCAACCTGGTCGCCGAGGAGTTCGCGCTCATGGTCGCCGCCGGGATCGACGACTGGGGCGGCGTCTCCCCGGTGACGGCCGATCACGTCAACCCCGAACGCCCGTGGCCCGCGATCGGGGAACTGGCCGCGCGCACGGCCGCCGCCGGGTTCACGCTGCGCGAGCGGCTGACGGTCTACCCGGAGTTCGTCCGGCGCGGAGAACCGTGGATCGACCCCCGGATCGCCGGGCATGTCGCGGCGCTGGCCGACCCGGTGAGCGCCCTGGCGGCCGACGGCGCGACGCCGCACGGACTGCCCTGGCAGGAGCCGGAGACCCCGCTGACCGACAGCGGACGCACCGACCTCCACCAGACCATCGACACCGACGGCCGGACCGGCGACCGCCGCGAGGACTTCGACGAGGTCTACGGCGACTGGACCGAACTCCGCGAGCAGGCCGCCCCCGGCCTCGTCCCCGACCGGCTCCCCGGCCAGGCGGACGGCACGGCACCCCAGCGGATCGAGGGCGCCGTCAAGGAGGCGCTCTCCGTCGCCGCCGACGACCCCACCCGCCTCACCGACGACCAGGCCCTCACCCTCCTGCACGCCGACGGCCCCGCCCTCGACGCGCTCTGCGGCATCGCCGACGCGCTGCGCCGCGACACCGTCGGCGACGAGGTCACCTACATCGTCACCCGCAACATCAACTTCACCAACGTCTGCTACACCGGCTGCCGGTTCTGCGCCTTCGCCCAGCGCCGCACCGACGCCGACGCCTACACCCTCTCCCTGGACCAGGTCGCCGACCGCGCCGCGCAGGCGTGGGACGTCGGCGCCGTCGAGGTGTGCATGCAGGGCGGCATCCACCCCGACCTGCCCGGCACCGCCTACTTCGACATCGCGCGCGCCGTCAAGGAACGCGTCCCCGGCATGCACATCCACGCCTTCTCCCCGATGGAAGTCGTCAACGGCGCCTCCCGCACCGGGCTTTCCATCGAGGACTGGCTCACCGCCGCCCGCGAGGCGGGCCTCGACTCACTGCCCGGCACCGCCGCCGAGATCCTCGACGACGAGGTCCGCTGGGTCCTCACCAAGGGCAAGCTGCCCGCCGACACCTGGATCGAGGTCGTCACCACCGCCCACAGGCTGGGCCTGCGCACCTCCTCGACGATGATGTACGGCCACGTCGACCAGCCCCGCCACTGGCTCGGCCACCTGCGCACCCTCGCCCGCATCCAGCGGGAGAACGCCGAACGCGGCGTCGCCGGCTTCACCGAGTTCGTCACCCTCCCGTTCATCCACACCAACGCGCCCGTCTACCTCGCCGGAATCGCCCGGCCCGGCCCGACCGCCCGCGACAACCGTGCCGTCACCGCGATGGCCAGGCTGCTGCTCCACCCGTACATCACCAACATCCAGACCAGCTGGGTCAAACTCGGCGCCGACGGCGCCGCCCAGATGCTGCGCTCCGGCGCCAACGACCTCGGCGGCACCCTGATGGAGGAGACCATCTCCCGCATGGCCGGGTCCCGTTACGGCTCCCACATGTCCCTGGCCGGGCTGCGGGAGATCGCGGAAGCCGCCGGGCGCCCCTCCCGCGCGCGGACCACGCTGTACGGCGAGGTGCCCGAGGAGCGGCGCCGCGCGGCCGAGGCCGCGGACGGGCGGCTGCCCGAACTCCTGCCGCTGCTCCCGGCGGACGGCACGCCCGGGGGTGGCGGCGCCGGGACCGGCGGGGGGCCCGGGGAGGTCGTGGCCGACGGGCGGGACCTGCGGGGTGAGGTCGGTCGAGCCGGCCCCGGTGCCGGGGGGCGGGGCGGCCGGCATGGGGGGGTCTCTTATACACATCTGACGCTGCCGACGA
>NZ_BHZI01000316.1 GCF_004305975.1 Streptomyces otsuchiensis
GTGCGGCCGTGGGGGAGTGGGGAGCAAGGCGGAGTCAGAGCAGCAGCTCCCGGGGAGCCGGGTGGCCGAGGAAGGCGGCGGGGCTCGCGGTCAGCCCGTACGCCCCGGCCTGGAACACCGCGATCAGCGCGCCGGGTTCGGCGCGTGGCAGTTCGACCGCCTTGCCCAGCAGGTCGAGTGGGGTGCACAGACAGCCGACGACGTCCACGGTCTCGGTCGGTCCGGCGTGGCCGTCCGCACCGCCGTCGCCGTCCGCCCGGTTGGTTCCGGTGGCGGGACTCGCCACCGCGATGGGGTAGTTGCGGCGCAGCGCCCGGCCGAGGTTGCCGGTGGCGGCGAGCTGGTGGTGGAGTCCGCCGTCGACCACCAGATAGGTGGTGCCGCGCGACTCCTTGCGGTCCACCACGCGGGTCAGATACACGCCCGCCTCGCCCACCAGATACCGCCCCAGCTCGATCACCGGTCGGGCGTGCGGCAGTTCACGGCGCACCGTGGTCTCCAGCAGCTCCGTCAGGTTCTCGCCGATCGGCCGCGGGTCCAGCGGAACGTCCCTGGCGGCGTAGGGGATGCCGAAGCCGCCGCCGAGATTGAGGTAGCGGACCGGCGACGGGGCGTGCCCGGCGAGCTCCACGATCAGCGCCACGGTCTCCCGCTGGGCGCGGCAGATGCTCTCGGCGTCGAGGTTCTGGGAGCCGGCGAAGACATGGAATCCCTCGAACTCCACCGCGCCCGGCGTCGTGTAGCCCCGCGCGATCTCCGCCAGCAGCTCCGGCACGCGTTCCGCGTCGACCCCGAACTGCTGGGGCCCGCCGCCCATCCGCATGCCCGAACCATGCACCGAGAAAGGCGGGTTGACGCGGACAGCGACCCGTGGCCGGACCCCCAGGGCGGCGCCCGCGGCGCGCACCCGGTCCAGTTCGCCCGCCGACTCCAGCTCCACCAGCACCCCGGCGGCGACGGCCTGCCGCAGCTCGGCCGCCGTCTTCCCCGGCCCGGCGAAGGCGATCCGCGCGCCGGGCACCCCGGTGTCCAGGGCCGCCAGCATCTCCCCGGAGGAGGCCACGTCGAAGCCGTCGACCAGGCCGCTCATGTGGTGCAGCAGCGCGGGCATCGGGTTGGCCTTGACCGCGTAGCTGAGCTTCACCCCGGCGGGCAGCGCCTGCCGTACGGCGGCGACCCGTTCCGCGACCAGCCTCCGGTCGTAGGCGAAGACCGGTGTGCCACCGGCGCGTTCGGCGATCAGCGAGGCCGGGACGCCGCCCACCGTCAGCTCGCCGCCGGCGGGGGCGGGGGCGGGCACGGCCCCGTCCGGGTGAGCGGCGCCCGGTCACCCGGGCGCGGCTCACCCATGGCGCGTCGCCGCGCGGGTAGACGGGCGCCATGAACGACAGCCCCATCAACCGCAGCGCCGTGAACCACAGCGACGACAGCCGCGCCGGCTCCGCAGCCGACGACGTCCCGTCCCCCGCCCACCGCCGGCCGGACGGCGTCAGCGACGCCACCGTCGAGGCACTCGGCAAGCTCTCCGAGGCACTGGAGACCGTCGAGCAGGCCCGCGGTCACCTCTACGCCTTCCACCAGCTCACCGGCGGCGCGGACCTCAAGCTCGGCACCGCCGTCGAGGCACTCCGCGACGCGGGTCACCGAGACCAGGCCGACCTGGTCGAGCGCGAGATCCTGGGCCGCAACGTCATCCCCGGCCACTGGACCTTCCAGGTCGTGGAGTCCTACAACGCGACCTACTACCAGCCGTTCACCGAGGTCGAGCAGCGGGTGCGCGGTGAACTCGCCGACGGCCGCGACCACCTCTTCGAGGCGGAGATGAAGGAGGCGCGCCGCACCCACGGCCACCCCGACCACACCGCCGGTCCCTGATCCGTCCGGTGGCCGGGGCCCTTGCCCGTACCGCCGTGCCGGTGGCCCCGGCGGGCGCGCTACCGTGTGGCGGGTGGGCGCTTGACCGCGTGAGCCGTCGCGCCCGACCGAGAGCACGATGACCGCGGGTGGGGACCGGCGGTGGGGTGGGGGAAACATGACCGGGGAACAGACGTCTGCGCCCGAGAGCGAGAGCGAGGGCGCGGAGAGCTCCGAGAGCGCGTCGCGCGGACGACGAGCGCTGCCGTGGTGGGCGCGGACGGGAGCGCTGGCGGCGGCGGTGGTCCTGTTGCTGCTGGCTGCCCTCCCGCCGTGGTCGGGTGGACTGGCCGGGCCGGGGGAGGGGGTCGGCTGGTGGCCCGCCGCGCCCGCGCTGGCGGCGGCCGTGCTGCTGGTCGGTGGCCTGGGTGCCCGCCGGAGTCTGGTCGCCGCCGCGTGCGCCGCGACATCGGCCGCCGTACTGGCCCTCGTGTCGTATCTCCGGGCTCCCGGCGCGCCCACGGACCCATCGCCCCGGCTGGCCGAGGTGGCGTTCCCGCCGGACCGTCCCTCGGCGGCGCTGGCGCTCGCCGTGGCGGCGCTGCTGGCCGCCGTCGTGTGTGTGGTGCTTGCCCGTCGGCCGGGCCCCTGGCTGCCACGGGAGGGCGACCGGCGGGCGCGGGGCCGGCGTCTGCTGGCGGCCGGTACCGTCGCCTCGCTGGTCGGTGGCCTGCTCAGCACCGGCGCGGGCTACGGCGCGGACCGGGCGCGGTCCGCGCTCGCGGACGGCCCTTACTACGACGCCGTCTCCGAGCCCCTGCCCTCGGGGCAGCGGAAGGAGGGCGTCGAGGTCACGGCCGCCGAGCACGGCGAACCTCTGCCCCATCTGGAGCCGACCGGGGTCGGATGGCAGGGCTCACTGCCCGGCCCGGCGGAGCTGACGACCTGCCTCCTCGCCCAGCCGCAGCACCGGGAGGACGGGTATGTGAAGCCGGAGCACCGGGGCGAACAGCGGGTGGCGCGCAGCACGCTGGTCTCGATCGAGCACCAGGACGACGCCGACGCGGTGATCGGGTACGACCCCGCCGACGGCTCGGAGCGCTGGCGCTACACCGTCCGGCACGGCGAACTGGTCGTCCCGGACGACGGGGACGAGGACCGTGTCGCCGTGCGCCTCGGCCAGGTCGCCGTCTCCCCGTTCTGCGCGGTGCATGTGGTCATCGACCCGATCACCCTGGTCACCCTGGACGGCAACAGCGGGGAGGTGCTGCGCGAGGAGCGGCTCCCGGGCCCGGGCAGCCACCCTGATCGCAGCCGGAACTGGACCTTCGTGACCGACTCGGTCGTCACCGAGTGGTGGGACGAGGAGTCCGGCGACGACTCGCTGTTCGGGTGGCGTCCGCTGGTCGCGCTGGGGCAGACCACCCGTGTCTATCTGCGGTCGTCTTCCCACCTCGCGGAGTTCACGGACGCCGGCGAGCTGCGGGGGCTCGGAGCGCGCGATCAGTGCCACACCCTGGCCGTCCCGCGCGTAATCGGGCACGCCCGCAGCGCTTCCCGCGCCGTCCTGCTGACCCAGAGCTGCGGCAGTGCCCAGGCCGATTTCGTGGAGGTCCCACCGGGGCCCGCCGCCTTCTCCGGCTCCGGTACGGCTCACCTCGACCTCGACCTCGCCGCGGTGCGGCCCGTGGCGCCGGAGCGGGCGGAGCGGGTGCCCGCTCTTGGGTGCGAGTGGATTCCGCGCATCAGTCAGATGGCGCAGGCCAGTCGTGGGATCGCGCTGGTAGGCCGCTGGTGTGACCGGTTCGAAGGGCCGCTGGTGATGCAGTACAACAGGGAGAGGGACATGATCTCGGTCGTCGAGCTGCCCTCCGCGACCGAGCTGCCCCTGCGCGTCATCGATCATCAGGGCGTCGGCCCCATGAGCTGGATCAGCGAGGGGGAGATCCACCAGATCGGCGACCGGCGGGAGGAGATCGCGGAAGCGGACTGGCCCCGGACCATCGTGGCGACGGAGTCCCGGCGTGTGTTCGCCGCCGGGGAACCGGTGGAGGCGGCGGTCGGAGGCGGTGCGCAGATCCCGGTGGGTAGCTACCTGGACCCGCACCAACTCTTCTACGCGGTGGGTGAGTCCGGCACGGTCCTGGCCCTGGCCTGGTCGGACTTCGACTCCGACGCCGAGCCCTCGGTCTACGGCGAGCTGCCGGAGGCCGCCGGTCCGTGCGCCGGCACCCGGGAGCTGATGCTGGACCGGCCCGGGCTGAGGCTGCTGGTCACCTGCGAGACCGAGGCGGGCACCGAGGTGACCGCCATCGAGACGAAGCGCCTCACCGAGGCGGAACACACCCACAGCGGCAGCTCGGCCAGCTCTTGGGCCGGCCGCTGATCCCTGCCCCGGCCCACCGGGCGGCAGGTCCGGTGCGCCGCGCCGCCGTCACCTTCGGGTGACAGCGGATGCGGACGAACGGCACGGAACGGACGATGGCTCCAGGTGGGCCGTCGCCGTCGGGTGGCGGCCACCGCGCGGGAGCCCCGCGCGGGACGTGCCCCCTCCGCGCCGGGCCGCCGGGCGGACTACCCGAGAGGCGGCCGTAGATGGCCAAGGAGACCGTGGCCGACCAGCTGGTGGAGACCCTTGCCGACAGCGGGGTGGAGCGGATGTACGGGGTGGTCGGTGACAGCCTCAACCCCGTGGTGGACGCGGTGCGCCGCAGCTCCCGCATCGACTGGGTGCAGGTCCGGCACGAGGAGACCGCCGCGTTCGCCGCCGGGGCCGAGGCGCAGATCACCGGGCGGCTCGCCGCCTGCGCGGGCTCCTGCGGTCCGGGCAACCTGCACCTGATCAACGGTCTGTTCGACGCGCACCGCTCCATGGCGCCGGTCTTCGCCCTCGCCTCGCACATCCCCAGTGCCGAGATCGGCAGCAGCTACTTCCAGGAGACCCACCCCGACCGGCTCTTCCAGGAGTGCAGCCACTACTGCGAGCTGGTCTCCAACCGGGAGCAGATGCCGCGCGTCGCGCAGAGCGCCATCCAGCACGCCATCGGCCAGGGCGGTGTCGGGGTCGTCGTGCTGCCGGGCGACATCGCCGGGGAGCCGGCGGCCGAGAAGGCGGAGCGGCACGCGCTGGTCACCGGCCGTCCCTCGGTCCGCCCGGCCGACGACCAGATCGACCGGCTGGCCCGGATGGTCGACGAGGCCGACCGGATCACCCTCTTCTGCGGCAGCGGCACGGCCGGGGCCCACGACGAGGTGATGCGCTTCGCCGAACGGGTGAAGTCGCCCGTGGGCCACGCGCTGCGCGGCAAGGAGTGGATCCAGTACGACAACCCGTACGACGTGGGCATGAGCGGTCTGCTCGGCTACGGCGCCGCCTACCAGGCCACCCACGAGTGCGACCTGCTGATCCTGCTCGGTACCGACTTCCCCTACAACGCATTCCTGCCCGACGAGGGCGAACGGGTGAAGATCGTGCAGGTGGACGTGCGCCCCGAGCACCTCGGCCGCCGCTGCCGCCTCGACCTCGCCGTCTGGGGTGATGTGCGCGAGACGCTGCGCTGCCTGACCGACAAGGTCCGTGTCCGCACCGACCGGCGGTTCCTGGACCGGATGCTGAAGAAGCACGCGGACGCGCTGGAGGGCGTCGTCAAGGCGTACACCCGCAAGGTCGAGAAGCGCACCCCGATCCATCCCGAGTACGTGGCCTCCGTCCTGGACGAGGAGGCCGCCGCCGACGCGGTGTTCGCGGTGGACACCGGCATGTGCAACGTGTGGGCCGCCCGCTATCTCACCCCGAACGGGCGGCGGCGCGTCATCGGCTCCTTCAGCCACGGATCGATGGCCAACGCGCTGCCGCAGGCGATCGGAGCGCAGTTCACCGACCCACGCCGGCAGGTGGTGACCCTCTCCGGCGACGGCGGGTTCTCCATGCTGATGGGCGACTTCCTGACCCTGGTGGAGTACCAACTGCCGGTGAAGGTAGTCCTGTTCAATAACTCCGCCCTCTCCATGGTGGAGCTGGAGATGATGGTCTCCGGGCTGCCCGCCTACGGCACCACCAACCGCAACCCGGACTTCGCGGCCGTGGCGCGCGCGTGCGGCGCGCACGGGGTGCGGGTGGAGAAGCCGAAGGAGGTGCGCGGCGCGCTGCGTGAGGCGTTCCGGCATCGCGGTCCGGCGCTGGTGGACATCGTGACCGACCCCAACGCGCTGTCCATCCCGCCGAAGATCAAGGCGGAGATGGTCAGCGGGTTCGCCCTGTCGGCCTCCCGGATGGTGCTGGACGGCGGCGTCGGACGCATGGCCCAGCTCGCCCGCTCCAACCTTCGCAACATCCCCCGGCCCTGAGCGCGTTGGCGCAGGGCAGGGCAGGGCAGGGCAGGGCAGGGCAGGGC
>NZ_BHZI01000317.1 GCF_004305975.1 Streptomyces otsuchiensis
CACCAACCGAGTCACCGCCATCGTGAAGACGATCCCCGCCCTTCGTCACGCCTCAACCTGAGGTTGGAAAAGGCTCACTGGCCGCTCTCCCCCACCACGGGCCCCGCGCGGGAGGCACCGACCGGGTGGCGCTGCTCCACCGGCAGGTCGTCACCGCCTTCGAACCGGCCGAGCGGTACGGCGCGCGGCAGCCGGTCCTCCTCGTCGAATCCAGCGGGCCGGCGCCCCTCTCCGAGCTGTTCGACCGGTTCGGCCGGGGCGAGGCCGGCATCGCCGTCCTCAACACGGAGTGACCCCTCCCCTGGGCACACCCGCTTTCCACCCGACTGCCACCCACCCCGAGAGAGGCGGCCCGGCATGACCGCGGACGAACGCGTCGGACCACCGCTGACCGGCTCCGAGCGCGAGACCCTGCGCGGCTTTCTCGACTACCAGCGCGCCACGCTCGCCATGAAGTGCCGCGGCCTGGACGACGACGCGCTGCGCCAGCGCTCCATGCCGCCGTCGACGCTGACGCTGCTCGGCCTGGTCCGGCATCTCGCGGAGGTGGAGCGCGCCTGGTTCCGGCGGGTCTTCGAGGACAACGCCGCGCCCATGGTGTGGTCGGACCGGACCGACTTCCAGGCGGCCTACGACGCGAGCCGTTCCACCCGGGCGGAGGCGTTCACCGCCTGGGAGGCCGAGGTCGAGCGCTCCCGCCGGATCGAGCGCGAGGCCGCGACGCTCGATGTCACCGGCCTCCAGCCCCGGAACGGCGCGACGGTCTCGCTGCGGCTGGTCATGGTCCACGTGACGCTGGAGTACGCCCGCCACAACGGTCACGCCGACCTGTTGCGCGAGGGCCTCGACGGCACCGTGGGCGCCTGATCGGACACCCGCCCGTCACCCTCCGGCACTCCTGCCACCGGTGCACGCACGGACACGCGGAGTCACCGCTGGGTCCCCCCGGCAGGGGCACTGTCGCACCGCGCCCCTTCGCGAGATATCTTGACGTCAAGCAATGTTGCAGACGTGGAGCGGAGTACCGGTGACTGACTCGACCATCATCTACACCCACACCGACGAGGCGCCGGCCCTGGCGACGTATTCCTTCTTGCCGGTGATCCGGGCCTACGCCTCGACGGCCGGAGTCGGCGTCGAGCGGCGGGACATCTCGCTGGCGGGCCGGATCGTCGCGCACTTCCCGGAGCGTCTGGAAGAGGGCCAGCGCATCGACGACGCCCTCGCCGAGCTGGGCGAGCTGGCCAAGACCCCCGGCGCCAACATCATCAAGCTGCCGAACATCTCGGCGTCGATCCCGCAGCTCAAGGCCGCCATCGCGGAGCTCCAGAAGCAGGGCTACAACCTGCCGGACTTCCCCGACGAGCCCAAGACCGACGAGGAGCGCGACACGCGCGCCCGCTACGGCAAGGTGCTCGGCAGCGCGGTCAACCCGGTGCTGCGCGAGGGCAACTCCGACCGCCGCGCGCCCGCCTCGGTGAAGAACTACGCCAAGGCCCACCCGCACCGCATGGGCGCCTGGTCCGCCGACTCCAAGACCAACGTCGCCCACATGACCGGTGACGACTTCCGCTCCACCGAGAAGTCCGCGGTCGTCCCCGCCGACGGCACGCTCCGCATCGAGCTGCACGGCGACGACGGCACCACCACCGTGCTGCGCGAGTCCGTACCGGTACTCGCCGGCGAGGTCGTCGACGCCGCCGTGATGCGCGTCGCCGTGCTGCGCGAGTTCCTCGCCGCGCAGGTGGCCCGCGCCAAGGCCGAGGGCGTGCTGTTCTCGATCCACCTCAAGGCCACGATGATGAAGGTCTCCGACCCGATCATCTTCGGCCATGTGGTCCGCGCCTTCTTCCCGAAGACCTTCGCCGACCACGGCGCGGCCCTCGCCGCCGCCGGCCTCACCCCCAACGACGGCCTCGGCGGCATCCTCGCCGGCCTGGAGTCGCTGCCGAACGGCGCCGAGATCAAGGCGTCCTTCGAGGCCGAGCTCGCCGACGGCCCGGCGCTCGCCATGGTCGACTCCGACCGCGGCATCACCAACCTGCACGTGCCGAGCGACGTCATCGTCGACGCCTCGATGCCGGCCATGATCCGCACCTCCGGCCACATGTGGGGCCCGGACGGCGAGGAGGCCGACACCATCGCGGTGCTGCCCGACAGCAGCTACGCGGGCGTGTACCAGGCCGTGCTGGACGACTGCCGCGCCAACGGCGCCTTCGACCCCTCCACCATGGGCTCGGTGCCCAACGTCGGTCTGATGGCGCAGAAGGCCGAGGAGTACGGCAGCCACGACAAGACCTTCGAGATCCCCACCACGGGCACCGTCCGGGTGGTCGACGCCTCCGGCGACGTCGTGCTGGAGCACGCGGTCAGCGAGGGCGACATCTGGCGCATGTGCCAGACCAAGGACGCCCCGATCCGCGACTGGGTCAAGCTCGCCGTCACCCGCGCCCGCGCCACCGGCGACCCGGCCGTCTTCTGGCTGGACTCCACCCGCGCCCACGACGCCAACCTCATCGCCAAGGTCAACACCTACCTGGCCGACCACGACACCGACGGCCTGCGCATTGAGATCCTCGCGCCGGTCGAGGCCACCGCGCTCTCCCTGGAGCGCATCCGCCGCGGCGAGAACACCATCTCCGTCACCGGCAACGTGCTGCGCGACTACCTGACCGACCTCTTCCCCATCCTGGAGCTGGGCACCAGCGCCAAGATGCTGTCGGTCGTGCCGCTGATGAACGGCGGCGGTCTCTTCGAGACCGGCGCCGGCGGCTCCGCCCCGAAGCACGTCCAGCAGCTGACCAAGGAGAACTACCTCCGCTGGGACAGCCTGGGCGAGTTCCTCGCGCTGGCCGTCAGCTTCGAGCACCTGGCGCAGACCACCGGCAACGCCCGCGCCCAGATCCTCGCCGACACCCTGGACCGCGCGACCGCGACCTTCCTCAACGAGGACAAGTCGCCCAGCCGGCGCCTCGGCGGCATCGACAACCGCGGCAGCCACTTCTACCTGGCGCTGTACTGGGCCCAGGAGCTGGCCGGCCAGACCCAGGACACCGAGCTGTCGGCCGCGTTCTCCGCGCTGGCGGCGATGCTCGCCGAGCAGGAGCAGACCATCGTGGACGAGCTGATCGCCGTCCAGGGCTCCCCGGCCGACATCGGCGGCTACTACCAGCCGGACTTCGACAAGGCCTCCGCCGTGATGCGCCCGTCGAAGACCCTCAACGACGCCCTGGCCACCCTCGGCTGACCGGCGACACCGCGACACCGCGACACCGCGACACCGCGACACCGAGTAGTACCCCCGCAGGACCACCGACGGCGGGGGAGGCGGCGCCCCACGGCGCCCCTCCCCCGCCGTCGGCGCGTCCGGGAGCGCCGGGGCGCCACCGCCGTTCACGGCACGAACGCGCGGTACCGGCTTCTGTCAGTCGGCGGCGGTACGGTGCGAGCCGAGTGCCGCCCGACGAGGCCGCACGCACGACGCGTGCCCTCGAACCTCCGCGAACGGAGCACCGATGAGCCGTCACATCCAGGTCACCTTCGACGCCAACGACCCGCGCGTACTCTCCACCTTCTGGCGCGAGGTCCTCGGCTACGTCCACCCCGCCCCGCCCGGAACCGACCTCCCCGAGGGCGCGGACCCGCTCGCCGCCTGGGACGACTTCCTCGCCGGAATGGGCGTACCGGAGGAGCGCCGCAACGACGCCTCGGCCCTGGAGGACCCGGACGGGCAGGGCCCGCGGATCTTCTTCCAGCGCGTACCGGAGGGCAAGACCGCCAAGAACCGCGTCCACCTCGACGTCCGCGCGGCCCCCGGCCTCCAGGGCGACGACCGCATGGCCGCACTCGAAGCCGAGTGCGACCGCCTCCTCCCCCTGGGCGCGACGCGCGTCAGCCGGCACGAGCCCGAACCTCCGATGAGCGCCGGCTTCATCGTCATGACCGACCCCGAGGGCAACGAGTTCTGCCTGGACTGACCGGCCGCCACGGCTGCCTCAACGACACAGCCAGACCCAGCAGTTGGCCGAACGGGTCTCCCAGACCGCAGGCCACACGCCGCGTGCGCGCCCACCGGGGACGGGGGCGGTTTGACGTGGAGGCGCCCTGCGTCGGCCCGGGCCGGGCCGACCAAGCGTCCGTCCCGATCCGGTGCGGGCTGACAGGGTGTACGCCTCCCGGCCGACTGCCACGAGCGTCACTCGGCCGGGTGCGGGATCAACCGCCTCAGAGGCACCGCACTGTCGCTATGCCTTGCGACGGCATCCGTCGAGGAGGGTTGCGACCATGTGCTTGGCGTCGGCCTGGTCGTAGTCGGGTCCGGTGATACAGAGGTTCCCGATGGCGCGCATGAGTACGTAGGCGGTGATACCGGGGCTGATTTCGTCGGCATCGACGCAGGCGTCGAGCAGCGTTTCACAGGCTGGCACCAGGGTGTCGAGCATGAGGGCGTGGAGATTCTCCAGCCCTGGATCACCGGACCCCAAGGCGGCACCGAGGCCATGTTTGGTCACCAGGAACTCCACGAACGCGTCCGCCCAACGAGTCAGGGCGGCGAACGGGGAGCCTGGTTCCTCCAGGAGCCGGGGCGCGAGTGCGGCGCATGTGTCGATCTGGTGCCGGTAGACGGCGGTGACGAGATCCGCCCGGGTCGGGAAGTTCCGGTAGATCGTGCCGACGCCGACGCCGGCCCGTTCAGCGATGTCGCGGATGGGAGCTTGGACGCCCTGGTCCACGAAGACCGCCGATGCGGCCGCCAGCACGCCGCTGCGGGTGCGCTGCGCCTGTGCTTGCCGTACTCCGACCGCTTCCGGCACGAGACCCTCTCTTTACTCGCGGAACAATGTTCCGCTAAGTTGGCGGAACGACGCTCCGCCAAAGTATGGCAGAGCGGCCCCATGGAGAAAGCGCAGGACCCCCATGCCTTCCGGTCAACTCGACCAGCGGATCGTCGCGGTCAAGCCCATCACCGTTCCCGCGCCCGGCCGCAGCATCGACCTACAGGTGAAGGTCACCGCTCCGCTGTCAGGGCGGAACCTCCCCGTCATCGTGTTCTCCCACGGCAACGCATGGTCCCTGGACGGATACGAACCCCTTGTCGACCGGTGGGCAGCCGCCGGATTCGTCGTGGTGCAGCCCTCCCACCTGGACTCCCGCCGCAACGGCATCGGATGGGACGACCCGCGCTTCGCCACCATCTGGCGCGTCAGGATCGCCGACATCCACGCGATCCTCGACGACCTCCCCGACATACTTGCCCAGGCCGGCGACCTGCCGGAGCGTACCGACCTCGAGCGTGTCGCGGTCGTCGGACACTCCTGGGGCGCCCAGACCGCCGGCGCGATCCTCGGCGCGCGCGTGCTCGACGCCGACGGCATTCCCGGAGAGGACTTCTCCCACTCCGCGGTCTCGGCCGGCGCACTGATCGCCGCGACCGGAACCGGCGACACCCTCACCCCGTTCGCCGCCGAACACCTTCCGTTCATGAGGCCGGACTACTCCACCATGACGACCCCGGCCCTGGTCATCGCGGGCGGCAAGGACCAGTCCCAGCTCTCCTCACGGGGCGCGGAGTGGTTCACCGATGCCTACCACCTCAGCCCGTCCCCGAAGAGCCTGCTCGCCATCGCCGAGGGCGAACACACCCTGGGCGGCCTCGCCGGCGAGGAGGCCGCCGAGACCACCGACGAGGACCCCGCCCGCGTCGCCCTCGTCGCCGACACGATCTCCGCCTACCTCCACGACGCCCTCAAGGTCGACGACGCCGCGTGGACCGCCCTCGACAACGCCGCCGCGGCTGGCGACGGCATATGGAGCATCACCAGCAAGTGAGCCCAGCCAGACCACACTGCCGACCGCAACCGGCTGCGGCTGCCTGCGCCGTTGCGGAATCCGCTGCACGATTTCCGAAGAGGCCCGCCGTGATCCCCAATTGCAGGGCGGCTCGCGGCGGCCAACCTCCGTGAGCGCCACGCGCTCGCGTGACCAGCGCTTTCGGCCCCACGGCCTCGCGGGAAGTCCTACGTGGGCATGTCCCATGTGGTTTCGGCGCGGGAGAGCCGGTGTGCTCCGTCGGGGCGGATCGTGAGCCGCGTGATCAGTGACGGGTCCGTTCCGCGCGGCGGTCGTCGTCAGACCGCCCGGGCTCGCAGGTCACCGAAGCGGATTCGATCGGCGGACAGGCGCAGGGAGATCGCGCGGGCGAGAGCCGCCGGGGGTGCGGGCACGCGGCGAGGGCCTGTCA
>NZ_BHZI01000318.1 GCF_004305975.1 Streptomyces otsuchiensis
GGGGCCGGCTGCCCCCCCGGCCGGCACGCCCGCCGGCCGCCGCCCGCCCCTCGCAGCACAGCGCATCGGACCTCCCCGGCCCCCGCCGGGGGACGGCCCGGTGCGCTGTCTGCTGCCGGGACCACGCTAGAGTGGCGGAACGCCCCCTTCCGCTCGTGTACCGAGCCTTGCGTGTGGGTGAAGCGTGTGACGCGGACTGAACTTTTCCGTGCCCGCTATGACCGTTTCGGCATTGATGTCCGGGCGGAAACATTCTCCTTTATGATCACTTTGTGTAATTTGACCGTTCTGATGCGTCAAGATTTCTCGCTCTAATGACCTGTTGCAGAGGGCGTCCGGACAGATACATTCAGCGGCGGTCGGTGCGTTCGACGCACACCCCCACACGGCCGGGGGTGATGTCGATGCCCGGTCCGGCCCCGCGAAAAGCGGGGTCGTGAAAGGCCGGCAAAAGGGGAGTACGCAATGGCTCAGGGCACCGTCAAGTGGTTCAACGCGGAGAAGGGATACGGCTTCATCGCGGTCGACGGTGGTGCGGACGTGTTCGTCCACTACAGCGCGATCCAGATGGACGGCTACCGCACCCTGGAAGAGGGACAGCGGGTCGAGTTCGAGATCTCTCAGGGCCAGAAGGGCCCGCAGGCCGACATGGTCCGGGTGACCGCCTGAACTGGCGCTCGCCGGACCACCCAGCCTGACATCGGGGCCCGTTCCTCCCTGCACCGGGGAACGGGCCCCGATGCGTGTGCGTGCGGCCGGCCCCCGGGTGTGCGCCCCCGGCGCGCCCTCTCTCGCGTCCTCCCGTCCGTCCCGGCGCGCCTCCTGCGCCGTCGCGGACGCTCTCCCGCCGTTGTCGACGTCGTCGCTGGTGGCGCGTGGTGCCGCCGTGGATCGACGTCCCCTCGGTCCTCAAGTGGCTTGCACTCGGAGGGGTCGAGTGCTAATCATTGGGCATTAGCACTCTGAGGGTGAGAGTGACAGATCAGGACCGGGTCGGTGAGGCTCGTATCCGGGGTGGAGCAAGGAACCACCCTTGTGCGTGCCGTCCGTCGCGGGCGCCAGCGCGGTCCGGAGCAATCCACCCCGTATCTGGGAGGACCCCTTCACATGGCCAAGATCATCGCGTTCGACGAGGAGGCGCGGCGCGGCCTCGAGCGCGGGATGAACCAGCTCGCCGACGCCGTCAAGGTCACGCTCGGCCCCAAGGGTCGCAACGTCGTGCTCGAGAAGAAGTGGGGCGCCCCCACGATCACCAACGATGGTGTCTCCATCGCCAAGGAGATCGAGCTCGAGGACCCCTACGAGAAGATCGGCGCCGAGCTGGTCAAGGAGGTCGCGAAGAAGACCGACGACGTCGCGGGTGACGGCACCACCACCGCCACCGTGCTGGCCCAGGCCCTCGTCCGCGAGGGTCTCCGCAACGTCGCCGCCGGCGCCAACCCGATGGCGCTCAAGCGCGGCATCGAGGCCGCCGTGGCCCAGGTCTCCGACGCCCTCCTGGAGCAGGCGAAGGAGGTCGAGACGAAGGAGCAGATCGCCTCCACCGCCTCCATCTCCGCCGGCGACACCCAGATCGGTGAGCTGATCGCCGAGGCCATGGACAAGGTCGGCAAGGAAGGCGTCATCACCGTCGAGGAGTCGCAGACCTTCGGGCTCGAGCTTGAGCTCACCGAGGGCATGCGCTTCGACAAGGGCTACATCTCCGCCTACTTCGCCACCGACATGGAGCGCATGGAGGCGGAGCTCGAGGACCCCTACATCCTCATCGTCAACTCCAAGATCGGCAGCGTGAAGGACCTGCTGCCGCTGCTGGAGAAGGTCATGCAGTCCGGCAAGCCGCTGCTGATCATCTCGGAGGACGTCGAGGGCGAGGCCCTGTCCACCCTGGTCGTCAACAAGATCCGTGGCACCTTCAAGTCCGTCGCCGTCAAGGCCCCGGGCTTCGGTGACCGCCGCAAGGCCATGCTCGGCGACATCGCCATCCTCACCGGTGGCCAGGTCATCTCCGAGGAGGTCGGCCTCAAGCTGGAGACCGCCGGTCTCGACCTCCTGGGCCGCGCCCGCAAGGTCGTCATCACCAAGGACGAGACCACCATCGTCGACGGTGCCGGCGACAGCGACGCCGTGCAGGGCCGGGTCAACCAGATCCGTGCCGAGATCGAGAACAGCGACTCCGACTACGACCGCGAGAAGCTCCAGGAGCGCCTCGCGAAGCTGGCCGGCGGCGTGGCCGTCATCAAGGCCGGCGCTGCCACCGAGGTGGAGCTGAAGGAGCGCAAGCACCGCATCGAGGACGCGGTGCGCAACGCCAAGGCCGCCGTCGAGGAGGGCATCGTCGCCGGTGGTGGCGTGGCTCTGCTCCAGGCCGGTGTCGTGCTGGAGAAGCTGGAGCTCACTGGCGACGAGGCCACCGGTGCCGCCGCCGTCAAGCTGGCTCTGGAGGCCCCGCTCAAGCAGATCGCGGTCAACGCCGGTCTCGAGGGTGGCGTCGTCGTGGAGAAGGTCCGCAACCTCCCCGTGGGCGAGGGCCTGAACGCCGCGACCGGCGAGTACACCGACATGCTGGCCGCCGGTATCCCCGACCCGGCCAAGGTGACCCGCTCGGCGCTGCAGAACGCCGCCTCCATCGCGGCGCTCTTCCTCACCACCGAGGCCGTCATCGCCGACAAGCCGGAGAAGGCCGGTGCCGCGGCGCCGGACCCGACCGGTGGCATGGGCGGTGGCATGGACTTCTGATCCCACCCGGATCGGAGAGTCCGCCGCGCGAGCGGCACCACAGCACCACACGCGGTACAGCGGTACAAGCGGTACAGCGGTACAAGCGGTATCCCGAGGGCGGTACCCCGGCAGCGGCCGGGGTACCGCCCTCGGGCGTGTGCGGGTCCGTGTGCTCATGCGGGCGCGTTCGCGTTCGCGGGTGTGCGGCGGCGGCCCGGCCGTGCCCGAGGTCCCGGCGCCACGTACGTCCGGTGAGCCGCCGCCCGCACCGGGTAGGGACGCAGAGCCGTCCACGAGGGACGGCCGAGGGTGAAGGAGCAGATGTGACCAGTCAGAGCGAGCGGACGGCCGCCGCCGGAGCAGAGGCCGTCGCCGGCGGAGGTGAACGCAGCCAGCGGGAGCGGATGCTCGCCGGTGAGCTGTACCTCGCGGACGACCCCGAGATCCAGCGGGAGCAGGCGCGCAGCGTCCGGCTGAACCACCGCTTCAACACCGCCGACCCGGAAGCCGCCCAGGACCGTCGGGCCGTCCTCGCCGAACTGCTGGGCGAGCTGGGGGAGGACGCGGAGATCCGGCCCCCGCTGCACGTGGACTACGGCACGTACATCACCGTCGGCCCCCGCACCTTCGTCAACTTCGGGGCGGTGATGCTGGACGTCGCGCCCATCACCATCGGGGCCGACGTCCAGATGGGCCCCAACGTGCAGCTGCTGACACCGACGCACCCGCTCGACGCCGAGCAGCGTCGCGCCAAGTGGGAGGCGGCCGAGCCGATCACCATCGGCGACAACGTGTGGCTGGGCGGCGGCGTCATCGTCTGCCCGGGCGTGACCATCGGGGAGAACACCGTGGTCGGGGCGGGCGCCGTGGTCACCCGCGACCTGCCGGCCGGGGTGCTGGCGGTCGGCAACCCGGCGCGGGTCGTCCGCGAACTCTGAGCCGCGCACCCCTCTCGGCGTGGCCGCGCTCGCCGTCCCCGGCCGGGGGCGGCGAGCGCCGGCGGGTCAGCCCTTCGCGGCGGCGGTCAGCGCCATCCGCAGATGGCCCCCGGCCTCCGCGAGCAGCCGTGCCGCCGTCGGGCCGTTCACCTCGCCGAGGACGACCAGGATGGCGTTCTTGACCTCGCCGTCCGTGGCCGTCAGGGCGTCCTCGATCGTCCCGTCGTCGGCGCCGGTCGCCAGTGCCACGATGCGCCGCGAGCGGGCCCGCAGCTTCTCGTTGGAGGCCCGGACGTCGACCATCAGGTTGCCGTAGGTCTTGCCCAGCCGGATCATGCAGATCGTCGAGATCATGTTGAGCACCAGCTTCTGCGCGGTGCCGGCCTTCAGCCTGGTCGAGCCGGTGACCAGTTCCGGACCGACCACCACCTCGATCCCGTGCTCGGCGGCCGCGCCCAGCGGTGAACCGGCGTTGCAGGAGAGTCCCACCGTCAACGCGCCCAGGCCGCGTGCGTGCTCGACCGCTCCGACCGCGTACGGGGTGCGGCCCGAGGCCGAGATGCCGACGACGACGTCGTCCGGCCCGACGCCCAGCCCGTCGATGTCGGCGGCTGCCAGCTCCTTGCTGTCCTCCGCCCCCTCGACCGCGGTGGACATCGCGCCCGGTCCGCCGGCGATGAGGCCGATGACCTCGCTCGGATCGGTGTTGAAGGTGGGCGGGCACTCGCTCGCGTCCAGCACGCCGAGCCGTCCGGCGGTGCCGGCACCGAGGTAGAGCAGTCGGCCGCCGCGCGCCATCCGCTCGGAGGCGGCGTCGATGGCGGCGGCGATCTGCGGCAGCTGCGCGGCGACGGCGGTCGGTACCGCGGTGTCCTCGCGGTTCATCGTCCGGGCGATCTCCAGCGTCGGCAGCTGGTCGATCTCGGCGAGCTCGGGACGGTATGCCTCGGTGGTCAGGGCGCCGAGCTGTGCCTGCAGTTCACCATAGGGAGTGGACATCAGGGGGCGGCTCTCTCAGAGGACTGGGCAGGGGTGGGGGAGGTGCCGGGCGGATGGGTGCCGCACGGCCTAACGTGTCTCGCGGGGCGAGTGGCGGTGCGCGAGCGCCTCGTAGCTGGCGTGCAGCGCGGGCGCCGCCGTCTCGTAGGTGCGCTGGGCGACGCCGATGAACAGGCAGTCGATCACCAGCAGCTGACTGGTGCGGCTCGACATGGCGGCCGGGCGCAGCTCGCTCTCGCGGGCGGTGGAGGTGGTCAGCACATGGTCGGCGTACTGGGTGACCTCGCCGTCGGGGCGGCCGGTGATGGCGACCGTCGTCGCACCGTGGTCGAAGGCCGCCTGGAGCGGCTCGATGACGTCCACCGTGCGGCCCGAGTGGGTGATCGCGATGGCGACGTCCCCCGCCCGCAGCTGCACCGCGTTGGTGACGGCCAGATGCGGATCGGCGTGGGCGTGGGCGACCAGACCGATCCGCAGCAGCTTCTGGGCGAAGTCCTGGGCGACCAGCGAGGAGGCGCCGACACCGTAGACGTCGATCCGGCGGGCGGCCGTCAGCGCGCTGACCGTCGCCTCCACCTGGCCGATGTCCAGTGCGCCGGCGGTGTCGGCCAGCGTCTGCCGCTCGTCCTGGGTCAGCTTGGCGATGACGTCGCTCAGCGGGTCGTCGACCGATATGTCGGTGGTGATCGCCGGTGCCGCGCCGGACGCCTGCTGGGCGGCGAGCCCGGCCAGTGCCAGCCGGAGGTCCCGGTAACCCGGATAACCCAGCAGCCGGGCGGTGCGGACGACCGTCGCCTCACTGGTGCCGGTGCGCTCGGCCAGGCCCGTCACCGTCAGCGCGGCGCAGCCCGCCGGGTCGGCGGCGACCGTCTCGGCCACACGCTGCATGGAGCGCGTCATGGAGGGTGCCATGGTCCGGACCTTCGCGGCCAGCGCGCCCGGCTCGGGCGGGGCCGGGCGCGGGGCAACCGGAGCGGGACGGGCCCGCTCGCCACGCCGGGCGAAATTTTCCTTCATAGCATTCCTCACAGGTGAAAGGTATTTTCGCGGGCTCGCTCCGTCAACCCCTCGTCGCTTCGAAGTGTGCGCGACTTTGGTCCAATAGGGAGAAGGCGGCATTGATCCTCGGAAGGAAGTGACCGTCATGACGGTCTTTATCGATCCTCCCGACTGGCCCGGGCACGGCAGACTATGGTCCCACTTGATCAGCGACGTCTCACTGTCGGAACTCCACGAATTCGCCTCCCGGCTCGGATCACCGACCCGGGCCTTCGACCGTGACCACTACGACGTACCCGCCGAGCACTACCGGACGGCGGTCGGACTCGGCGCCGTCGAGGTCGACACCCGGGAACTGGTCCACCGGCTGCACTCCTCGGGGCTGCGCCGCAGACGGCGGCTGCCGCAGCCGCCGGCGGGTGGGGGTGGTGGTGCTGTCGGCGGCTGACGAGCCGGTGCCGGTGCCGGTGCCGGTGCCGGTGTCGTGGGGCCGGGTATCGCGTGCCGGGGTGC
>NZ_BHZI01000319.1 GCF_004305975.1 Streptomyces otsuchiensis
GTTCTCGGGGGTCGCATGCGGATGCGAACGGGTAGAAGTGTGCTGCCCGTCGTTGCTGGTGGGGGAGGCTTCGGTGAGGTGCGAGGCGGCTAATTAGGTGCAGCGGGGATGACAGTCCGGTCCTTCAAGTCGGCGGCCTCCGGGTTCCGCAGGCCCTGTGCCACCCGCCGGCGGACTGAGTGGGTCGCGGCCGGGTTCCTGCTGCCCCTTCCCCAGTCTCGGTGCCACTGCTGAGCTGACGGCTGCCGAGGCCACGTAGGCGGCTGGGCGCCCCGGCCCACAGCGCTGGGGCTGCCGTTCGTCCCTGCCCAGAGCCAGTCGGGTTGGTTGGTGACGTTGACTCCGGTCCGGCCCTAATGGACGGGTCGGGCCGGGTTTCGCGGCAGGCCGCCCAGGGCGCGCCGGGAGAGCGCTGTAGGCCGCCAGGCCGCGGACGCGTGCGGCGGGTCTATGTATCTGGGTCTGGCCGATTCGGTTTCGGGACTGGCGGTTCCTCACCATCACAGCAGGGTTCAACGCGTTCACGCTTCCGGCAGCCCGCGGGCTCGTACCGCGCCGCATCGCGGCGATACGAAGGAGCAGCACACGAGAAACAACGAACCCGTGCACTGCCGGGAGTCCTTCCGGGGCGGGCCGTGCACGTCGACGCCTGAGCGCGAGGAGATGATGGTGGATTCCCAGTTCGACACAGCGGTGGCGGCGTACGAAAGCAGCATGGAGGAGATGCCGTTCCGGGAGCATGTCGAGGCGTACAGCTTCCTGAACGCGGTCGGTGACATTGTGGGACGGGACGTGCTCGACCTCGGGTGCGGCAGTGGGCTGTACACCCGTCGGTTGCGCCGTACCGGGGCGGCCCGCGCGGTGGGGGTGGACGAGTCGGCCGCCATGGTGGAGCACGCCCGTCGGCGCGAGGAGCGCGAAGGACTGGGCGTGGAGTACCTGGCAGCGAACGCCGCCGACCCAACCGCGGGAGAACTGCCGGACGTCGCCGGTTCGTTCGACGTGGTCACGGCCGTGTACGTGCTGCCCTACGCCCCCAGCCAGGACGCGCTGCAGGGGTTCTGCGCGACGGCGCGGCGGGCGCTGCGTGCGACGGGCGGGCGGTTCGTGGCCGCGGTCCTCAACCCGGAGTTCTCCACGGACCCGCAGTGGTACCGGGGCTACGGCATGCTCCTGAGCTCGCAGGAGTCACCGGCGGAGGGCACGCCGGGGCACCTGCGGGCCTGGGTCGGGCCGGAGGTGCTGGACCTGGACTTCTTCCGCTGGTCCACGGCAGCACACGAGCAAGCTCTCGAGGCGGCCGGGTTCGACGGCGTCTCGTGGATTCGCCCGACCGTCTCCGAAGAGGGCCGCGCGAGGTACGGGGATGCGTTCTGGGCGAACTACCTCGACTGCCCTCACGCCCTGATCATCGACGCCCACGCCGGCCCGGGGGCTGTGCCCGACAGCCGTGCCCGTCCGGCCGAAGACACCTCAGCGGCACCGCACAAGTGAGCTGTCCCCCACAGCTCTCCCAACCGACCCGCCCCAACCAACCAACCAGAGGAGTAGGGCCACTGCCATGAGCCGAATCAGTACAGCTTCACCGCCCCTCACCGGTACAGACGCACCCCCGGAAAGCTCGGCACAAGACGCCCCGAGCCCCAGCGGGTTCCGGGTAGAAGGGTTGGACCTTCACAACCCGCGCCTGGCCGAGCGGTACGGCACGCTGGTGCTGGGCCTGTCACCGTTCAATTCCTTCTACTCCACGCAGACCGTAGCGGACCTGTGCCAGAGCGCGGCCAGGTCGTTCTCCGACGTGCACGTGGTCCTGCCGGGGGCCCCTGAATCGGCGCTGCGCTACATTTCCGCGGGCAAGGCACCACGGCACGCAGTCCAGCGCTCCAAGCGCGTCATCCACAACATGCGCAACGTCGCACGCCGCACCCTGGCCGACTGCGGGATGCCCGACACGGACTCCCAGGTGCATGTGATGACGCGCTTCGCCTCCCATCCGCGCTACCAGAAGAGCCGGGCCCGCGTCGAGAGCGCCTACCGCACGCAAGATTCGATGCGGGAAGCGGTGCACGCGATGACCCGGACCGCCCTGGCCACCTCCCTCGACTCCGAGCCCACACCGGCCCAGATCGCGAGCAACACCCGCTACATCTTCGCCGAGGCCCCACTCCTGCTGGACGCCGCCGGCCTGCTCGCACGCCCCAGCACCCTGTTCGTCTACCACCGCAGGGTGCCCCTCTACGACGTGGTGGCCGCCGGTCAAGTCCCTGGCCTCACCGTAGGGGCGGGTCACACCCTGTCCGTGCTCACTGATGAACGGAACGACCGTGGCAACGGCGATCCCCGATGAACTGACCTGGCCCGACTCTTTCCCCACCCGCGGCCACGGCCTGCCGCCCGAGATGTTCGACCTCCTGCGCCGCGAACGGCCGGTCGCCCCGGTGACCTTCCCCTCCGGCCACCGCGCCTGGCTGGTCACCCGCCGCACCGACATCACCGCGATCGGATCCAGCCGCAACTTCTCCCGCAACCTCACCTGCCCCGGCGGCCAGCGCATCGCCGGAGACGACTTCAACAGCGTGCCCGGCGGCATCTTCAACCTCGACCCGCCCGAACACACCACCGTACGGCGCGTCGTGCAGCCGTTCTTCAACCCGGCCGCCGCGGCGGCAATCCAGCCCGCCATCGCCCTGGCCGCCTCCGACCTCGCGATAGCCCTGCGCGAGGGCCCCAACCCCGCAGACCTGCACGGCGCCTACGCACACCCCCTCGCCGCGACCCTGGCGTGCGACCTGATGCGGGTGGCCCCACGTCAGCGCCGCAAGATCGTGCCGCGGCTGCGCTCGCAGGTCGACTACACGACACCGGCCGCCAAGATCGACACCTCCACCCGGTGGATGCTCGACTTCGCGACCGAAGTCATCGAAGCCAAGAGGGCCGACTACGACGACGGATGCGAGCCGCGTGACCCGGTCGAGGCACTGATCCGCGCCCACCAGCACGGAACCATCACCGCGGAGCACCTCCACGCCACCGTGATGTACCTGTTCGTCACCTCCGCCGAACCGGTCACCGGGCCGGTCACCACCGGCGTCTACACCCTGCTGCGGCACGGCGACCAGCTCGCCCGCATCCTGCGTGACCCCGGTCTGTGGCCCACGGCGGTGGCCGAGCTCCTGCGCCTGCACCACAACGGCATGACCTCGATGCCCCGCCTCGCCTTGGCCGACACCGAACTGCACGGAGTACACATCCGGGCCGGCGACGCCGTCGTCACCCCCTGGGTCGCCGCGACCTGGGACCCCGAGCACTACAAACAACCGGAGCGCTTCCGCCTCGACCGCAGCACACGGGAGGACCCGGCCATCACCTTCGGTACCGGCCCCCACTTTTGCCTCGGCGTCAACATCGCCCGCCTCTACCTGCAGACCGCGCTCTCGACCCTCTTCACACAACTGCCGGACCTGGCGGTGGCTGCCAAGCACGAGGACATCGCCTGGGAACCGGACACCTACCTCTTCACCCGGCCGACGGAACTGCCCGTCACCTGGTCCTGAGGTGTGTGGGCCTCCACACCCCGCACCCCGCCGCCTCAGACGTCCTGCGCCTCCGGCACATGAGCAGACTCTGCTACGGGGTGAGGCACGGACCACTCTCGGGCGGCGGCCGCCGTCCCCCGAAGGGGCTCGGCACGGTCGGCCTGGGGGGCAGGTCTATATGCGGCGGCGGAAGGCTGCCATGGACTGGCGTAGTTCTGCCACGTTCGTGCGGGCGGGCATGGAGGAGACTGTCCGGGCACTGGCGAATGCCTTCTGGGCGTGCGGGAGCGCCTGGTCCCACTGCCCTGCGTGAAGAAGGGCGAGTGCGATCTGGCTGTGGGTGATGGCCAGGGCCTTGTGGTGGTCGACGGGTCTTGTCCTCAGGGAGTCCAGGAGGGCCTGGAGGTGGTCAGGACCTGCTCCCAAAGCCTTGAGTACGAGAGCGCGCTGGTACTGGAGCGACGCTTCCGTGTAGGTCTCGAAGGGACTCGTCGCCTGGTGGTCCTCCTGGTGTATCCGCAAGGCGGTGGCGAGAGCATGCAGCGCAGCGGGGCGGTCGCCGGTCCGGGCCAGAGTGAGGGCATGACCGGAGTAGAGGAAGCTCCGGAGCGCAGGCGCCGCGTTCGGCCCTGCGATCTCGATGGCGTGGCCCGTGAGTTTCCCACTGAGGGCTCTCTCGCCAAGGCTGTCCGCCAAGGTGGCCAGGGCGCGCAGAGTGATGGCGTAGTCGGGCCGGGCGCCGGCCCGCCGGGCGAGTCTCAGCGCGTGCTGGTAATAGCCCTGGGCAAGCCCTGGACGGCCGCTGTCGGCCGCTATAGCGGCCTGCACGTAGCTGAGCCGGGCAAGGGCGGTGAGGACTTCCGGCCGGTCGGTCTCGGTGCTGCGCACGACCAGGAGGCGTGGTGTCTCATCGGCTATGTAGCGTGACAAGGTGCTGCCGAGCGTCAGCCCCCCGTAGCGCTGGACGTGTTCGAAGAAGAAACTGCTGAGGTGTTCGAGGCGCTGTGCGGTGGATGAGCGGCGGCTGTCAGAATCTTGCAGCCGGATTGCTGCTGCGCTGAGTTCGGCTTCGATGTCCTGGACGGAGAAGAGGCGCGCAGGACGGCCTCGTCCGTCGGAGTCGGCGTCGGTGACGGCGAATTCGGCGAGTGCGAGGATCGGGTGCGCGGTGGAGGATGCCGCCCGCTGCGGGGATGCCAGCCCCGTCCATTCGGGGGTCACCAGTCGGCCCAGGCGGCGGCTGAGGACCTCGGCCACCAGGGCGGGCACGGGAGGGCGCGGGCGTGACCCGGACAGCCAGTGCGCGACCGCTGTCCGGTCGTAGGCCAGGCGCAGGCCGTGGAGAGTGCCGAGCCGGTTGACTTCCCGGGCCAAATCCCCGTTGGTCCACCCTGCCTCCTGCTGAAGAGCAGCCAGGCGAGTATTGCGCGTCCCTTTAGGCACAGCTTCCCCCGCTCCCCGGCCCCCGCACAGTCCTGGCAGATTTAAGAGAACAGTCGCCACGATGCTGGGAACATCCACTTTAAGACCGCCGTGGATCCACGTCCCTGTAAGTTCCGGACATCTCTGCGGAGTTCAAGCGGGATCTTTGGATTATCTTGCGGCCGTCTCCGAGTTCAGCGCGTTCGGGCACCCTGAAGGTTCTTCTCCAGGTTGGCTTTAATGCCTCTGGCGCGGCCTTGGAGTGGCGTCTGAAGGTTGCTGGCAGCGAGTGATCGGGAGGTGATAGGAATGAGCACTTCCGAAGTGAGACAGCCCGTTTTTCGACTGCGTGGCCATACGAAGCGGGGGCGGGGGCACGGCCGCAACGGCCGATCAAGAGACGCGCAGCCGTGTTCCGTCATGGTGCGGATGAGTCCGGCCTGCAAGGCGGCCATCCGTTGCCCCCGGACCTCCTCTGTGAGCCGGTCCTCGCCGTAGAGCTTCGTTCGGGTCAGCGTCGGGTCGGTGATCTCCATGACGATGATCCGGTACCGGGCGAGGAGACCCCGGGTGATCGCCGACGCGAGCGTCAGCTTCCACAAGACCTTGCCGAAGATCGCGGTGTCTGACATGGACGCGGCTTGTTCTTCCGGCAGCGGGTCCCGCCACCCCTCGGCCACCTCCCGGTTCGGGCGTTCCGCCCAGATCCGCGGGGTGGCCGTCATGTACAGCCTGCGGGCGGCGGGGATGAGGCTCTGGCCGTGGACGTCCGCCCACGCCTTCCCCATCGACCCCGACGTCCTGTGTGCCTCGTCGACGACCAGGAGGTCCACCGGCGCCAGACGCTGCCCGTAAGAGCCCGCGAACGCCTCCACCAGCACCGGCAGGGAGGCGTAGGTGGCGTAGATCGTCACCGGGCCCCGGCCGTGCCACAGGCCGAGCTGGATCGGGTTCGTCGTCGACCGCACCCCCTGCTGGAACAGCTCCGGGTCATCCTCCAGCGAACAGACCGCGACAGCCGGCCCCGAGTGCCCCAGCGCCACCCACTCCCGGATGGTCTGCGTCAGCAGATCCAGGGTCGGCACCAGGACCACCACCCGCCCCTTCGGGACGATCCGGCGGGCAGCCGCGGCCGCCATCGTGGTCTTCCCCGTCCCGCACGCCGAATGCACCTGACCGCGAATACCCGCCGCCGGAACACCACCCGG
>NZ_BHZI01000320.1 GCF_004305975.1 Streptomyces otsuchiensis
CCCGCCCCTCCTCCCCGATCCTGGAGTCCCGATGGCCCACAGCGTGCCGGTGCGCTGCCCGGCGTGCCGCCGCGAGCACACCTTCAGCCCGCCCGAGTACCCCTGCTCCTGCGGCGCGGCGGTCAGTGTGCCGCTGCTCTCCGGAGGAGGGGCGGTGCTGGTGCGGCACCGCTCCTGGGCGGACTCCTGGACCGAGGTCAGGTGCTCCTCCTGCGGGGAGGCGGGCCAGTGGCCGCAGCCCGAGTTCTGCTGCCCCTGCGGCGCGATGGTGCGGCTCGCGCCCGGAACGGGCGGCGCGGCCGAACACGGCACCGGCGTGGGCCGGGCCGCGTTCCGCCCACTGACCATCCGCACCTCCCACGACGCGGTCTCCTGCGCCGGCCACTTCCTGCGCTGGCTGGGCTTCCAGGACGTGCGCACCGCCGTGCCGCGCCCGGCCTCCGGCATCGACCTGCGCGGATCCCGGGTGCTGGGCGTCGTCGACGCCACGACCGTGCCCACCGCGCTGCGCGACGTGGAGACGCTGTGGCTGCACGGAATGTCGGAGGAGCTGACGCCGGTGGCCTTCTCCCTCGCCGGTTACGAACGGGCCGCGCGGGCCCGGGCGGACGAGCTGCGGCTGCCGCTGTTCGTACTGGATCTGACGGGCACTCCGCAGCCGGTCAACGACGCCGCCGACGGATTCGCCGCACGCGGCGCCGAGGGCTGACACCGGCCCGCCCGGCGGGTGCGGAGCGATCCCCCGTACCCGCCCACGGCTACCGCCGCGCGTGGGCCGGTGAGGCCGGGCCCCGCTCGTGGTGGATGGGGGTGTGCGCGCCGGTCAGTGGAACACCGCTGCCGCCGCGCCGGGCGGCGACGATCTCCGCCGCGATGGAGAGCGCGGTCTCCTCGGGGGTGCGCGCGCCGAGGTCGAGTCCGATGGGCGAGCGCAGCCGGGCCAGTTCGGCCTCCCCCAGCCCGGCCTCGCGCAGCCGGCGCAGCCGGTCACGGTGGGTCCGCCGCGACCCCATGGCGCCGACGTAGGCGACCGGCAGCCGCAACGCCCGCTCCAGCAGCGGCACATCGAACTTGGCGTCGTGGGTGAGCACGCACAGCACGGTACGCGCGTCGGTCGTGGTGGTCTCCAGGTAGCGGTGCGGCCAGGCCACCACCACCTCGTCGGCGTCCGGGAAGCGCTCCCCGGTCGCGAAGACGGGGCGGGCGTCGCAGACGGTGACCCGGTAGCCGAGGAAACGGCCGACCCGGGTGAGGGCGGCGGCGAAGTCCACCGCGCCGAAGACGATCATGCGCGGCGGCGGGGCGGTCGACTCGACCAGCAGGGTGAGCGGCCGGTCGCAGCGGGAGCCCTCCGCCCCCAGCCGCACGGTGCCGGTGCGTCCGGCGTCGAGCAGGGCGCGGGCCTCGGAGGCGGCCGCGAGGTCCAGCGCCGCCCCACCCCCGAGCGTCCCCTCCGGTGTGCCTTCGGGCCGCACGAGCAGCGCCCCGGTGAACGGCGCGGTGGGCTGCTCCGGTACATGGCCGTCCGGTACACGGCCGTCCGGTACGTGGCCGTCCGGCACGTCGCCATCCGGTACATGGCCGTCCGGCACGTCGCCATCCGGCTCGATACCGTCCGCCCCGCCCGCACCGTCGGCCCCGGGTCCACCGGCGCCGGTCACCCGCACCAGCGCCACCGTCTCGCGCCGGGTGGCGGCCGCCACCGCCGCCGCCACAGCGGCCCTCCCGGTCGCCGCGATCACCGGGGTGACCAGCACCTCGATGGTCCCGCCGCAGGTCAGACCCACGGCGAGCGCGTCCGCGTCGCCGTAGCCGAACCGTTCGGTGACGGGGGTCCCGGTCTCCAGCGACCGCACGCACAGCTCGTAGACGGCGCCTTCGACGCACCCCCCGGAGACGCTGCCCACCGCGGTGCCGGTGGCGTCCACGGCGAGCGCCGCGCCGGGGTGGCGGGGCGCGCTGCCGGTGACCGCCACGACCGTGGCGACGGCGAAGTCACGTCCCTCCCGGCACCACTGGTGCAGTTCGGCGGCGATCTCCAGCATGGCCGGCCCTTTCCCGTTCCGCCGCGCCCCGTGGCCGCGGTCGTTCTGTCGCGTCGGTCCCCCGCCTCGTTCGGCGGTGCCGTCCCTCGCCGTGCTCCCCGGCATCGCGCCCGGTGGCTCAGGTCCCGGTGAGGTGCTCGGGCCGCACCGGGACCCGGCGCAGCGCGAGGCCGGTGGCCGCGCGGATCGCGGCGACCACGGCCGGGGTGGAGCTCAGGGTGGGGGCCTCCCCCGCTCCGCGCAGACCGTAGGGGGCGTGGGGGTCGGCCAGTTCCAGCACGTCCACGGGGATGGCCGGGGTGTCGAGGATGGTGGGGATCAGGTAGTCGGTGAACGAGGGGTTGCGGACCTTCGAGACCGGGTCGACCACGATCTCCTCCATCACCGCCAGCCCGAGACCCTGCACGGTGCCGCCCTGGATCTGGCCGACGACCGACTGCGGGTTGATCGCCTTCCCCACGTCCTGGGCGCAGGCCAGCTCCACCACCTTCACCAGGCCGAGTTCGGTGTCGACCTCGACGACGGCCCGATGGGCGGCGAAGGAGTACTGGACGTGGCCGAAGCCCTGGCCGGTCCGCACGTCGAACGGCTCGGTCGGCCGGGGCCGGAACTCCAGCTCCACCTCCAGGCTCTCGTCCTCCAGGACGTCGGCCAGCGGAGCCAGCACCTCTCCCGCCGGGGTGGTCACCTTGCCGCCCTCCAGCACGAGTCCGGGGTCGGCCCAGCCGGGGTGCGAGGCGCCGAACCGGCCGCGGCCGAGAGCGAGCAGCTGTTCGCGGACGGCCTCGCAGGCGCGTCGCACGGCGCCCCCGGTCACATAGGTCTGCCGGGAGGCGGAGGTGGAGCCGGCCGAGCCGACCCGGGTGTCCGCGGGCAGGATGGTGACCCGGGCGACGCCGAGTTCGGTGCGGGCGATCTGCGCGTGCACGGTGACGCCGCCCTGGCCGACCTCCGCCATGGCGGTGTGCACGGTGGCCACGGCCTCCCCGCCGACGACCTCCATCCGCACCCGCGCCGTGGAGTAGTCGTCGAACCCCTCGGAGAAGCCCACGTTCTTGATGCCGACGGCGTAGCCGACCCCGCGCACCACGCCTTCGCCGTGGCTGGTGTTGGAGAGCCCGCCGGGCAGCGCCCGGATGTCGACGCCCGCGGCGCCGACGGAGTCGGCGCTCTCCCACTGCCGCGGCGGTGGCATCGGCATGTCCCGGACCCGGCGCAGGAGTTCGGCGACCGGCGCGGGCGCGTCGACGACCTGGCCGGTGGGCATCACCGCGCCCTGCGACATGGCGTTGCGCTGCCGGAACTCCACCGGGTCCATGCCGAGTTCGGCGGCCACCTTGTCCATCTGCGCCTCGTAGGCGAAGCATGCCTGGACGGCGCCGAAGCCTCGCATCGCCCCGCACGGGGGGTTGTTGGTGTAGAGCGCGACCGCCTCGATGTCGACCGCGTCCACGACGTAGGGGCCGACCGACAGGGAGGCGGCGTTGCCGACCACGGCCGGGGAGGCCGAGGCGTAGGCGCCGCCGTCGAGCACGATGCGGCAGCTGAGGTGGGTCAGCCGCCCGTCCGCGGTCGCGCCGTGCTCGTACCGCAGCGTCGCGGGGTGGCGGTGCACATGGCCGAAGAACGACTCGTGCCGGTTGTAGACCATCTTGACCGGGCGCCGGGTGCGCAGCGCCAGCAGGCAGGCGTGGATCTGCATCGAGAGGTCCTCGCGTCCGCCGAAGGCGCCGCCGACGCCGGAGAGCGTCATCCGCACCTTCTCCTCCGGCAGGCCCAGTACCGGCGCGATCTGCCGCCGGTCGGAGTGCAGCCACTGGGTCGCGACATAGAGGTCGACGCCCCCGTCCTCGGCCGGCACGGCAAGGCCGGACTCCGGTCCGAGGAACGCCTGGTCCTGCATGCCGACCTCGTACTCGCCGGTGACGATCACGTCGGCGCGGGCACGGGCCGCGGTGACGTCGCCCCGGACGATGGGCTGACGGTGCACGATGTTGGGGTGCGCGACGTGCGGGGCGTAGTGGTCGGCGCGGCCCGGGTGGAGCACCGGCGCGTCATCGGCGATCGCGCTCGACTCGTCGTGCACGACGGGCAGTTCGCGGTACTCGACCCGGATCAGCGCGGCGGCGCGGCGGGCGGTCTCGGGGTGGTCGGCGGCGACGAGCGCCACCGGTTCGCCGTGGTGACGGACGCGGCCGGTCGCCAGAGCGGGGGTGTCCTGGATCTCCAGCCCGTAGTTCCTCACCCGGGCCGGGAGGTCCTCGTGGGTGAGGACGGCCAGCACGCCGGGCTCGGCGAGGGCGGTGGAGACGTCGATCGACAGGATCTCGGCGTGGGAGTGCGGCGAGCGCAGAGTGTGACCCCAGAGCATGGACTCGTGCCACAGGTCCGAGGAGTAGGCGAACTCGCCGGTGACCTTGAGGATTCCGTCGGGGCGGCTGGTGGACTCCCCGACTCCGCCGGGGCTGCGGCTGGCCTGGGTGAGGTCGGTGGGGGTGCGGGTGACCCCGGCCGGTCGCGTGGTGTCCACGGCGTTCACTCCCCCGCCCCGGCTGCCGCGGCCGGCTCGGCGGTGCGGGCCGCAGCGAGTCGCACCGCGTCGAGGATCTTCTCGTAGCCCGTGCAGCGGCAGAGGTTGCCGGAGAGCGCCTCGCGGATGTCGGCGTCGCCCGGGCGCGGCACGCGTTCGATCAGCTCGTCCGCGGCGACCAGCAGTCCGGGCGTGCAGAAGCCGCACTGCACGGCGCCGGCGTCGATGAACGCCTGCTGCACCGGCGACAGCGGCGCCGGTTCCGCCCGGTGGCCGCCGGCGGCCTCCTCCGCGGGTGACCCGGCCCGCTCGTGGGCGAGATCGGCGAGTCCCTCCACCGTGACCACCTGGCGTCCCTCCGCCTGGCCGGCGGCGACCAGACAGGCGCAGACGGGCACATCGTCCAACCGGACGGTGCAGGAGCCGCACTCGCCCTGTTCGCAGGCGTTCTTGGAGCCGGGCAGCCCGAGGCGCTCCCGCAGCACGTACAGCAGGCTCTCGCCCTCCCAGACGTCGTCCGCCTGCTGCGGGCGGCCGTTGACGGTGAGGTTCACGCGCACGGGGTGCCTCCTTCGGTGCGGTCGCCGCCCCGGTAGGACTCCCAGGTCCACAGGAGGGTGCGGCGGGCCATGACGGATACGGCGTGGCGACGGTAGGCGGCGGTGCCGCGCACGTCGTCGATGGGCGAGCAGGCGGCGGCCGCCAGCTCGGCGAACCGGCGGGCGACGGACGGCGGGACGACGGCCCGGCTCTCCCACAGCCCGGCCTCCGCCAGGGCCGAGTCGAGGAACTCCTCGGCCGCTCCCACCCGCAGCGGGGTGGGAGCGGCCGAGCCGATCGCGGCGCGGACGGTGCGGGTGTCGGGGTGGAGCGCCAGGCCGAACGCGCAGACGGCGATCACCATGGCGTTGCGGGTGCCGACCTTCGAGAACTGCTGGGGTCCGGTGGCGGTGCGGACGCGGACCGCCCGGATCAGTTCGTCGGGGGCGAGCGCGTTGCGCTTCACCCCGGTGTAGAACTCCTCGACCGGGATGCGGCGGGTGCCCCGCACCGATGCGGCCTCGACCTCGGCTCCGGCTGCGAGGAGCGCGGGATGGCAGTCCCCGGCGGGTGAGGCCGCGCCGAGGTTGCCGCCGACCGTGCCCCGGTTGCGGATCTGCGGTGAGCCGACGGTGTGGGCGGCGAGCGCCAGGCCGGGCAGCTCCCGGCGCAGTTCGCTCATGACGCGGGTGTAGGGCACGGCGGCGCCGAGCCGCACGGTCTCCCCGTCGCGTTCCCAGGTGGTGAGTTCGGCGATCCGGCCGAGGTCGAGCAGTGCCTCGGGGCGGCGCTGCGCGAAGTTGATCTCCACCATCACGTCGGTGCCGCCCGCGATGGGCACGGCGCCGGGGAGCTGCGCCTTGGCGGCGAGCGCCTCCTCCCACGTCGTGGGGCGAAGGAAGTCCATCCGGTGCTCACCTCTCGGTCGCTGGGCCGTCGTCGGGCCGCAGACGGGGGATGCGGCGGGTGCCCCGCACCGATGCGGCCTCGACCTCGGCTCCGGCTGCGAGGAGCGCGGGATGGCAGTCCCC
>NZ_BHZI01000321.1 GCF_004305975.1 Streptomyces otsuchiensis
GGGGCGGGTCGGGGGCGGTCATCGCGCAGCGACCCTACCGCCGGTGTTCCTCGTAGCGACGGCGCCGCGCGGCCGGGCTCTCTCCGCTCACACGGGCGGGCCGCTGCCTGCGCCGGGCCCGTCCGGCGGCGGCGTCGCCCGGCCCGTTCAGCGGCCGCGCAGCCGCCGGACGAGGATGCTGGCGTCGCCGCGCGACTCCAGGTCGGCGAGGACGACGGCGACCGCCTCCCGCACGATCCGGCCGCGGTCCACCGCCAGTCCGTGCTCGCCGCGGAGCACCAGCCGCGCGTGTTCGAGGTCCATCAGCTCCTCGGCGGAGACATAGACCGTGATCTTCTCGTCGTGGCGCTCCCGGCCGCTGGGCCGTCGGGGAGCGCGGGCACGGCGCTGGGCGGCGGTGGTCTGCCCGCCGGGGGCGGGTGAGCCAGCGCGGCCGGCGGCGCGGGACGCGCCGCGCTGGCCCTGTGCCGGCACCGGCGCCCCGCGCTGCGCCGAGGGCTCCGGCCGGCCGGTGCCCGGGCGGCCGTCCTCGTCCTCGGATGTGTCGGGCCGCCGGCCGTCACCGGTCTGCTCGTCGCCCGGAGCCGGTGCACGGGTGGTGTTCTCCTCGCCGTCCGCGCTCTCCTGCGGCGCGGACGGCTGGACGGCGGGACCACCGGTGGTGCGGAACAGTTCGTCGGCTGCCGGGAGACTCACTCGGCGTGGCACCGGGCGAGCACCTCCCTGGCGAGCTGGCGGTAGGCGGCGGCCCCGACGGAGTTGGAGGCGTACGTGGTGATCGGCTCGCCGGCGACCGTGGTCTCCGGGAAGCGGACCGTACGTCCGATGACGGTGTGGTAGACGTGCTCGTCGAACGCCTCGACCACCCGCGCCAGCACCTCACGGCTGTGCACCGTGCGGGAGTCGTACATGGTTGCCAGGATGCCGTCGAGCTGGAGCTGCGGGTTGAGCCGCTCCTGCACCTTCTCGATCGTCTCGGTCAGCAGCGCCACGCCGCGCAGCGCGAAGAACTCGCACTCCAGCGGCACGATCACCTTGTGCGCCGCGGTGAGCGCGTTGACGGTCAGCAGCCCCAGCGAGGGCTGGCAGTCGATGACGATGAAGTCGTAGTCCGCCAGCATCGGCTGGAGGGCGCGCTGCAGGGTGGACTCCCGGGCCACCTCGCTGACCAGCTGGACCTCGGCCGCCGAGAGGTCGATGTTGCTGGGCAGCAGGTCCATGCCGGCCACGGCGGTCTTGAGCAGCACCTCGTCGGGCGCCAGACCGCGTTGCATCAGCAGGTTGTAGACGGTGAGTTCGAGTTCCATCGGGTTCACGCCGAGCCCGACGGAGAGTGCGCCCTGCGGGTCGAAGTCGACCAGCAGCACCCGGCGTCCGTACTCGGCGAGTGCGGCACCGAGGTTGATGGTCGAGGTGGTCTTGCCGACCCCGCCCTTCTGGTTGCACATGGCGATGATCTTGGCGGGCCCGCGCTCGGTGACGGGTCCGGGAATGGGGAAGTACGGGAGCGGGCGGCCGGTGGGGCCGATTCGCTCGCGGCGCTGGCGTGCGGCGTCCGGGGCGATGGTCGCCGCGTACTCCGGGTCCGGCTCGTACTCCGCGTCCGGGTCGTAGAACTGGCCGTCCGGGAGCTCGTCGAGGCCGCCGGCGGCGGCGTCGGTGCTTCCCGAACCGGTCTGCGCGGTGGCCTCGGGCCCGCCGCTGCTGTGATGCGCTGTCATGTCCGATGAGCTCTTATGTGTCGCGAAGGTGTGGACAGCGACGGAGCCGACCCCTCTCGGACCGACTGGGTCCGCCGACTGCCCCGGTCCCCCTGGCTGTCCTCCCCCGGGAGCAATTGTCGACTCATTCACAAGTCGTCCTACCTCCTTGGGGACCAGGAAACTTCTAGACAGAGTCAGCGTCTCGCCATGCCGACGTTCGGCGACTCTATGGCGTGTCGGCCGTCCGCAGCAACACAATCCGCCGTACCGGGGCTGACGCGCCGTCACTCGCGGGCCGGGTGTCCAGAGCAGGCTATGGCCGGACAACGCGTTGGAGGCCGACCGGAATCGGCTAAACGGCGATCTTCGTGACGAGTTGACCACGAACGAGGGGCGCCGTACGCACAACTGACCGGACGCCGTCGAACGACGTCCGGTCGGTTGTGTGACATATCCCCGGGTTGACGCCCCGGGTTGACGAGCCTTGTCGACGAGTCGAGTTGACGACCGGCTCACGCGGCCGCGGGGCGGGGCCTCGCCTCAGCCGAGCAGGCTCTCCACCGCCGTGTGCGGCAGGTCGTGCGCCTCGGCGACCGGGGCGTAGACGACATCGCCGGCGTGGGCGTTCAGCCCGAGGGTGAAGGCGGGGTCGCGGCGCAGCGCCTCGCGCCAGCCCCGGTTGGCGAGCTGGACGATGTACGGCAGCGTCGCGTTGGTGAGCGCGTAGGTCGAGGTGCTGGGCACCGCTCCCGGCATGTTGGCGACGCAGTAGAAGACGGAGTCGTGCACGGTGAAGGTCGGCTCGGCGTGGGTGGTGGGCCGCGAGTCCTCGAAGCAGCCGCCCTGGTCGATGGCGATGTCCACCAGGACACTGCCCGGCTTCATCCTCGCGACCAGCTCGTTGGTGACGAGCTTGGGCGCCTTGGCGCCGGGGATGAGCACCGCGCCGATCACCAGGTCGGCGTCGAGCACCGCCTTCTCCAGCTCGAAGGCGTTGGAGGAGATCGTCCGGACCTGGCCGCCGTAGATCCGGTCGACCTCGCGCAGCTTGTTCACATTGGTGTCCAGCAGCGTCACGCGGAAGCCCATGCCGACCGCGATCTGCATGGCGTTCCAGCCGGACACCCCGCCACCGATCACGACGGCCTCGGCCGCCGAGACGCCCGGCACTCCGCCCGGCAGCACGCCGCGGCCACCGGCGGAACGCATCAGGTGGTAGGCGCCCACCTGCGGCGCGATCCGCCCGGCGACCTCCGACATCGGGGCCAGCAGGGGCAGGGCGCGCTCGGCGGTCTCCACCGTCTCGTAGGCGATGGCGGTCGTCCCGGAGGACAGCAGCGCCTCGGTGCACTCGGCCGACGCGGCGAGGTGGAGGTAGGTGAAGAGGATCTGGTCCTTGCGGAGCCGGTGGTACTCCTCGGCGACCGGCTCCTTGACCTTCAGCAGCAGGTCGGCGACGCCCCAGACCTCGTCGGCCGTCTCCAGGACCCGCGCCCCCGCGGCGAGGTACTGGTCGTCGGTGATGGCGGAGCCGACGCCGGCGTCCCGCTCGACGACGACCTCGTGGCCGGACCGGACCAGCTCATGTACTCCGGCGGGGGTGATGGCCACCCGGAACTCGTTGTTCTTGACCTCGCGGGGGATGCCGACCTTCACGTCGATCACGGTCCTTGGGTACGGAGGGTTGGGGCGAGCGCCGGGAATCCGGGCTACGCCCCCATAGGGACCCTTTGCCTGAAGCAGCCCATCCGACCCCGGCCCCCTCATTCTTAATGAAGGACGCTCTCCTGTCCAGCCTTGCAATCGGTCAAGGTCTTGAAGTTCTGGCTATGTTTCGTAGGTGCTTCCCTCGGCAGTCGCCATGGTTTCGCGCCAGGCACCTGACGGGGGCGCGTCACTCTCCGGTGCGCCCACCCGCGGTGGGTACGACGGCGCGGGCCGCGGAGCGTGCGCCGGGCGCTGCGGCGGCTCTCCCGGGGCCGGAGCCACCGGAGCCACTCCGTCCGTCACGCGCTCCAGCCCCCCGGCCCCGCCACTGCCGTCTCCGTCGCCGTCTCCCTCGCCCCGGCCATCGCCCGCACCACGGCCGGCCTCCGGACGCCCGGGCGGCTCCGCCGGCACGCCCGGGCCGTCCCCACCGTCGATCCCACCGGCCCCGTCGGTCACCTCTGCCCGGTCGTCACGGTCGTCCCGGTCGTCCCGGTCGTCCCGGTCGGCCCCGTCATCACGATCGGACCGGGCGTCCCGGTCCGGCCCCTCACCCGTCGCGGCGGCCTCCCCCGCCTCGTCCGCCAGCAGCCGCTCCGCCTCCACCCGCTGCGCCGACGCGTCCCCCGTCCGGCCCAGCCGCTCCGAGACGTCCGCCAGCCGCATCCACAGCGCGGCCCGCAGCCGGGCGTCACCGGAGCGTTCGGCGATGCGCAGCGCGTCCCGGCAGGTACGCAGCGCGTCCTGCGCCCAGCCGGCGTACTCCTGGACCCGCGCAGCCTCGGCGACGGCGCGCGCCTGCGCGGCGATGTCCCCGCGACGGCGGTGGGCGGCCGCCGCCGCACGCCAGGAGCGCAGCGCCGGGCGCCACTGCGCGTCGTAGGTGAGCACGGCGCCCAGCCGGCCGTGCAGCCTGGCCTCGGCCTCGCGGTCGTCACAGGACTGTGCGGCGGCCAGCGCGCGGCTGTACCAGTCGGCGGCGCGCTGCCAGCCGCCGAGTTCGGCGTGGGTGCCGCCGATCGACTCCAGTACCCGGCCGATCGCCACCCGGTCGGCGCGGTCGCCGTCCGAGCGCAGCGCCGCCAGCGCGGACTGGTACCGCGCGAGCGCCGCGCGTGGGCGGCCGTTGGCGGCGTCGAGGTCGCCGAGGTCGATCAGGGCGGCGGCGCGTTCGCGGGGAAGGCGCTGCCGCTCCGCCACCCCCAGCACCAGTTCGTGCAGTCCGTACAGCTCGGGTGCGGCGGCCCGCGCGCCACGGTGGGTGAGCAGCGCGGCGGTGAGCGCCGCGATCAGCCGGCGGGCCAGGGTGTCGAGTTCGCCGTCGGCGACCGCCAGCCGGACGGCGGCCTGGAGCGCGCCGAGGCGATGCGTGAGCCAGGCGGCCGCCGCCTGCGCGTCGGCGAACCGCAGTGAGCCCGGCTGGCCCTCCAGCCACGTGGCGGCCTCGCTGCCCGGGTCGGCGGTGGCCGCGTGAGCGGCCATCAGCTGGCGGACGGTGCGCTCCAGCATCCGCGCCTGGGCCAGCTGCACATCGGAGGGACGGTCCTCCCGCAGGAGCCGCGCGCGCAGCAGCGGGTCCAGGCAGGCGGGCACGGCGTACAGCGGGCCGACGGGCTGCTCCGGCCCGGGCGGTTTCGCCTCGGCGGTGCGCACCAGCCCGAGCAGCGCCAGATCGGCGAGGGCGGCGCGGGCGGCGCCGATGGAGCTGCCGGCCAGTGCGGCGGCCGTATGGGCGTCGGCCAGACCGGCGGGCGCCAGCACCAGCAGGCGCAGGAGGCGGCCGGTGGAGGAGGAGAGCTGGGAGGCGGCCAGCCGGAACGCGCGTTCCAGCGCGTCGCCGCTCTCGGGTCCGCCCGCCGGTTCCGCCAGTCTGCGGGCCGCGTCGGCGACGGCCGCGTCGGGGTTGGCGGCGAGCCAGCCGCCGGCGAGGAGCAGCGCGGCGGGGAGGTGGGCGCAGCGCTCGGCGAGCGTCTCCGCGGCCCGGGGATCGACGGTGACCCGGGTGGGGCCGGCGCCGCGGACCAGCAGTTGCACGGCGGCGTTCTGGCCGAGCGCGCCGAGCGTGCAGGGGCGTACGTCGGGTACGCCGGTCAGCGGGCCGCGGGCGACCGCCACCACCAGGCAGCCGCGGCTGTCGGGGGTCAGCTCGTTCAGCTGGTCGGAGGTCGCGACGTCGTCGAGCAGCAACAGGGCCCCGCGCTCCGCCAGGGCGGTGCGCAGGGCCTCGGTCAGCTCGTCCTCGTCCGCGCCGGGTGGTGCGACCAGGCCGAGGGCGGACAGCAGTTCGCGCGCCGTCCGCTCGTTGGGGACCGGGGTGCCTCCGGGGTCGGTGAGCCGGGCGCGGAGCACGCCGTCGGGGAAGTCACCGCTCGCCGCGTGCCGTCGGACGAACTCCTCGGCCAGCGCGGTGCGGCCGGTGCCTGGGCGGCCGACGATCAGCAGCACCCGGCTGCGCGGCGCCGGCCGCCCGGCGAGGGTGCTGAGCCCGGCCCGTACCGTGTCGGCGCGAAGCGTCGACAGTTCGTCCCTGCGACCGAGGAAACCCGCTGTTCCGCCCGGTCCTGCCGCCTTGCCCGGGAATGCCGGGCCCCTGGTGTGCACCGCCTGTTCCGTCACGCTGCGAGCGTATGTCAGTACGGGTCCACACTCCGTCAGACACGTCCGCCGCCCGGCACGATGGCCGGGCGGCGGAGGACCGGGCGGTCCCGGGGGGGGCGGCGGTGACG
>NZ_BHZI01000322.1 GCF_004305975.1 Streptomyces otsuchiensis
GTTCACGACCCGAACGCGTTCTCCGCCCTGGTCGAGGTCGCGCAGAAGGCCCGTCCGGCCGGTTGAACACGACACGGACCCGCAGGCTGAGCCTGCGGGTCCGTGTGCAGCCGGTAGGCGTCGCCTGCTCAGGCGGCCTTGGGCGCGTTCACGTCGGCCGGAAGGGCCTTCTGCGCGACCTCGACCAGGGCGGAGAACGCGTTCGGGTCGTGAACGGCGAGCTCGGCGAGCATCTTCCGGTTCACGTCGACCTCGGCGGCCTTGAGGCCCTGGATGAAGCGGTTGTACGTGATGCCGTTGGCGCGGGCCGCGGCGTTGATCCGCTGGATCCACAGCTGCCGGAAGTCGCCCTTGCGCTTCTTACGGTCGTTGTAGTTGTAGACGAAAGAGTGGGTGACCTGCTCCTTCGCCTTGCGGTACAGGCGGGACCGCTGGCCTCGGTAGCCACTGGCCTGCTCGAGGATCGCCCGGCGCTTCTTGTGGGCGTTGACTGCCCGCTTGACGCGTGCCACTAGTGAACTCCTTGTAAGGGGGTCGCGGTGTCTCCTCACGCGACCCGGAAACGGATGGTCCCGGTCTCACGCCGGCGCGCGGCCCGCCCGAGGGCGCTGCCGACGCTGCCGGATCACTTGCCGAGAAGCTTCTTGATCCTCTTGGCGTCGGCCGGGGCCGTCTCCGTGGTACCGGCCAGACGGCGGGTGAGGGTGGAGGACTTGTGCTCCAGGTAGTGGCGGCGGCCGGCACGCTGGCGCATCACCTTGCCGGAGCCGGAGAGCTTGAAGCGCTTGCTGGCACCGCTGTGCGTCTTGTTCTTCGGCATGTCGCCGTCTTCTCCTCGTCGGTGGTGCGGCCGGCCGGTCCCCCGGCCGGTCGGCCGGTCACGCCGGCTCGGCGCGCACCCTCATCGTCTGGTCTTGCGTTCCTGGGTGGCGAGGGCTCAGGCCCGCGGTTCACCCTGGCGCTCGGCCTTGCGGGCGGCCTGCGCCTGCCGGGCCTCGGCCATGGCCTCGGTCTTCTTCTTGTGCGGACCGAGAACCATGATCATGTTCCGGCCGTCCTGCTTCGGGTTCGACTCGATGAACCCGAGGTCCTGGACGTCCTCCGCGAGCCGCTGGAGCAGCCGGAACCCGAGTTCGGGACGGGACTGCTCACGACCACGGAACATGATCGTGATCTTGACCTTGTCACCCTGCTTGAGGAACCGGACGACGTGACCCTTTTTGGTGTCGTAGTCGTGCGGATCGATCTTCGGCCGGAGCTTCATCTCCTTGATGACCGTGTGCGCCTGGTTCTTGCGCGCCTCACGGGCCTTCATGGCCGACTCGTACTTGAACTTTCCGTAGTCCATGAGCTTGCACACGGGCGGCCTCGCGGTCGCCGCGACCTCGACGAGGTCGAGGTCGTACTCCTGTGCGAGCTCCAGGGCTTTGGCAAGCGGCACAATGCCGACCTGCTCGCCACTGGGACCGACGAGTCGCACCTCGGGGACGCGAATCCGGTCGTTGATGCGGGGCTCGGCGCTGATGGGGCCTCCTCGGTTCACCGCACGGATGCCTGGCGGACAGCCGTGCCTGAATGCGTTCGTCTGTGGTGACCACCGGCCGGTGCAGCAAAAAGAGCCCCGACCGTCGCCGGCGGGGCTCCTCACAGACTGGCCGCGCCACCGCAGGCACGCGGGACACGAGTCCGACCTTTGACCTGCCGGCCACTGGCCGATCAGGTGGGAGATACGGAGCCTCCACTTGCGGGCCGGGCCACCGGGTGACGCACGGATGCGCGCACTGATGTCCGGCCGGTCAGCGACCATCGTACCGCACCCGGCCGGGCGGGTGCTCCCAGGTGCCCGGCCGGACGGGCGGGGCACCTCGCCTACGCTGGTCCGCAGCCGGCCCGGCGGCCCCGGACGGCACCACCCACGACGAGCGGACAGACGACACAGCCATGAGCGACGCCACCCCCCAGCCCCAGGACGCCGGCCAGAGCAGCGACCCCCTGACCCGCGACATCGCCGAGGTGCCGGCGGTCGAGGTGATCACCACCGTGGCGGTCCACCTGATGAGCGCCGCCGCCGTCAACCTCGGGCTGTCCGAGGAGGGCGAGGAGCACCTCGACCTCGACGAGGCGCGCAAGCTGATCACCGCGCTGGCCGGGCTGGTCACCGCGGGCGCCACCGAGATCAGCTCCTTCCACGCCGCGCCGCTCCGGGACGGGCTGAAGTCGCTCCAGCTGGCGTTCCGTGAGGCGTCGGTGGTCCCGGACGAGCCGGGCACCGGTCCGGGCGAGAAGTTCACCGGTCCGGTCCACGGCTGACCGGCGGAACGCGCGGCGCGGCGGCGGGCCACGACACCGCGCGGCGGAGCGGGCCCGCCGGTGTCAGCCCCGCACGTAGAGCGGTTCGCCGCCGGGCAGCGTGCTGCCCGCCGGCAGCACCGCGAGCTGGATGCCGCGCACCAGGCGGCTGCGCAGCACCGGGTCGGCGGCCAGCGCGCCGGCCAGCCGGGTGACCTCCTCGCGGCCGCCCGCGCCCGCGTCGTAGACGACGGCGAGGGTGCCGTCGGTCTCCCCGCCGGGGACCAGCTGGGCGGCGTGGACCGCCGGCTCGGCCGCGAGCAGCGCACGCAGGGCCTCGGCGATCTCCGGGCCCGCGACCGGGCTGCCACCGGTGGCGAGCGCGCGCAGCGCACGGCCGGTGATCTCGTAGGGGACGGGGCCGGCCAGGTCCAGCACCAGGGAACCGGCGCCCTCCTGCACCGCGGCCTGGAGGGCCTGCTGGGTGGAGACCGCGACCGGACGGGCGTCCGGGCGCCAGCGCGTCAGGTTCTCCGTGGAGCTGAAGACGGGCAGGGTCCGGCGTCCGCCGTCACGTTCGAGGGTCAGCACCGCCATCTCGCTGCTCTTCTCCCGCCGCAGCCCGTCCGGCCCCGTCTCGGCCTCACCGAGGACGGCGACCACCGGGACCAGCAGCCGGGCCGCGGTCAGCAGCGGGATCAGCGCGTCCTCGGCCGCCGGGTCCTGGCGCCAGCGGGCGAGCGCCTCGCCCAGCCGGGGGTCGGCGGACCCGTCGTCGTCGGCGAACGGGGACCGGGGGATGTTGTGGGGCTGCACCCTGCGAGGGTATCGGCAGCGCCGCCGCGCTCGACCGGCCCGGTACGCCCCGCGCGCGTGGGCGGCGCGCGGGGCGCGCGGACCACGCCCGCCGTTACCTTTTCTTCATGTCAGCCTGCTGACTCGTGCACCCGTGCGAGATACCGTCGTTGCCCATGAGTCCACTGCTTCCGCGTCAGCGCGCCCGTCGGCTGGCCCCCGCCCTGCTGGGCGCGGCGATGGCCACCGGGGTTCTCGCGGGCACGGCGGCGGGTGGCGCCGCCCGCACCGGGGACCAGGCCGTGGCGATGCCCGACCTGGAGGTGCCGGAGCCGGACGCGGCGGCCGGTGAGGAGCCGGGGCGCGAGACCCCGGCGCGCGACGCGCGGGCTTCGCTGGTCGGAGAGCGCGCCGAGGCCGCGGCGGCCCCCGGTGGCGCTCGCGGTCCTGCCTACGCCGACCGCAGCGCCCACGAGCGGGTGCCGCCGGCCTGGACGGCGGCGGGCGCCGCGCTGGCGCGCGCGATCGGCCCGCTGGAGAGCGAGGACCCGGAGGTACGGGTCTCGGTGGCGGTGCTCGATCCCGTGACCGGCCGCACCCTGCGCTACGGCACCGGACGGTTCGACACCGCCAGCGTGGTCAAGGTCGACATCGTCGCGGCGCTGCTGCTGCGGGCGCAGGACGAGGGCCGGGAGCTGACCGGGGACGAACGCCGGCTGGCGTCGGAGGCGATACGGCTCAGCGACAACGACGCCACCCACGAGCTGTGGGCGATGCTCGGCGCCGAGGACGGCCTGGACGCGGCGAACGCCCGGTTCGGGCTGACGCTCACCTCCGGCGGCGCCGACGGCCACTGGGGGCTGACGCAGACGACCGCTTCCGACCAGATCGCCCTGCTGCGCGCGGTGTTCGGCCCCGCCTCACCGCTGAGCGGACCGTCCCGGGCCTTCCTGCAGGAGCTGATGGGCACGGTGGCCGACGGGCAGCGCTGGGGCGTCTCGGCGGCCGGGTCCGAGGACGGCACGGCGCTCAAGAACGGCTGGCTGCCGCGCAGTCACAACGGCCTGTGGAACATCAACAGCATCGGCCGGGTGACGGTCGACGACGGCCGGGGCTATCTGGTCGCGGTGCTCTCCTCGGGCCATCCGACCAGCGCGGAGGGCATCGCCAAGGTCGAGGCCGCGGCGCGCTCGGCCGTCGAGGTCATCCGGTCGGTCCCCGCGTCCTGACCCGCGAGAACAGCAGCGCGGCGGCCAGCAGGAACATCAGCCCGGCCGTGACGGCGACCGGGGTGAGCCACCGCCGCTCCTCGGGCGCGGAGGGTGCGGGCCGGGGGCCGGGGCCGAAGAACTCGGACGCGTAGGAGTCGACCGCGGCCGACGTCAGCGCCTGGTCACCGCCGGCGGCCGCGATGGCCGCGGCCGGATCGACCATGCCCGCGCCGAGCGCGGCGCTGTGACCGCCGATGGGCGCGTTCTGGGCGGTGCGTGCCAGCAGCCGCTTGATCTCGGCCGGGGTGAGCTGCGGGTGCGCCGCCTTGACCAGGGCGACCGCTCCGGAGACGAACGCCGCCGCGGCGCTGGTCCCCCAGCCCTGGAGGTACCGGTCACCGGGGGCGGCGATGATCACGTCCTTGCCGGGGGCGGCCACCGTGGCGTACCACCGCTGGGTCGAGAAGGGCGCGCGCCCACCGGTGCGGTCGACGGCGGTCACGGCGATGACGCCGGGATAGCCCGCCGGGTAGGAGACCGGGTCCCCGTCCTCCCCGCCGTTGCCCGCGGAGGCGACGACGACCACGCCGTGCCGGAGGGCGTAGCGGATCGCGGCGTCCTCCTCAGCGTCGGGGTGGGCGGAGGCGCTGTCGTCACCGAGGGAGAGGTTGATGACGTCGGCGCCCTGGTCGACGGCCCAGCGGATGCCCTCGGCGACGGCGTTGCCGGTCTCCGGGTGGTCCTCGGCACGCGCCGGGTCGTTCTCCTCCAGCAGGACGCGTACCGGCAGCACGCCGGCGCCGGGCGCGACACCGACGACGCCGCTGCGGGAGCCGGCCCCGTGACCGCGTCCCGCGATGATGCCGGCCATGGCGGTCCCGTGGCCCGCCCACGACTCGTCACCCGGGCGGGCACCGTGCGGCATCAGGTCGGTGCCCTCCAGCACCGCACCGGCGAGGTCCTGGTGCCCGGCGTCGACGCCGGTGTCGAGGACGGCCACGACGATGCCCTCGCCCCGGGTGGTCTGCCACGCCTCCTCGACGTTGATGGCGTCCAGCGCCCAGCGCTGCTGGTCGCGGATGGTGTCCGCGTGCGCGGCGGGGGTGGCGGCCAGCAGCACGGCGAGGAGGGTGGCGAGGACGAGCAGCGGGGTTCGCCGCCCGGCGCGGCCCGGTGAGTGGCTCATGCCTCCGCCCCCATCGTGTCGGCGGCCTTGCGGACCCGGCGCTCCACCCGGTCGGCGATGCCGCGCGCGTCGTGCCCGAGCCCGGCGAGGGCGGCCACCGTGTTCTGGTCGGCGGCGGTGGCCTCGGTGGCCGGCTGCGGCGGGCCGGCCGAGCGGCCGTCGGCGAAGCCGGTGACCGCGAACACGACGACGGGGGCGTCGGTGAGCGGCCGGATCGTCCAGGTGGCCCTGGGCACCGAGTCGCCGTCGCCGGTGGGGCTCACGCCGTCGTGGTGACGCGGCAGCAGGTCCACGCGCTCCGCCAGGCCCTCGCCGGTGAACCGGCGGTGCAGTTCACGGGTCTCCTCGGGGCCGGCGCGGGTGAACAGCAGCCCGACCGTGGTCACGCTGGTCTCGGTGTCGTCCATGTAGCTGGCGCGCACCAGACGGTGGCAGCCCGCCGGGGAGAGCGCTTCGAGCAGCGCCGGGTCGAAGGCGTCGGAGCAGCCGCTGTCGGGGGCGACCGCCACCCGTATCCAGCGGCGGTCGGCCTTGCCCGGGCCGGCACCCTCGCCCTCGATCAGGGGCGGGAACAGCCCTGTCTTCTTTACACATCTCCCAGCCCACGAGACAAAAGGCAAAATCGTATGCCGTCTTCTGCCTTAAAA
>NZ_BHZI01000323.1 GCF_004305975.1 Streptomyces otsuchiensis
GGCGGGGATGAGTTTCGGACACCGTCTACCCGCGTCACGTCATAGACATGTCAAAACCGGGTCCCGTCATTGGCCTGGGCCGGTGGAGCCGACGGCGCTGGTGGTGCGGGAAGCGGCTCGGGAGCACTCCGGGGGCGCCTCGGAGACACCGGGCGCCCCCGAGGCGGACAGAGCCGTCAGCCGTGAGCCGTGAGCCGTGAGCCGTGAGCCGTGAGCCGTGAGCCGTCAGCCGCCGGCGGGGGCGGCGCCGGTGATGCGGTGCAGCGGGTAGGTGCGGACCTCCTCGGCCGTGTGGTCGAAGGCGGTCACGAAACCGCCCTCCACCCGCACCGGCGCCAGTACCCGCTGTCCGGCCACGCCGTCCGCGCCTACGTACCCGATCCACACCAGTGAGCCGTCGCCGACGGCCGTGCGCAGCGTGGTCAGCGTCTGGGCCGGGTCGGTGCGGGGCAGCCGCGACGGCGGGTCGGCCGGAGGCCGTCCGCCTGCACCGGGCGCCGCCCCGGCGGCGTGGTCGCCGGAGCGGATGGCGCGGACGGCGGCGGTCAGCAGCGAGTCGTCCGTGCCGGGCGGGCCGTCCGGCACCGGGTCCGGCGCGGACCTCGGCGGGGTACGGCGCGGCTCGGCCGGTCCGTGCAGCGAGGTGCCGCCGTCGCCCTCGGCGGACGGCGCGTACCCGCACTCGCGGAGCCGGTCCAGCAGTTCCTCGCCGCCGACCGGGCAGATCACCACCGTCGGGGCGATGCGGCGCAGCCGCAGCGGCTCCAGCCGACTGTCGGCCAGCAGGTGGTCGAGCGTGGTCTCGTCGTCACAGGTCAGATAGCCGGCGGCGGTGCCGGCCCGGAGCCGGCCGTGCCGGCGGGCCACATCGTCCACCAGGTAGCTCAGCGGCTGGGGGACCGGGGTGCTGGAGCGTTCGCTCAGGAACATCTGCAGCTCGGCCGCGCTCCACCCGGCGTCGAGGGCGCGGCGCACCGAGGCGGGGGTGAAGCGGTAGACGGTGGCGCCGCCGGTGGACTCCACGTCGGCCGCGGCGGCCAGCGTGCGGGCCAGTTCACGCAGCAGCGGGCCGGGGGCGACGGCGGTCATGTCGGCCTGCAGCAGGAAGTGGTCCAGCGGCTGCGGCAGCAGCGGGGTGAGCAGTTCCGCCGCCGAGGCCGCCGCCGCGCGTTCGTCGACGGGCACCGGGCGCAGGGCCTCGGCGGAGCGGACGGCGGCGGCGACGATCTCCGCGTCCGTGTCCGCGGCGGCGTCCGTACCCGCGTCCGTACCGGCGATCTCCGGGCCGGGCCCGTCATCGCCGGCCGACTCCCGAGCCGCGGCCTCCCGCTCGGCGGTCTCCACGCCCGTGGTCTCCACACCGGCGCTGGCCGACAGGGCAGGGACAGGGGCAGGTGCCGGGGCCGCGCGGCCCGCGGCGATCAGCGGCCGGGCGTACCCGGCCAGCGCGCCACGCGCCGTCACCCCCAGGTGCTCCGCCTCGGTGAGGACCGAGGAGCACAGCAGTTCGCGCAGGTCGTCGGGCATCCGGCGCGGCCCGAGCCAGCGCAGCCGCTCACGCAGCGCCATCGGCTCCGGCGCGGTGCCCGGTTCCACCTCGGCGAGCAGGCCCAGCACACGGCCGCGCAGTTCGGCGGCCGGTCCGCGGTCCAGACCGGGGCCGAGCGCGGCCAGAGTGCGCTCCCCGCCCCGGCCGCGGGCGGCGCCCGACTGCGGGGCGCGTTCGCCGATCAGGGCCGGGACCCGGGTGCCGGTCAGCCAGGCGCCCACCAGGTGCGCCCAGCGCTCGCCCGGGGAGCCGCGCAGCCAGTCGTCGGAGGCGGGGGTGGGCGCGTACCGCTCGTCGTTCTCGCCGTCGCCCGCGACCAGCCCGGCCGCGTAGGCCAGTTCGGCCCAGAACGCCGCCTCCGGCTCCGGTACGTCCAGGCCGACCGCGGTGCGCTTGAGGTCGCGGACACCGAGGCCGCCGGTGCGCAGCACCGCCGGGGGTTCCCGCTCCCACAGGGCGAGCAGCGACTCCGTGATGCCCAGGGCCAGATGGGCCTGGCCGGCCGCGGTGGTGTCGAGCTGTCCGGGGGCGTAGACCGCGCGGGGCGTCAGCTCCGGCGGTTCCGCGCACAGGCGGCGGTGGGCGCGGCCGTCGCGCAGGGTCAGGGCCACCTCGCGGGGGAGCACGACGGTGCCGGGCGCGGTCGGCACCAGCAGCGCGTGGTCCAGCAGCCAGCGCAGGTGGGCGGCGGGCTGGGCGGAGACCTCGCCGTAGGGCGGTCCCCAGACCAGCCGTTCCAGCACCTCGTGGGCGCGGTCGGGCGCCTCCTGCAGCAGGACGGTCAGCCGGTCCCGGTCGGAGAGGTGGGCGGCGAGGGCCCGGGCGGCGCCCACGGGGTCGGCGGTGCCCGGCAGTCCGTTGGCGGCGAGCAACTCCTGGGCGCGGCGCGGGGAGAGGGCGCCGACGGTCTCGGTCAGGGACGGGCCGAGGCCGGTGGCGCCGGGGCGCTGCGGGGTGGGGGCGAGCAGTTCCTGGGCGGTGCGTACCAGCCGCAGCGTGTCCTGCCCGCCCCACAGCAGCGCGTGGGAGCGGAGGGTCGCGACGGCCTGCGGGAGCCGGTGCTCGGCGCCGGGCAGCAGCGCGGCCAGGTCGTCGTAGCGGCAGGGCGGGCCCGCCATGGCCAGGGTCTCGGCGGTCTGGAGGGTGAAGGCGTCCAGCCGGTCCAGCGCGCGCTGGACCGAGGCGCGGGTTCCGGCGCGGGTGGCGAGCTGCGAGAGGTCGCCGGGCAGGGGGGACAGCAGGTCGGGCCGGGCGTGCAGCAGCCCTGCCAGATCGGTGTCCGCGCGGGCGCGCAGCTCGTCGGCGAGGGTGCGGGGGCTGCTGCTGGGGACCGGCGTCATCCGGACCACGGTACCGGTACCTGCCGCCCCCGCCGCCGTCCGGACGGTCCGGACCAGCGGTGGCGCGCCGCGCGGGGCGCCGTCCCGGCGGCCGGCGGGGCATCCCGAAGGGCCGCCCGAACGCCGCCACGGGTCGGGCGGGGCACGGCCGGTGGGGCCCGGGAGGGGTGTGGCTCAGCCGAAACGGCCGGTCACGTAGTCCTCGGTGCGCTGCTGCGCGGGGTTGTTGAAGATCTTCTCGGTGCGGTCGTACTCGACCAGTCTGCCGGTGCGCATGCCCACCTCGTCGTCGATGTCGACGCTGAAGAAGGCGGTCCGGTCGGAGACGCGGGCGGCCTGCTGCATGTTGTGGGTGACGATCACGATGCTGTAGGTCGACTTCAGCTCGTGGATGAGGTCCTCGATCTTCAGCGTGGCGATCGGGTCGAGGGCGGAGCAGGGCTCGTCCATCAGCAGCACGTCGGGCTGGACGGCGATGGCGCGGGCGATGCACAGCCGCTGCTGCTGGCCGCCGGAGAGGGCGTGGCCGCTGTCCTTGAGCTTGTCCTTGACCTCGTTCCACAGCCCGACGCGTTCCAGGGACTGCTGCACCAGTTCGTCGAGGTCGCCGGAGTAGGCGTTGAGCCGGGGGCCGAACGCCACGTTCTCGTAGATGGACTTGGGGAACGGGTTGGGCTTCTGGAAGACCATGCCGATGCGGCGGCGGACCTCGGCCGGGTCCACCTCCGGGGCGTAGACGTTCTCCCCGTTGTAGACCAGCTCACCGGTGACGGTGGCGCCGGAGACCAGGTCGTTCATCCGGTTGAGGCAGCGCAGCAGCGTGGACTTGCCGCAGCCCGACGGGCCGATCAGCGCGGTGACCTGGTGCCGGGGCACCTTCATGGTGATGCCGTCGACCGCGATGAACGAGCCGTAGCGGACGCCGACACCGCGCAGGTCGAACACCGCGTCCTGGACGGGCTCCCGGGCGTCGGCGGGCTGGACCTCGGTGCGCTCCTCGGGCGGGGGCGCCGCCGTGGCGGCGCCGCCGGCCGGCGGGTGCTCCGGCGCGCCGGCGGTGCGGTCCGCCGTGGTGGAGAGCGGTGCGGTCATGGGTCGGTCCTTTCGGTGGTCGGTCGCGCGGGAGTGGGGCCGGGGTGGCCGGGCGGGGCGGTGCGAAGGTCAGCCGAGCTTGTTGGCCCGCGAGCCCAGCCAGCGGGCCGCCACGACCAGCAGCAGCACGATGACGAAGAGGGACAGCGCCCCGCCCCACGCCCGTTCGATACCGGCCGCGAAGGGCTGCGAGGCGCCGCTGTGGATCTGGAGCGGCACGGCGCCCTGCGGGTTGGAGAAGTAGGTGGTCACCAGGTACTGGGAGCCGAGCGCGGTGAGGATCAGCGGCGCGGTCTCGCCGACGCCGCGCGCCACGGCCAGCATGGAACCGGTGGCCAGCCCGGGTGCGGCGGCGGGCAGCACGGTGGTCAGCACGGTGCGGGACTTGCTGGCGCCCAGTGCGTAGCTGGCGTTGCGCCACTCGTCCGGGACCAGCTTCAGCATCTCCTCGGAGGACCGGGTGACGATCGGCAGCATGATGATGGCGATGGCCAGCGACGCCGCGAAGGCGCTGAACCCGGTGCGGAAGACGGCCGCGCTGGAGATCAGCAGGCCGTAGACGAAGAGGCCGACGAAGATCGAGGGGATGCCGGTCATGACGTCGGTGAAGAACCGGACGAAGGCGGCGAGGCGGCCCCGCCCGTACTCCACCAGGTAGACGGCGGTCGCCAGGCCCAGCGGGATGGCCATCACGATCGCACCGGCCATGATGTAGGCGGTGCCGACGAACCCGGCCCGGTAGCCGGCCAGATCGGTCCGGTAGGTCGGCTCGTCGAGCGTGAAGAAGTTCCAGTTGACGGCGGCCAGACCCTCGCTGCCCACCTTGAAGAGGATGAGGACCAGCGGGATGATCGCCAGCACCATGGCGCCGGTCAGCACGCCCAGCGCGATCCGGTTGGCCACGGCCCGCCTGCCCGCGTTGCCCTGCGTCTCCCGCAGTGAACGGTGCCCCGTCGGGGTGGTCCGCCCGGCGGCCCGGCGCGCGGCCCGCTCCTCCGGCCTCTCGCCCGGCTTCTCGTCCGGCTTCAGATCCTGGGTGGCACTCATACGGCGGCGTCTCCCGCGACTCGGCCGATCCGCCACACCAGCAGGCGGGCGGCGACATTGATGACCATGGTGAACAGGAACAGCGCCACGCCGATCGCCATCAGCCCGCGCACCCCCTCGGGGGTGGCCTCCTTGAAGAGCGAGGCGATCAGGGCGGCCATCGAGTCGCCGCGCTGCAGGAGGCTGCTGTCCCAGCTCTTGGTGGAGCCGATCAGCATCATCACGGCGATGGTCTCGCCGATGGCCCGGCCGAGGCCGAGCATCGTGGCGCCGACGATGCCGGAGAAGCTGGAGGGCAGGATGACCTTCCGCATCACCTCGAACCGGGTGGCGCCCAGCGCGTAGGCGGCGTGCTGCTGGTCGGCCGGGTTGACGGCGATGACCTCGCGCACGATCGCGGTGATGATCGGCAGGATCATGATCGCCAGCACGATGCCGGCGGCCAGGTAACCGGGGCCGAAGACCGGGCCCTCGAAGAGGAAGAAGCCGCCCGCCCACGACTCCAGCCACTCGAAGAACGGGCGCAGCACGTTGGGCACCAGCCAGAACAGGCCCCACATGCCGAAGACGATGCTCGGCACGGCGGCCAGCATCTCCACCGTGTACGACAGCGGGTTGCGCAGCCGGCGCGGCGCCAGCTGGTTGATGTAGAAGGCGATGCACAGCGCCAGCGGCAGCGCGATCACGATCGCGATCAGCGCGGTGACCAGCGTGCCGTAGATGAACGGCCAGGCGCCGTACACGCCGGTGAACGTCTCCGGGTCGCCGCTGCGCGAGGCTCCCGAGACCCACCGGTCGCCGGTGAGGAAGCCGAAGAAGCCCTCGTGCTGGAAGATCGGCCACGCCTCGGTGGTGGTCCGGATGACCATCGCCGCCAGGATGATGAAGACGCTGGTGCCGGTGATGGTGACGAACCAGCGGAACGCCGGGTCGGCCACGCGGCGTCGCTTGCGGGACGTCAGCCCGGGGGGCTGGTCCTCGGGCTTCTGGTCGGTGATGACCGACATCGATCTGCTCCTGGTCGTGTGGGCCGGCCGTGCTCGGGGTGGGCGC
>NZ_BHZI01000324.1 GCF_004305975.1 Streptomyces otsuchiensis
GGGCAGGGAGGCGTGGGGGGCGTCGCCCGGCGGTAGACGGCGGTAGACGGCGGGGAACGGTCAGGAGCGGCGGGCGCCGCCGGTCGAGCGGGCGGTGGAGATGGTCACCACGGCCTTCTCCAGCGCGTACGCGGGATCGTCACCGCCTCCCTTGACCGCCGCGTCCGCCTGGGCGACCGCGCGCACGGCCGTGGCAACCCCGTCCGGCGTCCAGCCGCGCAGTTGCTGCCGCACCCGGTCGATCTTCCACGGCGGCATCCCCAGTTCCCGGGCCAGCTCTCCCGGTGACATGCGTGGCGGGGCGGACGCCAGCTTTCCGATGGCCCGCACACCCTGCGCCAGCGCGCTGCTGACCAGCACGGGGGCCACCCCCGTGGAGAGCGACCAGCGCAGCGCCTCCAGCGCTTCGGCGGTCCGGCCCTCCACCGCGCGGTCGGCGACGGTGAAGCTGGATGCCTCGGCCCGCCCGGTGTAGTACCGGGCGACCACGGCCTCGTCGATGGTGCCCTCGATGTCCGCCGCGAGCTGCGAGCAGGCCGAGGCCAGTTCACGCAGATCACTGCCGATGGCGTCGACCAGCGCCTGGCACGCGGCGGGCGTGGCGCTGCGGCCTGCCGCCCGGAACTCGTTCCGCACGAACGCCAGGCGGTCTGCGGGCTTCGTCATCTTCGGACAGGCGACCTCACGGGCGCCTGCCTTCCTGGCGGCGTCGAGCAGCCCTTTGCCTTTGGCGCCACCGGGATGGAGCAGGACCAGGCTGATGTCCTCCACGGGAGAGGTCAGGTACGCCTTGACCTCCTTGACCACATCGGCGGGCAGATCCTGGGACTGCCGCACCACGACCACCTTGCGCTCCGCGAAGAGCGACGGGCTGGTGATCTCGGCCAGCCCCCCGGCCTGGAGGGTCCCGACGGCCAGATCGCGGACGTCCGTGTCCGGGTCGGCGGCCCGCGCCGCGTCCACCACCTGCCGTACGGCGCGGTCGAGCAGCAACTCCTCCTGCCCCACCGCCACGGTCACCGCGGCGAGGAGATCGTCGTTGCCACTGCCGTCAGCCTGCTTCTTCCCAGCCATCGCGGACCAGCATCCCACGCGCCACCGACAGCCGGGCACAATGTGCCGGTGACCGACGTACGACACATCCTGGTGCTGCCCGACCGGGACGCGGCCGAGGCCCTGGCCGAGGAACTGCCCGACCTGTTCACGCTGGACTCCGAACCCCAACTCGTCCGCGAGGCGCTGGCCGGAGAGGACGACGCGGAGGACGCGCAGTGGCTCCTCGTCATCGAGGACCCTGGCCGGAGACACGATCCGCGACGGCTCGCGGAGCTGGCCGAGGAGCACGAGGGGTGGCTGGAGCGGGACTGAGCGCCCACGCCCCGGACGCTCCGTCCCTGACCGGCGGGCCGGCCCGCCCCTCCGGCCGGTCCCTCGTCACCGGCCTCCGGCTAGGCCCCGGGCTCGGCCTCGGATCTGGATCCGACCTCGGTTCAGGATCCGGGCTATTGGGCGGGCCGGTCGCGCAGGACTCCGGGTGGGACACCGACCGTCGGCTCCTCGTCGAGCGTGATGCCGAAGTGTTCGCGGTAGGCGGCCAGCACCGACTCCGCGTCCGGTAGCTCCCGTTCGGTGACCTCCTCGGCGACGGTCGTCTTCAGCCTGCGCCCGCTGAGCGTGACCGTCCCGTCGGGGATCGGCAGGGAGCAGATCAGGGATCTGGTGAACGGCGACCTGGGCGAGGTCCGGTGGTACCAACACGTCGCCATGAACTCCGGCAGCGAACGCGGCCGGGTGGAGAGCCGGTACTGCGGGCGGCCGTCGGCATGTACGTCGAGGTCTCCGTCCGGCAGCTCCACGATCTTGAACACTCCGCGCTCGTCGTGCTGGTCCTCCCGGCTGTCGAAGAGCAGCGGTTCCTCCGTGAAGCGGCCGAACCCGACATCGACCAGCCAGGGCGTGGCAGCGTCGGCCGTCTTCACCCGCAGCGTGAGGTGGTCGTAGGGCAGTCCGGGGGCGCCGTCGTCGAAGACCCGTGCCTCCAGGAGGGTGACCTCATAGCCGAGACGGGTGAGGAGCGCGGCGAAGGCACCGTTCAACTCGTAGCAGAAGCCGCCCCGTCCACGGGCCACGATCTTCTCCACCAGCCGTTCCGCGACCAGGTCGATGTCCTCTCCGCGGTGGATCGAGAGGTTCTCGAACGGAACGGCGTACCGGTGGAGCCGCTGGAGGCCGCGCAGCGCCTCAGCGTCGGCGACCGCCGGCCGCTCGGCTCCGATCCGTGCCAGGTAGTCGTCAACAAGCTGCTCATCCATGACGTCGTTATACCGTCGGGGGCTCCTTCCACGGATCGGGCCGCGGCCCTGGTCCTGAAGTCCTGCCCGGCCGGGGCGACCGGCGGATCGTGTGGCCCCCGCACCGCCCTCGGGTGGGGTGGGCCCCCGGGCGACCGGCACCGTCGCCGGGGTCCCGCCAAGAGCGCTGCCCCACGCGGCCACCATGTTGTGGCCCCGGCCTGCCCCCGCCCCGGCGCCACAACCGCGTCTCACGGCATCACCACGGCGCCGGCCGGTGTGAGGGCTACTCCCCCGTGGACATCGGTGCGCAGCACCGTCGCCCCGGCTTCCTCCAACGCCCGGAGCGTCGCGGGCGCCGGATGTCCATAGGTGTTGTCGGCTCCCGCCGACACCACCGCCCACCGGGGACGAATCGCGTCCAGTAGAGCCGGTTCCTGGTAGGCGGAGCCGTGGTGTGCCACTTTCAGCACATCCACCGGCGGGAGGTCGGGGTGAGCCGCGAGCAGTTGACGCTGGGCCGGGGGCTCCAGGTCTCCCGGCAGCAACATCGTCAGCTCCGCGGCCCGCACCAGCAGGGTCACGCTGGCGTCGTTGGCTCCCAGCGCCGTCGCTCCACCGGGCGGCCACAGCACCTCCCAGCTCAGCTCGCCGACCGCTCCGCCCTCGCCTGCCGCGACCTCCCGTATCGGTACTCCGGCGGCTGAGGCGAGGCCGGACACCAACTCCGCCTGCGACGCGGGGTCGCGAACACCCGTGGTGTGGATCTCCCCGACGGTGCGCCCACGCAACACCCCAGCCAGACCACCGACATGGTCGGCGTGGAAGTGGCTGAGCACCACCAGGGGCACGTGCCGTACGCCGAGCGTCCGCAGACAGTCGTCCACCGAACCGGGGTCGGGCCCGGCGTCCACCACCACCGCGGCGCCCGGGCCGGCCGAGAGCACCAGGGCGTCCCCCTGACCCACGTCGCAGGCCACCAGCGACCAGCCAGGAGGTGGCCAGCCGGACAGCCACTGGGTGAGCGGTTGCGGCCGCACCGCGGCGAGCAGCACCAGCAACGCGCATCCCGCCGCCAGCCAGGGGTGGCGGGGCAGCACGCGCGCGAGCGTCACCAGAGCGACCGTCAGGGCCGCGAGCAGCGCTGCTCCCCACCATCCGTCCGGCCAGCCGAACTCGGCGCCGGGGAGGGCCGCTCCGGTACGCGCCACCCATGCGATCCAGCGTGCGGGCCAGGAAGCCAGCCAGGCCAAGGCCTCGGCCGGCGGCATCGCCACCGGTGCGACCAGCATCGCCGTCCAGCCGATGACCAGGACGGGAGCGAAGGCGAGTTCGGCCAGCAGGTTGGCGGGGATCGCCACCAGACTGACCCGCGCCGAGAAGACGGCGACGACCGGTGCGCACACCGACTGGGCCGCTGCCGCCACCGCCAGTCCCTCCGCCAGTCTCGGTGGCACGCCGCGCCGTTGCAGGGCCAGGCTCCATCCGGGCGCGATCGTCAGGAGCGCACCGGTGGCCAGCACGGAGAGCAGGAATCCGAAGGACTGGGCGTGCGTAGGGTCGTAGAGGATCAGCAGCAGAGTGGCCGCCGCCAGCGCCGGCAGGAGGGACCGTCTGCGGCCGGTGGCGATGGCGAGCAGGGTGATGGCGCCACAGACGGCGGCCCGCAGCACGCTGGGGCCGGGCCGGCACAGAACCACGAATCCGAGGACCAGCGCGCCGCCGAGAATCGCCGTGACACGCAGCGGCACCCCGAAACGGGCCGCGAGGCCACCGCGTTCCGCGCGCGACGCGGTTCCGGCGCTGCCGATCAGCACTGCCAGCACCAGAGACAGATGCGCCCCGGACACGACGATCATGTGGGTCAGGTCCGTCGCCCGGACCGCCTCGTCGAGGTCCTCCGGCACCCGTGAGGGATCGCCGACGATCAGAGCGGGCAGCAGTCCACGCGGATCGGCGGGAAGGCCGTCGGTTGCCTCGCGCAGCCTCTCCCTGAGCATCCCGGCCGCCCGCTGCACTGCGGACGGTCCGGCCAGTGGCTGCGGTGGCCCGGAGCCACGGACGAACAGCACCGCCGCGATGTCCGCACCACTCCCGGAGGGCGGGGCGGTACGGGCGGACAACTGCAGCCGCGTGGACGGCAGCAGCCGCAGCCAGCCGTCGTCCGGCTCGGAGACGATCAACAGGACCGGTGTGCGCACGCGGGTCGCCGAGCCGCCGGGCACGCTCACCGTGTCGACCGTGGCCGGCACCAGCACGGGCCGGCTCCAGGCCCCGGCCTTGGGCCGGGCCAGACGGGGATCGCCGGTGAGCATCACTTCGGCCGTCACCACCGCCTCGCGCTCGGCGAGCCCCGGTAGCGGGCCCGAGCGGGCCGCCGCGGCGTGGAGCCCGGCCGAGGCACCACCGGCGGCGCCGGCCACCAGAGCAAGGGCGACAGCCACCGTGAGGGGCCGCCCCGGCCGCAGCGCCACGCACCCGGCCAGGGCCGCCGCGAGCGCGCAGCCCACTACCAGGAGCACGCTCTGGCGCGTGGTGAGCTCCAGCGCCAGGGCTGCCGCGGCCCACGCTGTCATCGCCGGTGGGACCAACCGGAGATCGAAGGGCTCGGGCAGCGGTGGTGGATCGTCCCCCTCGTCGTCGGCAGGCGTGGTCTCCGTTGTGGCGAGGGCGCTCATCGCCTGGCTTGTTCTCCTGCTCGGACGGCGACAACAGGCTGGGGGCAGCGGCTCGGCCGCTGACGGTGACGCGCTGTGCGCCACCGGGCGGGCGGCCCCGCGCCGGCGTGGGGCGACCGGGACCCTCAGCGGCGCGCGGCCCCTCGGAGAGCGGCGCGATCGTCGCGCTCAGACGTCGGAGGAGGATGGCGGCGCCGCGCCGGAGGCGGCCCGCCCCGGGGTCGCCGGGTGGATGGGCACAAGGGCTGGTTGGTGTCGGAGCCGGCCGGGCACGCGCTGTGGCGATCACAGGACCACCCGCTCCCTGATGTCGGCCAGCCTGGTCTCGCCGATACCGGAGACCGACAGCAGCTGGTCCACGGAGGTGAAGTGCCCGTGCTGCTCGCGGTAGGAGACGATGCTTCCCGCCAGCACCGGCCCGACGCCGGGCAGTGCTTCCAGCTCCTGCGCTGTGGCGACGTTCAGCCTGATCAGCCCGTCGGCCGCCACACCGGCCACGGAGCCGGCGCCACCGGCGGAGACGGAGACACCGGCCTCGTCCGGCCCGCCCACCCGGATGTGCTCACCATCGGTCAGAATCCGGGCCCGGTTGATGCCCTCGGTCTCGGCTCCGGGCGCCGGTCCGCCCGCCGCCTCGATGGCGTCGGCCACCCGTGACCCCGGTGGAAGGGTCAGGACGCCCGGCTCCAGCACGTCACCCGCGACATCGACGACGACGGGGCCACCGGTCGGGTCGGAGCCGTGCGCCGTACCGAGCGAGGCCGGGGACGGGGGTGCCGCAGCGGCGGCCGACGGTTCGGGCTGGACCGAGGCGGTGACCGTGGGGGTGGTCGCCGCCACAGCCTGGGGCCGCCCGGTCCAGTAGTGGTGCACCGCGAAGCCGACGGCCACCGCGAGCACCACGCACACAGCGGCCAGCGTTCTCGGCTCGACGCCACAGCGAGCCCCGGCCCAACCCGGGATCCGCTCCCGCACCGCCAGCCTCGCGCGCAGCAGCAGCGGCAGCCGGCCGGGTAGCCGCTGTTTCCGGGGGTCGTCCTCGACAGCGACGGACTCTTCTACGGGACCGGTGGAGAGGCCGCGGTGCGAGTGGGCGGGCACCGTACGCC
>NZ_BHZI01000325.1 GCF_004305975.1 Streptomyces otsuchiensis
CGACTACTGGGCGGACCAGCTGCGGGGCACCGTCCGCTTCGGCGACGGGGTGGCCCGGCTGGAGGGCGAGGGCGTCACCACCTTCCTGGAGGTCGGCCCCGCCGCCCTCGCCTCCCTCGTCCCCGACAGCCTCAACCGCCCCGGCGGGGCCGCCGTGGCGCTGCTGCGCCGGGGCCGCCCGGAGCCCGACACGCTGGTGGCCGGCGTCGGACGGCTCGCCGCGCGCGGCCACGAGGTCCGGCTCGGCGCCCTGTTCGACGGCAGCGGCGCCCGCCCCGCCGAGCTGCCGACCTACGCCTTCCAGCGCCGGCCCTACTGGATCGGCGAGCCCCCCGGCACCACCGGTGACACCGCCCGGCTGGGTCTGGACACCACCGGCCACCCGCTGTTCGGGGCGAGCGTGCCGCTGCCCGACGGCGGAGCCGTCCTCACCGGGCGGCTCTCCCTCGCCGACCAGCCGTGGCTCGCCGACCACCGCGTGCTGGACCGCGTCCTGCTGCCGGGCGCAGCGCTCGTCGAGGCGGCGGTACGGGCCGGCGACCAGACGGACGCGGGCACCGTCGACGAACTCGTCGTCCAGGCACCGCTGGTCCTCCCCGAAACCGCGTCCGTGCGGCTGCGCGCGGTCGTCGGGCCGGCGGCACCGAGCGGGACGCGCACGCTGCGGATCGACGCCCAGCCGGGCGCGGGAGAGCCGGGCACGGGCGCCGGGTGGACCACGCACGCCACGGGAACGCTCCGGCCCACCTCCGTCCACCCCGAGGCGGCCCGGGCAACCGCTGAGCCCGTGGAGCCAGGAGGCGGCGCCTGGCCACCCCCCGGCGCCGACGCCCTGGCCACCCAGGATGTCTACCGGGCGCTGCGCGCGGTGGGAGTGGACTACGGCCCCGCCTTCCGGGCGCTGCGCGCCATGTGGCGCGAGGGCGACACCGTGTACGCGGAGGTAGAACTCCCCGAGGCCGCGGGCGGGACGGCGGGGGAGAGCCCCGCCGAGGGGTACGGCATCCACCCCGCGCTGCTCGACTCCTGCCTGCACGCCCTGCGGTTCAGCGGATTCCTCGACGCCGACGCCGCGTTCGTGCCGTTCGCCTTCAGCGGCGTCACCCTGCACGCCACCGGTGCCCGTGCCCTGCGGGTCACCCTCACCCACCTGGGCGGTGAGTCCGTGCGGCTCCTCCTCACCGACACCTCCGGGGCGCCGGTCGCCTCCGTGGAAGCGCTGACCGTCCGCAAGCTGACCCGCGACCGGGTCGCCGACCGCGACCCCGCCCTCGACCACCTGTACCGCCTGGACTGGACCCCGCTGCCGGAGCCCGCGGCCGCACCGCCCGAAGTGCCCGGCCGGTGGGCGCTGTTGGGGGAGGGCGACCCGTACGGCACCGGTCTGCCCGCCCACGACCCCGACGACGGCGCCGGCCCGCCCGACGTCCTGGTCTGGTCGCCGCCCTTCCCGGGGGACGAGTCGCACGCCGCGACCCGCTCCGCCCTCGACGTCGTGCGGGCGCATCTCGCCGACCCCGCCCGTGAGCACACCCGGCTGCTGGTCCTCACCCGCGGCGCGGTCGCCGCGCTCCCCGGTGAGGACGTCCCCGACCTGGCCGGCGCGGCCGTCCACGGACTGATCGGCTCCGCACAGTCCGAGCAGCCCGGCCGGATCGTCCTCGTCGACGCCGAGGACGGCACCGGTGTCAAGGAACTCGCGGCGGCCCTGGCCACCGGAGAGGCCCGCACCGCGCTGCGCGGCGGCCTCGTCCTCGCCCCGCGCCTGGCGCGCCACGGTTCCGACGGCGCCCTGGCCCCCCTGCCCGGGGAACCGGCCTGGCGCCTCGGCATGACCGGCACCGGCACCGTGGAGAACCTCCGCGTGGTGCCCTGCCCCGAGGCGCTCGCGCCGCTCGGCGAGGGGCAGGTCCGCATCGGGGTGCGCGCGGCCGGGCTCAACTTCCGCGACGTGTTCACCGTCCTCGGCATGTTCCCCAGCATCACCGGAATGCTCGGGGGCGAGGCGGCCGGCGTGGTCCTGGAGACCGGGCCCGGTGTGCGGGGGCTGCGGCCGGGCGACCGGGTCACCGGACTGGTCTTCGGCGGGTTCGGGCCCGTCGCGGTCGCGGACCGGCGCATGGTCACACCGTTCCCGGACACCTGGACGTTCGAGCAGGCCGCCGCCATGCCGCTGGTCTTCCTCACCGCCTACCACGCCCTCACCGACCTCGCCGGGGTCCGCCCCGGCGAGCGCGTCCTGGTCCACGCGGCGGCGGGCGGCGTCGGCATGGCCGCCCTCCAGCTGGCCCGCCATCTCGGCGCCGAGGTCTACGGCACCGCCCACCCCGCCAAGTGGGACACCCTCCGCGCACTCGGCCTGGACGAGCGGCGGATCGCCTCCTCGCGCACGACCGACTTCGAGAACGCGTTCGCGGACAGCGGCGGCCTGGACGTCGTCCTCAACTCCCTCACCGGAGAGTTCGTGGACGCCTCGCTGCGGCTGCTGAGGGACGGCGGCCGGTTCCTGGAGATGGGGAAGGTCGACATCCGCGACACGGAGGCGGTGACCGGCGCCTACGAGGGCGTTCGGTACCGGGCGTTCGACGTCCTGGACGCCGGCGAGGACCGCATCCAGCAGATGCTGACGGAGCTGGTCGCCCTCTTCGAACGCGGCGTCCTGACCCCGCTGCCGGTCACCGCCTGGGACGTCCACCGGGCCCCGGAGGCGTTCCGGTACCTGCGGGAGGCGCGCCACACCGGCAAGGTGGTGCTGACCGTGCCGCGCCGGCCCGACCCGGAGGGCACCGTACTGATCACCGGCGGCACCGGGGACCTCGGCGCGCTCGTGGCGCGCCACCTCGTCACCGCCCGCGGCGTGCGGCACCTGCTGCTCACCTCACGGCGCGGCGCCGAGGCGCCCGGCGCCCGTGAGCTCGCGGCCGAACTCGGCGCCGCCGGGGCGGAGGTGACCCTCGCGGCGTGCGACGTCTCGGACCGGGACGCCGTGCGGCGGCTGCTGGCGTCGGTACCGCGGGCGCGTCCGCTGACCGGCGTCGTCCACACCGCGGGCGTCGTCGAGGACGGCGTCGTCGCCACCCTGACCCCGGACCGGCTCTCCCGGGTCCTCGCCCCCAAGGCCGACGCCGCCCTGCACCTGCACGACCTCACCGCGGACCAGGACCTCGCCCTGTTCGCCCTGTTCTCCTCGGCCGCGGCCGTGCTCGGCGGTCCCGGCCAGGGCAACTACGCCGCCGCCAACGGTCTGCTCGACGCCCTCGCCGCCCACCGCCGGTCACGCGGACTGGCCGCCACCTCGCTCGCCTGGGGGCTGTGGCGGCAGGACGGCGCGGGGATCACCGCCCACCTCGGGGAGGGTGACCTCGCCCGGATGGCGCGCTCGGGACTGCTGCCGCTGGAGCCACGGCAGGGCCTGGCGCTCCTGGACCTCGCCACCGCCACCGGGGACGCGTTCCATGTGCCGCTGAACCTCGACCCGGCGGCCCTGGCCGACGCGGGCACCCCGGATGAGGGGGCCGGCCTGCCCGCGGTCCTGCGCGGGCTGACGCGGCGGCCCGCCCGCCGCGCCGCCGCCGCCCCCGGCGCGGGAGACACCGAGGAGGGCTTCACCCGGCGGATCTCCGGACTCCCGCCCGGGGCGGCCCGGCGGGAGACCACGGACCTGGTGCGGGCCCTCACCGCGGGCGTCCTCGGACGGGACCGCTCCGAAGGAGTGGACGGGGTACCGCCGGACCGGCCGTTCCAGGCCCTCGGCTTCGACTCCCTCACCGCCGTCGAACTGCGGAACCAGCTCGCGCGGGCCACCGGTGAACGCCTGCCGCCGACCGTGGTGTTCGACCACCCGACGCCGGAGGCCCTCGCCCGCTACCTCACCGTGCGGCTGCTGGGGGAGGAGGCCGCTGAGGCGGAGAGCGCCGGCGGCGCCGGCGGCGGGGCCGACTCCGGGACCGGCGGCGTGGGGGACATCGACGCCATGGACGAGGACGAGCTGATCCGGCGCGCGCTGGGCGGCGGATCGTAACCGGACGGCCAGCCAGCCAGCCGGCCAGCCACCCGGCCGGTACGCGCGACCGCGCGCGGGGACTCCCCGCGCGCGGTCGTCCCGTCTGCGGGCGGGCACCGCGCACCCGGCCTCCCGGCGTCCGCTTCAAGAAGAAGATGCCGTTATCGCCCTTCCGAACCGGCGGGCTGTCGGGACAATTCGCGGTCAGTGCCCACGGCGTGGACTGGCCCCATAGGAGCCGCCCCGCACCCCGCCTAACGTGCGACGCGGATGCCCGGCCGGCTGCGAGGAGGAGACCTGCATGGCTGAATCCCGCGAGGATCTGGTGGCCGCGTTGCGAGCCTCGCTCAAGGAGAACGAACGGCTCGGCCGCCAGGTGCGCGCTCAGGGCACCGGCCCCGGCGAACCGGTCGCGATCGTCGGCATGGGCTGCCGCCTGCCCGGCGGCATCGGCTCTCCGGACGCGCTGTGGGAGCTGCTCGCCGAGGGCCGGGACACCGTCGGCGAGTTCCCCGACGACCGCGGCTGGGACCTGGACACGCTGTTCGGCCCCGACCCCGACAGCCCCGGCACCTCCACCGTGGACCGCGGCGGATTCCTCACCGGAGCCGCCGACTTCGACGCCGGACTGTTCGGGATCTCCCCGCGTGAGGCCCTCGCGATGGACCCGCAGCAGCGGGTGCTGCTGGAGACGGCGTGGGAGACCTTCGAGCACGCCGGGATCGACCCGACGACCCTGCGGGGCAGCCGGACCGGCGTCTACGTCGGCATCTCCGCCCAGGACTACGACCAGCCCGCCCGCCACGGCGACCCCCGAGTGGAAGGGCTGCTGCTGACGGGGAACACCCCGAGTGTCGCCTCCGGCAGGCTGGCCTACGTCTTCGGCCTCGAAGGTCCCGCCGTCTCCGTCGACACCGCCTGCTCGTCCTCGCTCGTCGCCCTGCACCAGGCGGTCCGCGCCCTGCGCGCGGGGGAGTGCGCGATGGCCCTCGTCGGCGGTGTCACGATCCTCACCTCCCCGCACCTCTTCGTCGAGTTCTCCCGTCAGCGGGGCCTGGCCAAGGACGGGCGGTGCAAGTCGTTCTCCGACGACGCCGACGGCACCGGCTGGTCCGAGGGCGCCGGGCTCCTCCTCGTGGAGCGGTTGTCGGACGCGCGGCGCAACGGTCACCGGGTGCTGGCCGTGGTGCGGGGCACCGCCGTCAACTCCGACGGAGCCTCCAACGGGCTCACCGCGCCCAACGGTCCCTCGCAGCAGCGGGTGATCCGGGCGGCGCTGGCCGACGCGGGCCTGTCGGCGGCGGATGTGGACGTGGTGGAGGCGCACGGCACGGGCACCGCCCTCGGCGACCCCATCGAGGCCCAGGCACTCCTCGCCACCTACGGTGCCGGCCGCGCGGCGGAACGGCCGCTGCGGCTCGGGTCGGTGAAGTCCAACCTCGGTCACACCCAGGCCGCCGCCGGAGTCACCGGGATCATCAAGTCCGTCCAGTCGATGCGCCATGACGCGCTGCCCGCCACCCTGCACATCAGCCGGCCCAGCAGCGCCGTCGACTGGGAGACCGGCGCCGTCGAGCTGCTGACCGAGCACACCCCCTGGCCGCGCGACCACGGCCCGCGCCGCGCCGCGGTGTCGTCCTTCGGCGTGAGCGGGACCAACGCCCATGTGGTGCTGGAGGAGGCACCCGCGGAGGACGCGCCGGCGCCGGCCGGACGCACCCCCGAGGGGCTGCCGCTGCCCTGGCTGCTCTCCGGCCGCACCCCGGCCGCGCTGCGCGAACAGGCCGCCCGGTTGCGTGAGTTCACCGCGGCCCGGCCCGACGTCCCGGCGGCCGACGTCGCGCGCTCCCTCGCGACCGGACGGGCCCAGCTCGAGCACCGCGCCGTGCTCTTCGGCCACGGCGGAGACGACCTCCTCGCCGCCCTCGACGCGCTCGCGGCCGACGGGCAGAGCCCCGACGGTCCCGGCACCGGGACCGGCCGTGCCACCTCCGGACGGCGCCTCGCGGTGCTGTTCGGTGGTCAGGGGTCGCAGCGGGTGGGGATGGGG
>NZ_BHZI01000326.1 GCF_004305975.1 Streptomyces otsuchiensis
GCCCCCGTCCGCCCGCGTTTCCCGCCCACCGCCGGGCCACGGAACAGCGCCGGGCCATGACCCGCCCCGGGCCGCGCGGCGACGGCCGGTCTACGACCTCCCCACCCGGCACGTACACGGCGTGCGTCCATCCGCTACGCCCTTGGTCGTAGCGCCGTCTTGCACTTTCGCCGACAGCTCCGGCGGACGGGCCCCTGCCACTGTCGCCCGGCCGCGACGTGTCCGTAGCTTGCTCACGTCTCCACCACCACCTCCTCCGTCCGATCCGCACCGATCGCCGAAACGGACCCCCACATGACGATGGACCCAGCGCCGGCGCCCGGTACACGTGTCGCCGTCCGCACCCGGGAGGACCGCCGCGCCGGGCGCGCCGGGTGGCGGATGAGCCGCACGGCGTGGCGGCGCCTGCTCACCGTGGCGTTCTCGCTGGCCGTGGTCACCGGGGTGGTCCTCGCGCTGCGGGACCAGGACTGGTCCGCACTCGCCGGGCTCTTCCACGGCGGTTCGGCCGTGGCACTGCTGGGTGCCGCCGTCGTCAGCGCGGCCGGCCTGCTGTGCGGCACCCGGTCCTGGCTGCTGACGCTGTCGGCCGTCGCGCTGCCGGTACCGGGAGCCGCCGGAGTGCGGATGTTCTTCGTCGGTTTCCTGGGCAAGTTCGTCCCCGGGCGGGTGTGGGGCCTCATCGCCCAGATGAGGATGGGGGAGCAGGTCGGGGCGACCAAGAGCCAGATGGCGGGGACCTACCTGGTCAACCTCGTGATCGTGCTGCTCACCGGAGGCGCGGTCGGGCTGCTGGTCGCGCCCACGCTGCTGGCGGACGGAGCCGGGTGGCTGCTGCTTCCCCTGGCGCTGCTGCTCGTCCTGGTCGCCCGGCCCGATCTCATCCACGTCCTGGCCGGGCTGGCCGCCCGGCTCGCCCGGCGGCAGCCGCCCCCGTCGCCGGGGAGGCCGGGGAACCTGCGGCTCGCCATCGTCCTCCAGACCCTCGCCTGGGTCCTCTCGGGCGTGCATCTGTGGGTGATCGCGGTGCTGCTGGGAGCTGATCCCGCGGCCGCCTTCCCCGTCGCGGTCGGCGGCTTCGCCCTCGCCGTCGTCGTCGGGTCGGTGGCCGTGTTCGCCCCCGACGGTGTGGGCGTGCGGGAGCTGCTGCTGGTCCCGGCGCTGGCCACGGTGCTGCCGCTGCCGGCCGCCGTGGCCGCCGCCCTCGCCAGCCGCGTCCTGACCCTCGTCGCCGAACTCGCCACCTCCGGAGCCGCCCTGGGCGCTGTCGCGCTCCGGGACCGTTCCGCCCCTGCCACACCCCTGCGAAAGGAGAGCACCGTATGACCGAGCTCATGAGCATCGAGGACGCCGAAGGACTGTCCGTCGACCAGGTGCACGACCTGTACCGGCGGTACGTCAACAAGAGCCAGGTCTCCCTGATGACCTCGTTCGGATTCGGCCGGGAACTCGTGGACCGCGCCGAGGGGGTCTACGTCCACACGCGGGACGGCCGCAGAATCCTCGACTTCACCGGTGGCGTCGGGGTCCTGAGCCACGGTCACAACCATCCGCGCATCCTGGAGGCACGCCGGCGGTTCGCCGAACGCGGCCGCATGGAGGTCCACAAGACGTACTTCTCGCCCTACCTCGCCGCGCTGTCGCACAACCTGGCGGCCGTGCTCCCCGGCGACCTCGACATGTCCTTCCTGCCCAACTCGGGAGCGGAGGCCGTCGAGGGTGCGGTGAAGCTGGCGTACAAGTACCACGGGGGCAAGCGCGGGACCATTCTGCGCAGCGACATCAGCTTCCACGGCAAGCTCCTGGGCTCGGGCAGCCTCACCGGCAGTTCGCAGAACCACTTCGCCTTCCCCGGCATCCCCGGCGTGGCCAGCTTCACCTACGACGACCTCGAATCCGTGCGGGCCGCCGTCGAGGCGAGCCGTGACGCCAAGGGGAAGTCGGACGTCTACGCGCTGCTGATCGAGCCGTTCAGCGCCTCCACCATCCGGTGGTGCTCCGAGGAGTTCCTGCGCGGGCTGCGGGAGCTGTGTACCCGCGAGGACATCGTTCTCATCTTCGACGAGATCTACAGCGGCTGGGGCAAGACCGGAACGATGTTCCACTTCATGCGCCACCCCGGCCTGGTGCCCGACGTGGTGACGACCTCGAAGTCCTTCGGGGGCGGCAAGTCCTCCATCTCGGCGTACGTCGCGCGCCGGCCGGTCTTCCACCGGGCGTACGAGAACCTCCAGGACGCGCTGCTCCAGAGCACCAGCACCACCTACTACGGCTTCGGCGAGGAATGCGCCACCGCCGTCGAGGCGATCAACATCGCCGTCGAGGAGGACTTCCCCGCCCGGGCCCGGGCCATCGAGAGCGTCCTGGGCCCCGGCCTGGAGAGGATCGCCAAGGAGCACTCCGACATCGTCACCGAAGTCCGTGGCGCCGGGGCGCTGTGGGGTTGCTTCCTCGGCAGCCCCGGAATCCTCGACCTCGTGGCGAAGGCGGCCCCCGGCGGGCTGGCCAAGGACCCGCAGTTCGGCACCAAGCTCGTCGCCTGCGCCGTCGTCAACGCGCTCTACCAGGACCACGACACCTACGCCTACTACACCCTCAACGGGAAGAACCCCCTGGTCGTCGGCCCGCCGCTGGTCGCCACCACCGACGAGGTGGAGCTGTTCCTGGAACGGCTCGACCGCACTCTCGCGGCCGGACTGCCCCGTCTGGTCACCCGCTTCGTCCGGCAGAAGGTGTCGTCGCTGTGGTGAGGACGGTGGTGGTGACGGGCGGCAGCGGGATGCTCGGCGGCAACCTGGTCCGGTCGCTGGCCGCGGCCGGGACGCGGGTGCGCAGCCTCGACCTCCGGCCGCCCGTGGAAGAGGTACCCGGCGTCGAGCACCTGACCGCGGACGTGCGGGACGCCGACCGGGTGCGCGCAGCCCTGAACGGCGCCGACGCGGTGGTGCACACGGCTGCGGCGCTGCCCAGCTACCCGGAGGGCGAGATCCGCTCGATCATCGTCGACGGCACCCGCTGCGTCCTGACGGCGGCTCAGGAGACCGGCCTGGAACGCGCGGTGCACATCTCCTCCACCGCCGTCTACGGGCTCCCCGACACGGTGCCCACCACGGAGGACCACCCCCGCCGTCCGGTCGACGCCTACAGCCGCGCCAAGGCCGGCGCCGAGGAGGTCGCGGAGGAGTTCCGGGCCCGCGGGCTGTGCGTTCCCGTCCTGCGGCCCAAGACCTTCGTCGGCCCCGGCCGCATGGGCCTGTTCGCGATGCTCTTCGAATGGGCGGAGGAGGGCCGGAACTTCCCCGTGCTGGGCCGCGGCGACGTACGCATCCAGATGTTCGCCGTCGACGACCTGGTCGACGCGGTCGCCGCGACGCTCGTCGCCCCCGCTTCGGTCGCCGACGACACCTTCAACCTGGCGGCGGCCGAGTTCGGGACCCTGCGGGAGGACTTCCAGGCCGTGCTGGACGCCGCCGGCCACGGCAAACGGGTGGTGTCCATCCCGGCCGCCCCCGCCGTTCTCGCGCTGGACACCCTCAGCCGGCTGCGGCTCTCGCCCGTGTACGGCCGGCTGGTCCACAAGCTGCGTGCCGACTCCTACGTCAGCATCGACAAGGTGCGCGACGCGCTCGGCTGGACGCCCCGGTACTCCAACCGGGACGCCGTTCTCGGCACCTACCAGTGGTGGCGTGAGAACCGGGCCACCACTCCGACGCCCGGAGCCACCGGGCGGACCAGCCGCGACCCGTGGAAACAGGGCGCTCTGGGCCTGGCCAAAGCCTTCTTCTGAGCGAGGAGACCATCGTGACGACGAACGCCGACCAGCCCCTCGACACCGCGATACCTCTCGAAACCGCCGGTCCTCTCGACACCGCCCGTCCTCTCGACACCGCCATGGCCCGGGACGCGGCCATCGCCCGCGACACCGCCGTCCCGCTCGACACCGCCCTGGCCAGGGACACGGCGCCGCTGCGGATCCCCGACCAACCCCCACCCGCGCCGCAGCCCGCCGCGCCGCCCGACGGCCGGCGCCGCGGCCTGCCCCGGGCACTGCTCGCCCTCGTCCGCCCCGGCCAGTTACCGAAGAACCTGCTGGTGGTACCCCTCGCGCTCCTGGACACCGAGGCCGCACCAGCCGGGCTGCTCCCGCGCATCGCCTGGGCCATCGTGCTCTTCACCCTGGCGTCGTCCCTGGTGTACGTCTGGAACGACCTCCACGACCGCGACCGCGACCGCCGCCACCCCACCAAGCGCCACCGGCCGATCGCCTCCGGAGAGGTCGGGGTACCGGCCGCCGTCGTCTTCGGCACCGTGCTCGCCCTCGCCCTGGTGGCGGCGGCGCTGCTCGGTCCGGTCACCGCGTGGTGGCCCGTCGCCGTCTACCTCTGCCTCAACGTCGCCTACAGCCGCGGCCTCAAGCACGTCCCGCTGCTGGACGTCTTCCTGGTCGCGGCCGGATTCGCCCTGCGCGTAGTCCAGGGGCACCTGGCCGCCGGCACCGGGATCCGCGGCTGGATGCTGGTCTCGGTCTTCTCCCTCTGCCTGATCTTCGTCCTCGGCAAACGCAGACACGAGATGGACACCGGCGGCGTCTCCCACCGGCCGGCGCTGCGCGGGTACTCCGTCCAGTACCTCGACCACCTGATCGTGCTGTGCTCCGGCGTGACCATCACGACCTTCCTGATCCACCTCCAGCAGTCGGTCGGTGCCGGGCTCGCCGACCTCGCCGTGTTCGGCTCCGCGCCCTTCGCGCTCTTCGCCATGGCCAGGTACCTGCAACTCCTCCAGGTCCACAGCGGCCACGGCGGAGAACCCACCCGCATCCTGGTGCGCGACCGCGCCATGGTCGTCAACTCGCTGCTCTGGGCGCTGCTGCTCGGCGGCACGCTCCTCGCCACCCACCGTTAGCCACGTCCTCCAGGAGGCACCGTGTCCCGACCCCTCGTGTCGGTCGTCATCCCCAACTACAACTACCGCGACTCGATCGGGCTGTGCGTCGACGCGGCCCTGCGGCAGACCTACGAGCCGCTCGAAGTGATCGTGGTCGACGACCACAGCACCGACGACTCCCTGGAGATCGCCCGCCGGCGTGACGTGACCGTTCTCCAGACCCCACGCAACAGCGGCGTCGCCGTGGCCCGCAACACCGGTGCCGCCGCCGCCAGGGGCGAGGTGCTGTTCTTCGTCGACTCCGATGTCGCGCTGCGTCCCGACGCCGTGGAGAAGGCCGTCGAGGAGCTGCTCGCCCACCCCGAGTACGGCGCCGTGTGCGGCATCTACGAGGACCAGCCGCTGATCCGGGACAGCGTCGTCGAGGAGTGCCGGGTGCTCCAGGCCTACTGCTGGCGCATGGAGTCGCTGGGCACCGTCAGCTTCCTGTTCTCCTCGCTCACCGCGATCCCCCGGAGCGTCTTCCAGCGGGTGGGACCGTTCAACCCGCGGCTGCGGCAGACCGAGGAGGTCGAGTACGGCGAGCGGATGTCCGAGCACTACCAGATCCGGGTCACCCCGCACGTCCTCGGGCGGCACGACGACGACCACAGGCTGCTGCCCCTGCTGCGCAAGCTCTTCCGCCGCGCCCGGCTGAGAGTTCCACTGTTCGCCCGCCGACGGCGGTTCGCCAAGGGCTTCGAGACCGCCTCGCGGTCCCTGGCCGCGGTGGCCGCTCTCGGCGCGGTCGTGACCCTGCCGCTCGTCCTGGCCGGCCCGGTCTGGCTGCTGGTACCGGTGGCACTGGCCGGGCTGTCCGTCGCCGGCGACCCCTCGATGTACCGCTACGTCCTCAAGCGCCGCGGACCGCGCTTCCTGGTGGTCTTCACCGCCGTGGCCTTCGCCACCAACGTCGCCATCTCGACGGGGATCGCCGCCGGGGCGTTGCAGTGGCTGGTCTCCGCCCGGTTCCGGCGGCTGTACGACACCCCGTGGTCGCCGGAGCGGGAACGCACACCCGGGGCGGACGACGCGCTGTCGGAGCAGAGGCCCGGGACGACGGCGTGAGCACGGCCGTCGACGCGCTCCGGGGGAAAGCGGGCCCGGGGAGGGCGGGTCCGGGG
>NZ_BHZI01000327.1 GCF_004305975.1 Streptomyces otsuchiensis
CCCGCGCCCCCGCACACCTCCTGTCCCGGTCGCAGCACCCCGGCGCACGGTCACCTCAACTCCACCTGCACACAGGGCATTTCAACGGCTGCAATAGGCCCACCCGCAGCGGGCGGGCGTACCCGGCGCACCTCAGGGAGTGATCAGATGCGGCGATCATGGCTCGGACGGCCGACCGGCACCACACGGCGCGGCGCGGAAGGGGACGACCAGCCGGGCGACAACCGGAGCGACCCCGGCGAGCAGCCGCCCGCCGGCGCCTCCGCCTCCGCCTCCGAACAACTGCTGTACGGAGGCCCGTTGAGGTACTCCATGGGCTGGTCCGTCCACGACGACCACCTGTTGAGCCTCTCCGCCTGGGACACCATCCGCCGGCTGCCCCGCATGCTCGGCGTCTGCGTGCGGCTCGCCTGGCAGGCGGACCGCCGCGCGACCGCCGTCGTCGCCACCGCCGAGACGCTGCGCGGCGTCGTCCAGGCGGTCGTCCTGCTCGGTGTCCAGGCCGTGCTGGCCGCGTTGCTCGCTCCCGCGAACATCACCGACGGACTGCGCGACGCGATGCCGGCCATCGCGCTGATGACCGCAGCCGCGGCGGCCGGCGCCCTGCTGGCGGCGGTCTCCACCTACGCGGACGGCCGGCTCCGGCCCCAGGTCGAACGGCTCGCGCAGGAGCAGTACCTGAGCCGGACGCTCCGCGTCGAGATGGCGTCCGTCGAGGACCACGCCTACCACAAGCTTCTGGAGTCGGCCCAGTACGGAGCCCGTTCGGCCCGCAACATGATCGGCTACGGCACCCGCGTCATCGCCGGGCTGATCTCGCTGGTCGCCGCGGCGGGCGTCCTGACGGCGCTGCACCCCGTGATGCTGCCGCTGTTGCTCCTGATGACCGTGCCCAGCACCTGGGCGACCCTCACGATCGCCCGGCACCGGTACCGCTCCTACCACGAGTGGATGCAACACAGCCGTGCTGTCAACGAGTTGACGCGCATGCTGATCGACGAGAACGCCGCCGCGGAGATCCGGGTGCACGGCGTCGGGCCCTTCCTGCTCCACCACTTCCACGTCATGTCCCGTGCCAACGAAGCGGAACAGGCCCGCCTGGCAAAGCAGTCCGCCACCATCGGGCTGGCCGCCGCCACCCTCACCGGCGCGACCACGCTGCTCACCTACCTCGCGCTCGGCACACTGCTGTGGACCGGCGCGATGGCCATCGCCACGGCCGGCGCGGCCGTGGTGGCGATCCGCACCGGCTCCTCCGCCCTCGACAGCCTGGTCCGCCAGATCAACGACATGCACGAGGACAGCCTCTTCGTGCACGACCTGCACCGCGTGATCTCCGGGGGCCACGAGCGGGACATCCCCGAGGGCGGCGAGCATCCCCCCACCGTCCCCGGCGAGATCAGCGTCGAGAACCTCACCTTCGCCTACCCCGGCACCGACAGCGGCGCGGTGCTGCACGACGTCTCCCTCACCGTCCCCGCCGGGAGGGTCACCGCTCTGGTCGGCGAGAACGGCTCGGGCAAGTCGACCCTGGTGAAACTGATCTGCGGCCTCTACCGGCCGCAGACCGGGACCGTGCGCTGGGACGGCGCAGACGCGTCCGGCTTCGACCGGCTGGAACTGTTCCGCAGGTTCCGCCTCGTGGGACAGGACTTCTACCGCTGGCCGTTCACCGCCGGCGTCAACGTACGGATCGGCCAGTCCGACGCACCCGCCGACGCCCAGCGGCTGGAACGCGCCGCCGAAGCAGCGGGAGCCACCTCCCTCGTCGCCGGACTGCCCCAGCGCTGGGGCACCCTCCTCTCCCGCGTCTACCAGCGCGGCCACCAGCTCTCCGGCGGACAGTGGCAGAAACTCGGAATCGCCCGCGCCGCGTACCGCGAAGCGCCGATCCTCGTCGTGGACGAGCCCACCGCAGCCCTCGACGCCAAGGCCGAGCAGGAGGTGTTCCGCCGCATCCGCTCGCTGGCGGACGGCGGGCACACCGTTATCCTCATCACCCACCGGATGGCGTCCGTCCGCGACGCCGACCTGGTGCATGTGCTCCACCGGGGACGTCTCGTCGAATCCGGCAGCCCGGAACAACTCCTCGCCGACGGCGGCAGTTACGCCGACATGTACAACCTCCAGGCCGCCCAGTTCAGCCCCCGGCAGACAGCCGGCTGACCACCGAACGACACCGGCCGATCACTGGCCGACCTCAAACGAGGTTGCGCGGAGCCCCGCGTCCCCACTGGAATGAGGCGGGACGGCCACCGGGCCGGCCCCGGAAAGGACGCGACATGACCCAGGTCACCGAACCCATCCGGACGGCACGCCTCGTGCTCCGTCCCTTCACCGCCGATGACGAGGCGGACATGCTGGCGTTCGAGTCACGACCGGACGTCGCCCGCTACCTCTACAACGAGGCCCGCACCCCCGAGGACAATGCCCGCGAACTCGCCCTCCGCCAGGGCCAGACAGCCCTGCGCGCGGACGGCGACACCATCACGCTCGCCGTCGACGCAGCCGGCACCGTCATCGGCTACGTCCTGCTGACCCTGCGGAGCGGACAACACCGGCAGGGAGAGTTCGGGTACGTGTTCCACCCCGACCACGGAGGACAGGGGTACGCCACCGAGGCCGCCGTGGAAATCCTGCGACTCGCCTTCGAGACCGCCCGAATGCACCGCGTCATCGGCCGCTGCGACGCCCGGAACACCGCCTCGGCCGCCCTCATGGAGCGACTCGGAATGCGCCAGGAGGCGCACTTCGTCGAGTCCGAGATCTTCAAGGGCGAATGGGGTTCCGAACTCCACTACGCGATGCTGGAATCCGAATGGCGGGCCCGCGAGCACAGCACCCCCGACACCCCCTGACCCGCCGGAGCCCGGCTCAGCGAACGATCGCCTGGGACTCCTGCACCGCGACCTCGACCGCGGTCTCGAACCGCCCGTCCGGCAGGACACGGTCACAACTGCAGGTGTGCGACCCCGTCCAGGTCACCTCCCACGTCAGCGTCGCTCTCAACTCGTAGGACCCGGCCACATGCGTGGAGCGGCGGTAGAGGACACCACACGGTGGGTCCTCGCCGGAGCGCCCGCTCTCCCACTCCTCCCCGGCGCTGCCGTCCACCACCGGGCAGACACCGTCGGCGGGGAAGAGGTCCGCGTCGGGCGTCCCCGGGTCCAGGGTGAGCGAGACCGGCACGGCCGTCGTCTCCGCCCACACCCCACGGCCCGGCAACTCCGCCCGCACAGTACGAGGTTCGAGGTCGACACCGTCGACCCAGATCCATGTCGCCAGGTTGACCAGCTGCGCTCCGGTCGGATTCAGCACGACCTCCGTGTCGGGGATGCCGATCTCGTCGTACGCGTACTCCGCCAGGATCTCGTCGGTGATCGTCTCCTCCACCTCCGGCGGGTTCACCGGATCGCCCCAGAAGATCGGCTCGACGCAGTCCGTGCCGGGCCGGTAGTCGTCGGCCCGGTGCGGGTTGATGACGCCGCGCCACCACAGCCCGTCCTCGTCGGCGTCCCGGTTGTAGTCGTCGTAGCCCACATCGCCGTACCGGCTGCCGGTGTTGATCGCCCAGCCGGCCGGGTCGTTGTCACGGTAGATGTCCGTGAACGCGACGGCGGGCGAGTTGATGTTGAGCGCCCGGTGGCCGCGTCCACCCGAGGACTCCATCTCCTCGACCGCGTCGGCGAACTCCTCCGCGGTCATCCACGGTTCGTACCAGCAGACGGGCGGCGTCCAGTCGCCGCTCAGGGGTTCCAGGCCGCCGCCCCCGTCACCCTTACGGTCGCCGGTGATGACGATCTCCGAGGCGTGCACGTCGGCCGTGAGCCGGCCGCCGTCGAGTCCACCGCCGCCACCGCCGCCGCGGGAGTCCCCGTCACCGTTGCCGAACGCGAGGGCGCCGGATGGGATCACGATCGTCATGAGCAGCCCCGCGGTGACGGCGAGAGCCACGGTGGCGCGCCGGGCCGGTGCCCGCCCCGCGCGCGTCACCCGGCGCATTGCCCACGCTCGGTGTGGACCAGCACCGTCACCCAGACACCGCGGTCGTCCCGCTGGAGGGTGTTGCGGTAGGCGACGTACGGCGAGGCGGAGTCGGGCTGTTCCTCGCCCGTGCCGACGTCGGAGGCGACCGCGCCGCTCTCGTCGGCGCAGTAGGCGACGAGAGCCTGGTCGTCGCCGCTCGGGGTGACCTCCGGGTCCACGTAGCGGATCGTGCCCGTGATGGTCAGGTCGTTGCGCACGAAGCCGGCGATCCACTCCTCGGTGTCCACCAGCGCCTCGGCCGCGTGGTAGAAGCCGACGTAGTCCGCCTGTGGTTCGTGCTCCACGATCGCCAGGTCGACGGCGTTCTGCGCCGCGCGGGCGTCGCTGAGCACCCGCTGCTCGGTCGGGTCCTCCGACTCCCATCCCTCGTAGACACCGCTGATGCCCTCGGGCAGTTCGATTCGGGGACGGTCGACCCCGTCGTTCGCCGCGTCGTCGTCCGGTTCGGGCTCGGGCTCGGGGGTGTCGGACGAGCCGCCCTCGCCGACCCCCGGGACCTGGGCCGCGCCGCCGTCGGCGTCGCCGCACCCGGTCAGCAGCAACGCGGTCGCCGCCGCGACCGCGACCACGCCCGCCCTCGTCACGCGTGTCACGGAATCCCCCCGTTTCGCTCCACGGACACTCGACACCGATCACCCTAAGCAGCCGGACAGTGACTCAGGAAGACCTCGGGTCGGCCATCCACCGGTCGCTCGAAGCACACCCGGTGGCCGCACGCGCCCCGGCGCACAACGCACGGCGCGCTGCCAGCCGCGCGCACCAGAACGACCCACGCCACCTCCGGCGACCACGGAGCGTCCGGGCACCCGTACAGGGCCAGGGTCATACACCCCCGAGCGCCGACCCCACACACGACGCGACGGGCAACACCGGCCGGGCCGTCCAAAAATCACCGGAATAGCCGACACCACCCCGGGGAGGAATGCCGCGCCATCACGATCGGTGAGACAGGAGTGACATGGGGTGGAAGTGGGAGATCGCTGCGGTGCGGGCCCAGTTGGAGCAGCTGCTGCGCGAGGCCGACGAACAGTCGCGAGCACTCGACGGCCTGCGCGTCTCCGCCGAGCAGACACGGCACGCGGTACTCGGCGCCGTCTCCTCCGAGGCGGAGACGCTCCGCGCCGAGAACCGTGAACTGCGGCGCCTACACGAGCGGACGCTCAAGAGCCTGACCGACACCCGCGCCGCGGTGGACGCCACCCGGGCACGCGTCGACCAACTCGACCAACTCGACCAACCCGGCCACCCCGCACCGCCGTCGGAGCCGCCACCACCGGCACCGGCACCCGAGCCGGACCCCACGCCAGTGGCCGAACACCCCGAGCCGCCCGGCCCCGAACACCACCCCACCACCAGCGACCGGAGCGACGCGATGACCGACGACGAGGCCAACAGCAAGGCCCACGACAAGAGCCCGCACGTGAACCCCCTCACGGAGGCACGCACCGCCCACGCGCGCACGGGCACCGGCCCGGCGGACGAGACCCCGTCCCAGCCCACCGTCACGCCCCGCACCGACGAGCACCCGCGCGTCTACCGCACCCCGCACCTCGACCACCTGCTCAAGGCCGCCGGCATGGGCAACGCCACCCTCGTCTGCCACCGCGAGACCTGGGACTTCATCACCGAACAGACCGGCGGCCACCCGCACTTCCGCCCCCCGGAGCAGGTGGAGGTGTCCGACGAGGGGCGGATCGAGACCTCCCTCTCCGGCCGCTCGGTCCTCGCGGTGCTGACCGCCATGCGACAGGTCACCTACACCCACGAGCAGCGCTTCCTCGACCAGGACACCGAGGCCGAGGCCGGCGGCGACCCCGACCTGGCGACCTGGGCCCTGGCCGCCACGGTCTACAACCGCACCAGCGACGCCGTCCGCGACGTCGCCCACGAGCACCCCGACCACGCCACCCCCGTCATCATCCTCGACGACCGCACCCC
>NZ_BHZI01000328.1 GCF_004305975.1 Streptomyces otsuchiensis
CACCCCGGCGCCGCATCCCTTCCCCTGACATCGTTATCCCCCCACCCCCCCACCCCGCCCCGCCCCCGCCCGGCGCCGGACAGACCTCGCCAGCCGCACCCGCCGCGTTCCGCTCCTGGACCACGGCCGCCGACTGGCAGGACGGCACCGCGGCGGGCACGGTGGTCGGCACCGGGACACCGGCCGGTGACCGCGCCTCGCTGACGATGGCCGCCGCCGTGGGGGAGGAGAGGCGCGAGGACCCGTTCGGGCTTCTCACCCGCCGCTGGGAGTACGCCCGCTGGACCTCCGCGTTCCAGGAGGCGGCAGAGCCGGCCACCGAGCTGGTCGTCTCGTGGAACGCCGACACCCCGCCCGGAACCTGGCTGCGCGTCGAGGTCCGGGCCCGGCGCTCCGACGGCGCCGACACCCCCTGGTACCGGCTGGCCGACTGGGCCGCCGACGACCGCGACATCAGCCCGGCGTCCGCCGCCCGGCAGAGCGACGGCCCGACCGCCGTCGCCACCGACACCCTCGCCGTCACCGAGCCGGCCTCCGGGATGCGGCTGACCGGGTACCGGCTCCGGCTCACCCTCCACCGGGCGCCCGGACACACCACCGGCCCCCGGGTGCGGCGGGCCGGGGTCATGACCTCCGCCGTGCCCGTGCGCACCACGGCCCCGCCCACGGAGCCGGGCGTGGGACGAGGCGTGGAACTCGGGCTCACCGGTCTGTCCCAGTACACGCACACCGGCCGCTACCCCCGCTACGACGGCGGCGGCCGCGCCTGGTGCTCGCCCACCTCGGTGCGCATGGTGCTGGCCCACTGGGGCCGCCACCCCGAGCCCGGGGCCACCGACTGGGTCGACCGCTCCTACGACGACCCGGACGTCTGTCACGCGGCCCGCCGCACCTACGACCACCGGTACGCGGCCTGCGGCAACTGGCCCTTCAACACCGCCTACGCGGCGAGCCATCCGGGCATGAACGCCGTCGTCACCCGGCTGGGTTCGCTCACGGACGTCGAGGAACTGGTCGCGGCCGGTATCCCGGTGATCACCTCGCAGTCCTTCGCCGACGGGGAACTGCCCGGCGCCGGGTACCAGACCGCCGGCCATCTGATGGTGGTCTCCGGGTTCACGGCCGACGGGGACGTGGTGGCCCACGACCCGGCCGGCCGGACCAACGCGCGGGTGCGGCGCGTCTACCCGCGCCGCGCCTTCGAGACCGTCTGGCTGCGCACCCGGGCGGAGCTGCCGGACGGGCGCACGCTCGGCGGCAGCGGCGGTGTCTGCTACCTCCTGTGGCCCGACGACGCCGACTCCCGGCAGCGCCACGCGCTGGCGCGCGCCGGGGTGCGGTGAGCCTCGCGGCTGGTGAAGATGGGACGCGCCGTGTCGTGACCACGGGCGGTCGGGCATACTCCTGACGCCGGACCGCAGGTCACGGCCGCCGCGAACCGGTGGGCCGGGACGTCCGGTTCCAACGGCGGCGCCGCCACACCCGGAAGGGCGCTGCCGCAGCGCCCGACAGGGAGGAAGAGCGAGATGAACCCCGCCCAGGATCCCGCGCCGGTGCGGCGCCGACTGCCCAGCGAGGAAGCCCACCAGCTTCTGGATCTCGTCCGTGACCTCACGGACAAGGAGATCCGGCCCGCCGCCGCCGAGGGGGAGGCGGACGCCCGCTTCCCCCGCGACACCTTCCGCACACTCTCCGAGACCGGGCTGCTGGCCCTGCCCTACCCCGAGCGGTACGGGGGCGGCGACCAGCCCTACGAGGTCTACCTCCAGGTACTGGAGGAACTGGCCGGCGCGCGACTGGCCGTCGGCCTCGGCGTCAGCGTGCACACGCTCGCCTGCCACGCGCTCGCCTCCTTCGGCACCGCCGAGCAGCGTGCGGAGCACCTGCCGGCGATGCTCGGAGGCGGCCTGCTCGGCGCCTACTGCCTGTCCGAACCGGCCGCCGGGTCCGACGCGGCGAGCCTGCGCACCCGCGCGGTGCGGGACGGCTCCTCATGGGTCGTCAACGGCACCAAGGCATGGATCACCCACGGCGGCATCGCCGACTTCTACACGGTGCTCGCCCGCACCGGCGGCGACGGGCCGCGCGGTATCACCGCTTTCCTGGTGCCCGGCGACGCTCCGGGGCTCTCCGCGGCCGCGCCCGAGCGGAAGATGGGCATGGGAGGGTCCCCGACCGCGCAGATCAACTTCGACGACGTGCGGGTGCCCGACGACCGCCGTCTCGGCGCCGAGGGGCAGGGCTTCTCCATCGCGCTGGCCGCTCTGGACTCCGGCCGGCTCGGCATCGCGGCCTGCGCCGTCGGCCTCGCACAGGCCGCGCTGGACGAGGCGCTGGCGTTCATGGCCAGGCGCCGGCAGTTCGGCCGGGCGCTCACCGACTTCCAGGGGCTGCGGTTCCTGCTCGCCGACATGGCGACGCAGATCGAGGCCGGCCGCTCGCTGTACCTGGCGGCGGCGCGGCTGCGCGACGAGGGTGAGCCCTTCTCGGCCCAGGCCGCGATGGCCAAGCTGTTCTGCACCGACGCCGCGATGAAGGTCACCACCGACGCCGTGCAGTTGATGGGCGGCTACGGGTACACCACGGACTTCCCGGCAGAGCGTTATCTGCGGGAGGCGAAGATGCTCCAGATCGTGGAGGGCACCAACCAGATCCAGCGTCTGGTGATCGCCCGTCACCTCGCGGGTTCGCCGGCCGACTGACGGCCGGCCACTCACGTCGGTCGCCCACGTCGGCCGCCGACGTGGAGCGCCGACGTGGAGCGCCGCGCCGGTGGCGGTGTCCCCGTCGCCGGTGAGGGCCCGTCGTCTCCCGGCATCCGCCGGGAGGCCGACGTGGTCCGGCCGCCGCGTCATGGGCGGCCGGACGGGCCTGTGCGGTGCTGTGCGCCGCGGTCGGTCGCGCGCCGCGACCTCCGCTCCTGCGGGGACGGCCCGCGGGAACGCGAGGGCGCCCTAAGCGGCCTGGCGCACCGCGTCCAGCGGCGCGGCCGCCGGGGCGGGCTCGGTGGCGCGGGCGGCGTGCCGTCCGGCGTGCGAGAACGGCTGGGTGCGCCAGTCCAGCGTCTCCGGCAGGGTCAGCGGCTCCTCGCCGCGCACCGCCACCGGCTCCATCACCGGCACTGCTCCCGGGACGGGCCGGCCGGAGCCGGGGCAGACCGTCAGCCCGAAGGGGTTCCACGGGGTGGAGCAGACCGCGTGCTCGGGGAGTTCGGTCTCCGCCGGTGTCACGGCCACGGGCTGGGCGCACGTCGGGCAGGCGCGTCGCACCACCACCGGGTGATCCACACCGTCGTCGGCGTCCGCATCCTCCTCCGGCCAGTGGCCGGACGTCACGGTGCCCTCCGGAGCCCGGGCCTCGGGCCCGGCGGAGTGGATCTGCTTAACGTTGCGCATAGGGCATTCCCCCGTAGGACGGAACGGTGGGCCGACGGCCACACCAAGCACTGCCCATGGCATCCCATCAGTAACCACTGTGAGCTACCGCACTCGCCGAGCGGTGATGTGGCGTTCGTCACATTGTGCCGTCCCGGGCTTCCTGACGGCGCCCGGGGTGTGACCGCGCGCGCCCGTACCAGTAAGTTGACCGGCTGTGGAGGAACTCGACCGGCACATCGTGGAGCTGCTCGTCACCGACGGGCGGATGAGCTACACCGACCTGGGCAAGGCCACCGGCCTGTCCACCTCCGCCGTGCACCAGCGCGTGCGACGGCTGGAGCAGCGCGGGGTGATCCGCGGCTACGCCGCGATCGTCGACCCCGACGCCGTGGGGCTCCCGCTGACGGCGTTCATCTCGGTGAAGCCCTTCGACCCCAGCGCGCCCGACGACATCTCCGAACGGCTCGCCGGGGTTCCCGAGATCGAGGCGTGCCACAGCGTCGCCGGTGACGAGAACTACATCCTCAAGGTCCGAGTCGGCGCACCGACCGAGCTGGAGGACCTCCTCGCCCGGATCCGCACTCTCGCCGGAGTCTCCACCCGCACGACGGTGGTTCTCTCCACTCCGTACGAGGCCCGCCCGCCGCGCGTCTGACGGCGCGTCACGCACGAGCCGGCGCCGCACGGGGCGGCGCGGCCCCGCCGTCGGCCACGGGGCGGGCCCCGGACACGGCCGCCGGTTCACCGCCCCCGGCAACCGCGCCGCCCACCGGGCGCGGAACACTGTCCGACATGACCGACCCCACTGCCCCCCGCCCCACCGTCCTGCTGCGCGGCGGCACCGTCTACTCCCCGGCCGACCCGTTCGCCACCGCGATGGTCGTCGAGGGCGACCGCGTCGCCTGGGTAGGGTCCGAGGGCGCCGCCGAATCCTTCGTGGACGGCGCGAACGAGATCGTCGACCTCGCCGGCGCGCTCGTCACCCCCGCGTTCACCGACGCGCACGTACACACCACCGCCACCGGGCTGGCGCTCACCGGCCTGGACCTCACCGGCGCCACCGACCTGCCCGCGGCGCTGGAGGCGGTCGCACGGCACGCCCGCTCCCGTCCGGACGACCGGGTCCTGCTCGGCCACGGCTGGGACGCCACCGCCTGGCCCGAGCAGCGCCCGCCGGGGCGCGCCGAACTCGACGCCGCCGCCGGTGGGCGCCCCCTGTACCTCACCCGGGTCGACGTGCACTCGGCCCTGGCTACCACCGCCCTGCTGGAGCAGGTCCCCGGCATCACCGCCCAGGACGGCTACAGCCCGGACGGCCCGCTGACCGGTGACGCCCACCACGCGGTGCGCGCCGCCGCCCACGCGACCGTCACCCCCGCGCAGCGCACCGCGGCGCAGCGGGCCGCGCTGCGCCACGCCGCGACGCTGGGCATCGGCGCGGTCCACGAGTGCGCGGGGCCCCGTATCTCCAGCGAGGACGATCTCACCGGCCTGCTCGCGCTGGCCGCCGCCGAGCCCGGCCCGCGGGTCTTCGGCTACTGGGCCGAGGCGTTCACCAACGCCCGGGACGCCGCCCGGGTGCGTGAGCTGGGAGCCTGCGGGGCCGCGGGCGACCTCTTCGCCGACGGCTCCCTCGGCTCCCACACCGCTCATCTCCACGCCCCCTACGCCGACGCCCCGCACACGGGGGAGGCCCATCTGGACGCCGCCGCCGTCGCGGCCCATGTGACCGCCTGCACCGAGGCAGGTGTGCAGGCCGGGTTCCACGCCATCGGCGACGCGGCGCTCACCGCCGTCACCGACGGGGTGCGTGCCGCCGCCGACCATGTCGGGATCGAACGGGTCCGCGCGGCCCGGCATCGCGTCGAGCACGCCGAGATGCTCACCGAGCACACGATCGCCGCCTTCGCCGACCTCGCCCTGACCGCGTCGGTACAGCCCGCCTTCGACGCCGCCTGGGGCGGCACCGAGGGCATGTACGCGACCCGGCTGGGCGCCGAGCGGGCCGCCGGGCTCAACCCGTACGCCGCGCTGCTGCGGGCCGGAGTGCCGCTGGCCCTGGGCTCCGACGCCCCCGTCACCGCGATCGACCCGTGGGGCACCCTGCGGGCCGCCGCCTTCCACCGCACCCCCGAACACCGGATCTCCGTCCGGGCGGCGTTCGCCGCTCACACCCGGGGCGGCTGGCGGGCGCTGGGGCGGGACGGTGCCGGCACCCTGGTGCCGGGCGCGGTGGCGGACTACGCGGTGTGGCGCACCGGCGATCTGGTGGTGCAGGCGCCCGACGCCAGGGTCGTTCGCTGGTCCACCGATCCGCGCTCCGCGACGCCGGGACTGCCGGATCTGACCCCCGGGGGCCCGCTGCCCGAGTGCCTGCGGACGGTCGTCGGGGGCCGTACCGTCCACGATCGACTGAACGGGTGATCTCCGGTCCGGGGATACCGCCGAACGATGTGTGCCGGGTGCGGGGCGTGCCGCCGACCTCTCCGCACTGACCTGGAACTTTGGTCAAAACGCCCAGGTCGGACAGGTGTTGACAGGCGGCGGTGATCCAGCGGTAGGTTCGGCCGGGTCCACCACAGGATGTCCGGCCGGA
>NZ_BHZI01000329.1 GCF_004305975.1 Streptomyces otsuchiensis
GTGGGGGGCTCTTGGTCGACGTCGTCGAGCAGCACCCGGGCCGAGCCGGCGGGCGGGCCGAGGGCGGCACGCGGCGACGGTGCGGTGCGCCACGGGCGGCGGCGAGCGGGCGGGCCGGAACCGCGGGGGGCCTCTATGTGTTTCGTCAAGCGGTGTGGGGTCGTGTGGGTTGGCAGATGGTTCCGTCGCGGAGCATGGCGTAGAGGACGCTGATGCGTTGGCGGGCGAGGCGGAGGAGGGCTTGGGTCTTGCCGCCGGCTCGGTGTTTGTCGTAGTAGGTGCGGGAGGCGGGGTCGGCGTTCATGCAGGCGAACGCGGACAGGAACGTCGTGGACCCGCCGCCCGTCGCGGTGCCCGCCCTGGGGTGGCGCGCCTTCCCCGGCCCCGGGGCGGCCCCGGGTACCGGAAGACCGGTGCCCGGGGCTGCCCCTGCTCACCACGACCTACAGCGCGCAGCGTGCGCCCTCTGGAGGCGTTTCGAGGTCGAGGAGGTAGGCGTCGACAATGTCGTTCACGCAGTCGCTGCCTCCGACGAGATAGGCGCCGTGCTGCTTCCCCTCGACCGTCAACAGGCTCGAGCCGAGGGTCTCGGCCAGGGTGACGCCGCCGGTGTACGGCGTGCCGGGGTCTCCGGTGGTCGCGACGACAAGGGTCTCGGGGAGGTCGGAGGTCGGAGTGACCCAGGGTTGGTCGCGGGACGGCGGTGCGGGCCACGCCTCGCACTCGTCACGGAAGTTGCTGCCCGTCAGCTCGTCAAGGGCAAACATGGGCGCCATCTCGCCGAGTTCGCGAGCCGCTGCAGTTTGCTCCTCGGGGCTGACTCGGGGCCAGTCCATGCATCGCACCGCGATGTTCGCGTCGAGGTCAATGGTGTGCTCGCCCGCTGCGGTGCGGCCGTAGAAGGAGTCGCGCAGGGCGAGCATCTCGTCGGACTCGCCCTCGTCCAGTGCCCCGAGTGCGGAGATGATGGTGGGCCAGCTCGCCTCCGAGTACAGGCCGGCATTGATGCCGAGGTAGGCGTCCCAGATGGTGACTTCCCGGCCGTCGCTGCTCACCGCCGGCGTCTCGATCAGTGGTTCCAGGATCTCGTGGAGGCGATCGTTGGCCTGGGCGGGATCAGCTCCCAGGACGCAGTCCGACGATTCGGAGCACAGCGCGGCGAGTTCATCGAAGCGCTGCTGGACGGCGACGTACTGGGACTTTCGGTGCTCAGTCGGGCTCAGGGTCGGATCCACCGCGCCGTCGACCACCAGGGCTCTGATCTTGTCGGGGTAGGTCTCGGCGTACATTGCGCCGAGCTCGGACCCGTAGCTGTAGCCCAGGAACGAGAGCTTCTCGTCGCCGAGGACCTCTCGCATGACGTCCATGTCGCGGACGACGTTCACGCTGCCGGCGTTGATCAGGTTCTCGACGCTGCCGGAGCCCTCGATGCAGCGATCGGCGAGCTCCGCCGCCTGTGCAGCGGTGGCGATGTCGTACACCGCCCCGAACCCGGGCGTGTCTCCGGCGTCGTACTCCTCGTCGCTGTAGCAGTCGAGTGAGGGTGTCGAGCCCCCGACGCCTCGCGGGTCGAAGCCGACGATGTCGAACCGCTGGGCGAGGGGGCTGTCCTGCCAGAGCGAGAAGTTCGCGGCAACGAAGCTGGTTCCCGCACCTGCCGGCCCCCCTGGATTGATCAGAAGTGATCCGTCCGCCTCGCCCGATGCCGGAATGCGAAGGAGTGCGATCTTCGCGATGTTTCCGTCCGGCTTGTCGTAGTCGACGGGGACTTCGATCGTCGCGCATTGCAGTTCGGGATTGTCGAACAGTTCCTCATCCATCGTGTTCGTGGCGCTGTCCGAGCAGCCGGCCCATCCGACATCCTGCTCGAGGTAGCTCTCGAGACCTTCTGTCGGCGCGGGCTCGTTCGGGGGTGCGGTCGATGTGCAGCTGGCGACAAGGAGTACGGCCGAAGTCGCCATGGCGACGATTGGCGCGAAGCCTTGGCGTTGCGTCGTCGCGCGGTTACGTGTCCGCATAGTGCCCTCCTGGGGCTTATTGGGGATCTGTTGCCATGTCCGAAGTGGTCGAGTTCTGGCTGGTACCACTGGTCCCGACTGGGTGACGGCGTCCGTCAGGTGTCGACGAAGTCGGTGTCGACGCCCAAGAGGCGGCTGTGGCGGAACGTGAGAGCCCGCTCGAGGCCGGCCAGGGCCGCCGTGAGAGCGAGCGCCGTATTCGCCCACACCGGCAGAGCGACAGGGAGGTCGAGCGGCGTCGCGTAACGTGCCCAGATCGCCGAGTGGGACGCCGTTTCGAGCAGTTGCGGCGCGAGGAGGGCGAGGTTCACGGCCAGCACGATCACCGCACTGACGGCCAGCGCTCGCCCCACCCTCGGGTGACGACGCGATAGCTGGTCACGCCAGTGCTCGGGGGTCCCGGGAGCGGGATCGAGCCGTCGCTGCGTACCGTCCGCGTGCACCAGGTGGATGCGCTGCATCCCGTATCGGGTCGCCGCAACTTCTACACGGTCGTGCCCCACCGCGAACTGCGCGGGCATGTCGGCAGTCCTGACGTGGCGGTTGTTGCGGTACATCGACGCCTGCTGTGATGCGTGGTTCACGTCGACGGTGATCGTCGACCCATCAGCCCGCTCGGCTGTGAACCGTGTGCGCTGGAGCGAGAGTGACGGGCGGAAGCGCGGCAACGGCGAACCCGGTTGCGGAGCGGTCTCCCCGAGGGTGCTCGCGAGTCCTTCGGCTCCGAAGTGTGCGTCGCCCTGGTCCCGCTCCGGCCCCGAAGCGTCGGGCCAGGTGTCCTCGATACCGCTCATGATGCTCCCCTCCCCGGGCTCGAACGCCGGGGAGCGTCGCCCGACAGGCTATCTAGCTTGCTCATGCTAGATAACGTAGCACAGGCATGCTACTTCGATGTATGCTGGCGTCATGCCGAAACGAGTCGACCCGGACCTCCGCCGCGAACAGGTCGCAGACGCCGTCATCGACGAGATCGACGCACACGGACTTCGAACAGTGACCCTCACCCGCATCGCCGCACGCTCGGGTCTGGCGGTCGGCAGCATCCGCCACTACTTCGGCGACACCCTGGGCGAGGTCATGCGATTCACGCTCCGCACGCTCATCCGACGAGCCGTGAATCGCAATCCGAGACTTTCCAGCGACCCGGCCACTCGCATCATCGACGTCATCACCTTCGTGGTCCCCACGAGCGAGCAGGAGCGAAAGGAGAACGCCGCTCTCGTCGAATACCGGGTCATGGCACGAACCGATCCCACGCTTGCCGCAGAAGTTGCCGCGACCTCGTCGGCCGCACTGGAAGCGATCCGGTCGCTTCTGCTCGAGGCCCTACCCCCTGGCTCGATCGAGAGGGAGGATCTGGACCGCGAGACGCTGCATCTCCACTCCCTGATCGAAGGCTTCTCGTTCAGTGCCGGACTGTCTGCCGAGCCACTGCGCGAGGAAGACGTCCGGTCTGTTGCAGAAGCAGCAGTTCAACGAGTCCTGCGCTCCCACTCCCCGGCCCGCGATGATCATGAAACGGCACCTTGAAACAGCAGAGCGGACCGAGGATCCAAGGCGTTGTCGACCTTCCGCTCGACCAGGGCCGGAAGGCCGGGCCGAAGCGGCGCCAGCGCCGGTCACCGACCGGCCCGACCGGGCGACCGAGAGGTGGGGCCGCCTGGTGCGGTTCCGGGTGCTGTAGGTGGCGTCAGCTCACCCCGCCCGGGTCCGGGCCGGAGATGGAAGCCGACACCCCACCCCCGCAGGCCCACATCGAACACTTCGTCATCAACGGCCAGGAGTGACGGTAAAGCTCGGGATCTGGCGCGCCAACACCCGCTCCCGGAAGGCCGGCCTCACCGAAGAGCAGCGCGCGGTCCTGGACGAGCTGGGGGTGTAGCCCGCCGGGGTCGTTACCGGTGGTCCTCCTCTTGGTCCTCGCCGTGGGCGTGGTCATCGGCCACGGCGAGGAGATGGTCAGCGGCGGTGACCATCGCCGTGAGCCAGGCAGCGCGGGCAGCCGGGTCCGTCAGCTCGGGTGGTGGCAGGAGCCACCTCAGCGACGACGACGCGGTCTCGATCGCGGCGGCCTCGGCGCGCCGAATCAGTACGGCCGGGTCAGGGCTTCGCCACCGGCCGCTGATCGTCACGCTCGTGAGGATCCGGCGGGCTCGGGCGCCTTGGGTTTTATGGCGGCCACGTGTCGTCACGCCTGGCGTAACGACACGTGGCCACGACGAACACGGCCCGCGCGGCGGGGGCGAACCCAACCCAATCAAATCGAATATACGTGCGACTATGGGTGGGTGCTGAACCAGCCGATGCCCGCCCCGGCCGCTACCTCCCACCCGCACAGCGGCGGGGACGCGGTCCGGCCGCTGTCCGTCCTGCTGCCGGGCGGGAGGCTCGCTCCGGGCACGGCGGCGAGTGCGGGCGGGGACGTGCCGCTGTTGCTGGCGCTGGCCGCCGACGCGGCCCGGGAGGCGGCCGGGCAGCGGTACGGCACGGCCGGGTGGGCGGTGGTGGGGATGCCGGACCTGGGGCCGCTGGCCGCCGCCGACGCGGGCCTGGACCTCGGCGCGCGGATGTGGGTGGACGACCCCGGCAGCCGGTGGCCCGCCGTGCTCTCCGCGCTCCTGGAGGCGGTCCCGGTGGTGATCACCGGGACCCTGCCCGCGATGCCACCCCGGGTCCACCGCCGCCTCGCCTGATCGGGCAGGGCCGGTCGGTGGCGTGGTCGTGTTCCGGTAGCGAGGTGGGGGCACGTCGGCGGGTGGCGGCGGTGTTTGGCCGTGGGTTGGGCGTTGGGCTGACACGGGGCGGTGGTGCCTGTAGCTGTCGGGGCCGGCGTCCGCATCTGGAGCGCCAACAGCGACCATTCGCTGGGGGCCACCGCCCGACGCTCGCAAGTGGCGGACGTTTCTTCGAGAGGATCGAAAAAGAACCAACAGAAGCGGTCGCGCAAACAGACGGGCTGACCGAGAGGTCAGCCCGTCTTGCTGGCCAGCGCGCCAACACTGGACAGCCCTTTCCCTGAGTGCAGCGGTTGGAGCCTTCAGCTACAGGGGGTACGAGGTGTCGTACGAGTCCAGAATGCTGTCAGCCAGGGCTGCATGCCTGCAAGCGAAGTTTGGGCACCGTTGCATCAATCCAGCTGTCGGGAGCATGTGCTACGAGTGAAGCAGGGAGACGTGCGGCTCTTCAAGAGTCCAGCTCAGAGCAGCATTGGCCAGAGCATACGGGTCGCAGGATCAGACAGCTTCCTGGGACAACACTGCATCAAAAACCGTCCCGGTTGGCGAATTGCTCCATTCGCCTGACAGGATTCGTTCCACTGCACACGCGGCGGCGCCAACCGCCGGGTGCAGCGGTTGGAGCAACTTCAAGGTGCGCACCGCCGGTTCACTACCGGTGCGCACCTTGTCTACAGGAGGTGGGATATGGCTGTAGCTGAGGCGCGGTGTGTCGTGCACGGTGCGGGGTACGGTTCGGCCGACGTCGGGCAGGTCATCATCGTGGTGGTCTTTGTCATCGCCATGGTGGTCTTGGTGCTGGTCGGGGGCGCCGCGCAGGATGTCGCCGTGTGTCTCGCTGCGGCGAGCGGTTCGGCAGCGACAGTGATCGGTCTGGGACGGCCTCGGCGCGGCGGGCAGCTGTCGTCGGGTCGGCCGGATTCGGCCGGCTAGGGCGCGGAACCGTGGGGCGGGCGGAGAAGCCGATCCCTGGCCGCAACCGAGCGCTGCTCCGCTTGGCGGAGCTCATGCGTGACGCTCGTTACGAAGCCGGGTTGACCTATGCCGAGCTCGCGGCACGGACTGGGCTGCACGCGACCACGCTGTCGCGTGCAGCCTCGGGCCAGTCCGTACCGCGGTTGACCACTGAGCCCCTTCCAACCTGACGGGTGGTCGAGCTGCGGGCCCCGGCGGCGGACATGAAGAAAGCTCCTGGTAGACG
>NZ_BHZI01000330.1 GCF_004305975.1 Streptomyces otsuchiensis
CCGCCGCGTTCGCCCACCTCGACTACCCGCACGCACGCCAGGCCCTCCAAGTCGTGCGCTGGAGGCGGGACCTGGGCTCCGGCAAGCTGACGATCGAGCGGATCTACCTGGTCACGAGCCTGCCGCCCGGCGCGGCCACCGGCAGCGAACTCGCGGCCTGGATCCGCGGACACTGGCACATCGAGAACCAGCTCCACCATGTCCGGGACCGCACCTTCCACGAGGACGCCTCCAAGATCCGCACCCGGCACCTGCCCCGCGTCATGGCCGGCCTGCGCAACCTCGCCATCGGCGTCCACCGCCAGGACGGCCACACCAACATCGCCGCCGCACTCCGCCGCACGGGCCGCGACCACCAGCGGCCCCTCACCGCTCTCGGCCTGACCTGACGAACCCGGACACAAGATCACTTCTCAAAGACCCTGCCCACTCACTCGCGCTTTTACCTGTCACGTCACGAATACGAGACGATGGTCCGCGACAGCCACTGGCACCTGGTGCTTCTCCAGTTGACAGCAGCGCTCGCCCCTGTGCGAGTTGCCACTGTGCCACGCCAGTGGATCTGCTCCCACGTCCCCGACGATCGAGGCAGTCAAGGGCGCTGGGAGTCCTGTCAGCTCGAGCTGCCGCGTGACGTTCCGGCGGCAGGCATCCCGGCACTTCTGCCAGGTCTGGCGAAGCACAATTCCGACTTGCTTCGTGGCAATGCCCAGGACGGCGTCGGCGGTCCACGGCTCCCCGGCCCGCGCAGCTAGTCCGGCGCTCGGCGGCGTCCAGCTGTTCGGCGCGCGAGTTGGCCGACACAGGCAGCGGAAGCGCTCGGGGTGCGACGATGGGGGCATGGTGGAGCGGGTCGGTGTGGCGGGGTCCGGGACGGGCGGGGCGTTCGTCGTGCCGGTGGTGCCGATGGTTCAGGCGCCGATGGCGGGGGGTGTCGCGACGCCCGGGCTGGTGTCGGCGGTCTCCGAGGCCGGCGCTCTGGGGTTTCTGGCGGGCGGCTATCTGTCGGCTGACCGGCTGGCGGAGCAGGTGGCGGCGGTTCGCGGTCGGACGGACCGGCCGTTCGGCGTGAATCTGTTCGTGCCCGGCGAGCGAGGCGGGGACGACGCTCTGGCGGCGTACCGGGCCGAACTGCGGCCCGAGGCCGAGCGGTTCGGGGTCACGCTGCCCGAGGGCGACCTGTACGACCGGGATGACTACGACGCGAAGGTGCGCGGTCTGGTGGCCGACCCGGTGACGGTGGTGTCCTTCACCTTCGGTCTGCCCGGCGCGGAGGAGGTCGCGGCGCTGCGGGCCGCGGGCAGTGCGCTGGTGGTGACGGTGACCTCGGTTGCGGAGGCCGAGGCGGCGGTGGCCGTGGGGGCGGACGCGCTGTGCGTGCAGGGTCCGGAGGCCGGCGGCCACCGGAGCACCCACCGGGTCGACGACGAACCGGGGACGGCCCCCTTGCCCGAACTGGTGGCGGGCATCGCCCGGCGGGTGCGGGTGCCGCTGGTGGCGGCGGGCGGGCTGGCCGACGGGCGGGACATCGCAGCGGTGCTCCAAGCAGGCGCGGTGGCCGCGCAGTTGGGCACCGCATACCTGCGGACGGACGAAGCCGGTACCTCCCGTCCGCACCGCGACGCGCTGGTGGACCCCGCCTTCACCGCGACGACGGTCACCAGGGCGTTCACCGGGCGCCCCGCCCGCGCGCTGCGGAGCGACTTCACCGAGGCCCACGGCGCGCACGCCCCGCGTGCGTACCCGCAGGTGCACCGGCTGACCGCGCCGCTGCGCACGGCGGCGGTCCGGGCGGGCGCGCCGGAGGCGATGGCGCTGTGGGCCGGGACGGGCTTCCGCCACGCCCGGACCGGCCCGGCCGCCGGCCTCACCCGCGCCCTGTGGGACGAGGCGCGGTCCGCCACCGGGTGAGCCGGAGCGTGTACCGCCGGCGGGCCCAGGACGGCCGGACGCCCGCGCCCCCGCCGCCCCTCGGCTTCAACGGCGTCAAACCGCGGAGGGCCCGGACGCCTCGTCCAGCGTGCTGAGTTCAGCCGTGGTGAGCTCGAACTCCCGCAGCGCGAGCAGCGGCGCCAGCTGCTCGACGTCGCGCGCGCTGGCGATCGGCGCGGTGACCGTCGGGCGGGCGGCGAGCCAGGCGAGGGCGACGGTGGCCGGGGCGACTTCCCGGCCGGTCGCGATCTGGTCGAGCGCGCTGAGCACCCGTGGCCCTTCGATGGTGTCGAGGTAGCGTCCGGCCCCCGAGGCGCGGGGGCTGTCGACGGTCGCCCCGTCGCGGTACTTGCCGGTGAGGAAGCCGGAGGCGAGCGCGGAGTAGGGGACGGCGCCGAGTCCGTACTCGGCGGCGACCTCGGCGAGTGGCCCCTCGTAGGCGTTCCGGGCGACCAGGTTGTACTTGGGCTGGAGCGCGACGTAGGCGGCCTTGCCCTCGCGGGCGGAGAAGTCGAGTGAGGCGCGGAGCCGTTCGGGGCTGATGTTGGAGGCGCCGATCTCCCGCACCTTGCCTTCGCGCACCAGGTCGTCGAGGGCGGTGACGATGTCGGAGACCTCGACGGTCTCGTCGTCGAAGTGGGTGTACAGCAGATCGATGGTGTCGACGCCGAGGCGGCGCAGCGACTCCTCGGTGGCGGCCTTGAGCGTGGCGGGTGCCAGGCCGCGGTACTCCGGGTGGGCTCCGACCTTGGTGGCGATGACGAGGCCGCGGCCGCGCCCGCCGCGTTCGAGCCAGCGGCCGATGATCTCCTCCGACTCGCCCCCGTTGTTGCCCGGCGCCCACGCCGAGTAGCTGTCGGCGGTGTCGACGAACAGACCGCCGCCGTCCGCGTAGGCGTCGAGGATGTCGAAGGAGGTGGCCTCGTCGGCGGTCCAGCCGAAGACGTTGCCGCCGAGGCAGAGTGGGGAGACGGTCAGTGAGCCGAGTGTCCTGGAAGTCATGGTCGGACCAACGGCGCCGAGGGCGGTCGGTGTTCCCCGTGGGGCGCGGGTCTCCCCGAACGGCGGAGGCGGACAGACCGACGGCCCTGACGTCGGGGGAATGTCGTCAGGGCCGTCGGCGATCGGGGCGGGCGGGCGGACCACCGTGGTGGTGGGTCCGCGCCGCCCGGGAGGCCGGAGTGGCGAACGCTGCTCGTGAGCGCGCGTCACCCGGCCGGTCGGAGCACTGGTTCGGAGCACTGGTTCGGAGCACTGGTTCGGTGCACTGGTTCGGTGCCGCGTGTCAGGAAGGCCGGCGCGTGGGCGAGCCGGCCGAGCCCGGTGCGGAGTGCGGTGGTGCGTGCCGCGACTGGTCGGGACGGCCCTGCCGGACCGTCCCGCCGTGTGTGTCCCGGTGCGTGCCGGCTCAGACCTGGATGCCGTTGTTGCGCATCCAGCTGAGCGGGTCGATGGTGCTGCCGCCGCCGGGCCGGACCTCCAGGTGGAGGTGCGGGCCGGAGGAGTTTCCGGTCGAGCCGACGTGGCCGATGACGTCGCCGGTGGTGACCTTCTGGCCGGCCACGGCGGACATCGACGACAGGTGGCTGTAGGAGAGTTCGGTGCCGTCGTCGAGCTTGACGGTGACGCGGTAGCCGTAGCTGCCGGCCCACGCGGCCTCGGTGACGGTGCCGGTGTGGATGTTCTTCACCGGCGTGCCGGCGGGGGCGGAGAAGTCGAGGCCGGTGTGGTACCCGGAGGCCCACATGGCGCCGGACTGGCCGTAGGAGGCGGAGAGGGAGTAGTTGCTGAGCGGGGCGGTGAAGCTGGCGGCCAGCTTGGCGAGCCGCTCTTCCTCCTCCTTGCGCTTCTTCTCCTCGGCTTCCTTGCGCTTGCGCTCCTTCTCGGCCTCCTGCCGCTCCTCCTCGGCGACGCGCTCCTCCTCGGCGAAGGTGGCGGCGTCGGCGGAGGCGTTGGCGATGGCGGCACCGACGGCGGCGTCGCGCTGTTCGGCCTCGGCCAGGGCGTCCTGGGCCTCGGCCTGCTTGAGGATGCGGGAGCGCAGGGCCTCGCCGGGGTCGCCCGCCTCGTCCTGGTCGGCGGCGAGGGTGTCCGCGGAGCCGGTGCCGGCCATCAGGCCGGCGGAGGTCAGCGGCGCGGCGGTGATGAGCGTCGCGGTCTGCTGGTCGGTGCCGTCGGAGCCGAAGAACCCGCCGATCTTGTCGGGCATCGCCTTGACCTTGTCGGCGGCGCCGCCGAGGCCGGGCGCGCCGCCCTCGTTGGCGGAGGCCATTCCTCCGGCGCCGACGGCCGCGATCACGCCGACGCCGAGAACGGCGCGGCTGCGGGCCATCGTTCCGCCGCGCTGGCGGCCAACACGGTGGCGGCCTCGGACCGGGACCAGCGTCTCGGTTCCGGGGTTCCACTCGCCGTCGGTGCCGTCGTCGACGCGCTCGGGGCCGAAGTCGGGGCTGAAGTAGGCGTGTGCGGGAACCGTGGTGTCGATGAGCGCGGAGGGCTCGGTGTCGGTCAGCGGCTCCGTCATCACGGCCGTCGCGCTGTCGGCCATGCCGTAGGCGGTGGTGTCCGGGTAGGCGGTGGAGGCGGCGGGAGCGGTGGCGTCCGCGTAGCCGCCGTCGCCGAACGCGCCGTCGCCGTAGGCGGTGTGGGGGCCGTACTGGCTCTGGGAGCCGTCGTGACCGTTGTAGCCGTCGGGGTACGAGCCATAGGAGCCGTACGAGCCGTACGGGTCGTGCTGGCCGTAGGAACCGAACGGGTCCTCGCCGGCGGCGTGCCGATTAGACGCCACGGGGGCGTTCTCCTTTCCTTCCTTCGCCGACCGGGTTAGCTGACGGGTTCGGAGCAGGAAGGTCTCCTACGGCCCACCGGCGGTTGCCTGCGGGCCGATTCACCCCGGAAAAGTGGTTCCCCGGCTCCCACGGCGCCGCTGAGCTGCGACGACACCTCGGGATTGAGCGACAGAGCGCGGCGCCGACACTGGCATCGGCGGTGACGACCGCGCTGCGTTATGAAACGTTAATAGAGGCCTGGCCGAGATTCCAAGTCCCTCCGCGGAATCGGTACCGGAGAGAGCATGCGCGTTCGCCCACCAACTCCCGCAAAGCGGACATTATTTCCGCGCCGAGGTTGCCGGATCGATATTGATGACCCCTCAATCGTTATGCGGAGCGCCGACATTGCGTAACCCTCCGTGATAATGCGGTGAATCGGCGTCCTGGCTGGTGGGAGCGGTCACCACGGGGGCGACGGGGCCGGGCGGAGCCCCGGATCGGGCGGGGAACCGCCGCCGCGGTGGGGCGGACGTCACGCGGCGGAGCCGTCCGGGCCGACGTACGGGCGTTCAGGGGTGTGATCTTCGACGTATTGACGTCCCGGGCCGCCGGGTCACCGGTCCCCGGCTCACCGGGCGGGCGGCTCCGGCGCCGCCACGTCCGGCGGTTGCGGTTCGGCGAGGTCGTCGCCGAGGTCGTCGGCGAAGTCCTGCGGCATCACGGTCGCGCTGACGGCCATCAGGGCCAGGTCGTCGTTCCCGATCCCGCCGTGCCGGGTGACGTCCTCGATGATCCAGTCCAGGAGCCGGTCCGGGTCCCGCTCCGGGCAGCCGCGCAGCCGGACCTCCGGGTCGTAGAAGCGGCCCCGCGCGTCCCGTGCCTCACTCAGCCCGTCCGTGTACATCAGCAGGACCGAGCCGGGCGCCAGCAGCACGGTGGAGGGTTCGACCTGCCGGCCGCCGAGCGCCGCCAGGCCGAGCGGCAGCGCCGGATCGCCGGGCACGATCGGCTGTACGGCGCCGTCGGCGGTCAGCACCAGCGGCGGCGGATGGCCCTGGTTGAGCAGCCGCAGCTCGGTGGCGGGCAGGTCGCGCCGACGCCCCGGGGAGGCCGTCAGCACGCCCGGGTCCGGCCGGGGGCGGTTGTCCGCCACCGGCACCCGGTCCGTTCGGCCACCGCCGCGCAGCGGGCCCGACACGGCTGGGTCGGGCCGGGGGCTGTCGGC
>NZ_BHZI01000331.1 GCF_004305975.1 Streptomyces otsuchiensis
TTCGGGCGTTCCTGACAACGCAGCAGATGGCCGTAGCTGGCGTCGCGGGCCCGGCGCGGGGTCTCAAACACGCTCTGGGGACGGGTACGGCCACTGGGCCGGGCGTCACCGCCCGGCCGGCCGGCTCACCGGTCGGCCGCGGGTGGCCGCTCCTCGCCGGGCGGCCCGGTCAGCCCGGCGGCCTCCCTGACCAGCGGGACCATCCGCAGGGGTACGGGGTTCTCCATCACGATGGCGGTGGCGGCCCGGACGATGCCCTCGAAGCCCACCACCCGGTCGATGACCCGCTGCAGGTCCGCGTTGGAACGGGCCACCAGCCGGCAGAGCATGTCGCCCTGCCCGGTGATGGTGTGCAGTTCCAGCACTTCGGGGACGCCCCGGAGGTGTTCGCGGACCTCACCGCCCAGTCCCTGCTTGATCTCCAGGGTCGCGAACGCCGTGACGGGGAAGCCGATGGCCGCCGGGTCGACCTCCGGGCCGAAGCCCCGGATCACTCCCCCGGCGCGCAGCTTCTCCAGCCGCGCCTGTGCGGTGCCGCGCGCCACGCCGAGCCTGCGCGCGACCTCCTGCACGCCGATGCGCGGTTCGCGTGCCAGCAGTTCCAGCAGTCGTCCGTCCAGCTGATCGATGGTCACGGTGGTCATCGTGCACAGATCGTCCGGCGTTTTCCAAGAGTCACTACACAGATTGCGCAGCCGTGACTGAAACTATTGCGCATCCTGTCGATCAAGAGGACGCTGCCTGCATGACTGGTATGACGGCGAACACTCCCGAGACCCCCGCTGACCCGTCCGCCGCCGCGAGCCGCGAGGCGGACCCCTTCCCCGTGAAGGGCATGGACGCGATCGTCTTCGCGGTGGGCAACGCCAAGCAGGCCGCCCACTACTACTCCACCGCCTTCGGCATGCGGCTGGTGGCGTACTCCGGCCCGGAGAACGGTTCCCGGGAGACCGCCTCCTACGTGCTGGAGTCCGGCGGCGCCCGCTTCGTCTTCACCTCCGTGATCCGCGCCACCACCGACCACGGGAAGTTCCTGGAGCGGCACGTCGCCGACCACGGTGACGGCGTGGTCGACCTGGCGATCGAGGTGCCCGACGCGCGCGCCGCCTACGCGGAGGCCGTCCGGCAGGGTGCGACCGGTGTGCGCGAGCCGTTCGAACTCTCCGACGACAACGGCACGGTCGTCATGGCGGCCATCGCGACCTACGGCGAGACCCGGCACACCCTCGTCGAGCGCGGTGACTACCGCGGCCCGTACCTGCCGGGCTTCGCGGCCGCCGACCCGATCGTCGAGCCCCCGGAGAAGCGGTTCTTCCAGGCGGTGGACCACTGTGTGGGCAACGTCGAGCTGGGCCGCATGAACGACTGGGTGCAGTTCTACAACCGCGTCATGGGCTTCACCAACATGAAGGAGTTCGTCGGCGACGACATCGCCACCGAGTACTCGGCGCTGATGTCGAAGGTGGTCGCCGACGGCACCCGCAAGGTGAAGTTCCCGATCAACGAGCCGGCCGTCGCCAAGAAGAAGTCGCAGATCGACGAGTACCTGGAGTTCTACGGCGGCCCCGGCGTCCAGCACATCGCGCTGGCGACCAACGACATCGTCAACACGGTCCGTTCGATGCGTGCGGCCGGCGTCAGCTTCCTCGACGTCCCCGACTCCTACTACGACACGCTCGGCGAGTGGGTCGGCGACACCCGGGTGCCGGTGGACACCCTCCGCGAGCTGAAGATCCTCGCCGACCGCGACGAGGACGGCTACCTGCTGCAGATCTTCACCAAGCCGGTCCAGGACCGGCCGACGGTCTTCTTCGAGATGATCGAGCGGCACGGCTCGCTCGGCTTCGGCAAGGGCAACTTCAAGGCCCTGTTCGAGGCGATCGAGCGCGAGCAGGACCGGCGCGGCAACCTCTGAGCCCGGCGCGGCCCCGGCCGTGCCGAGACATGGGCCCCGCCCGTCCCCTGCCGGAAGGGGACGGGCGGGGCCCGCGTCGTCGTGCCACCTCGGCACCCCGGCGGATGCCCGGCGGACGCCCGGCGGATCAGCAGCTGGGAACGGCGTCGCCGCTCTCCAGCGCCCGCAGTCCGGTGAGCGCGTCGTCGAGGGTGCGCACCGGGATCAGCGTCAGCCCGTCGGGCAGGTTCTGGCCGGCTTCACCGCACTCGGCGGCGGGCACCAGGAAGACCTCCGCTCCGTCGCGGCGCGCGGCCTGCGTCTTCAGCGGCACACCGCCGACCGAGCCGACGGCGCCCTGGGCGTCGATCGTGCCGGTGCCCGCGACCACCCGGCCCCCCGTGACGTCGCCGCCCTGCCCGTCGCCCTCCAGCAGGTCGATGATGCCGAGGGAGAACAGCAGCCCGGCGCTGGGGCCGCCGACGTCCTCCAGCCGGAGGTCGATGGTCAGCCCCGCGCCGTCGATCTCCAGCCGTGCGAGGGCCGCGTCGACCGCGGCGTTCTGCGAGGCCGTCATCTGCTCGGCGTTGTGTTCACGGATCTCCTCGGTGGTGTCGCCGACCGGGTAGACGGAGGCGCGCGGCAGCACCGCCTGCTCGTCGGAGAAGTAGCCGCGCACCACGTCCGGGAGCCGGATCGACGCGTCCGGCCCGGTGGCCATGATCGTCGTCATCCGCAACTCGCCCTCGGGCGTGCGGACCTCGGCGCCGGAGACCGAGATGACCGGCTCTCCGTTGTCCTCCCCCAGCACGTCGACGGTGGCGCCGGGGTGCGCCACCGAGAAGGGCAGCGGGGCGAGGGCGGCGGCCGCCAGCAGGGCGGCGACCAGCGCGGCGCACACGAGCAGGACGACCCGGTTCCGGGTCAGGGCGGAAGACGGCGACATGGCAGCGAATCTAACGCACCCCCACGGCCCGCCCGCCGACGGCCGGGTCAGCGGACCCGGCCGGCCACATCCACGGCGATGACGACCGGCGGATACCGCGTGTTCGCGCACCGGCCCCGGTCCCGACCGGCAAGAGAGTCTGGCAGCACCCGTCAGCGCAGGACGTCGGCGATCTCCCGGGCGGCGCGGACCACGCGGGGCCCGACCGTCGGCGGGATGCTGTCGTTGAGCATGACCACCCCGACACTGCCCTCCACGCCGCAGCCGGCGGGCAGGGGGGCGGCGGCTCCACTGGCGCCGGCCTCCAGTTCGCCGTGGGTGAGGACGAACCCGTCCTCGTCGTCGATGTCCTTGCAGCGGCCGGTGAGTATGGCGCGGCCGGCGGCTCCCCGGTCCAGCGGGTGGCGGAAACCCGTGCGGTAGGCGACGTGGTAGTCGGTCCAGCTCGGCTCGACGACGGCGACGGCCAGCGCGTCGTCGCCGTCGACGACGGTGAGGTGGGCGGTGGCGCCGATCTCCTCGGCCAGCGCGCGCAGTGCGGGCAGCGCGGCCTCGCGGACCAGCGGGTGCACCTGGCGGCCGAGGCCGAGCACGCCCACCCCGACCCGGGCCCGTCCCCCGGCGTCGCGGCGCACCAGTGCGTGCTGTTCCAGCGTGGCGAGCAGGCGGTAGACGACGGTGCGGTTGACGCCGAGCTGCTTCGACAGCTCGGTGACGGTCAGTCCGTGGTCGGTGTCGGCGAGCAGTTTCAGCACCCGCAGCCCCCGGTCGAGCGTCTGAGAGGTCTCCGCGGTCACGCCGCCCCCTTCGTGAGACCGGCGGCCCGCATTCGGGGGTGCCGCTCCACCCCGGCGGCGAGGATCGGCACGCACGGGGGCCGCCGGAAGCGGTGTCGAGTGCACCGGCCGACTGCGAGCCGACCCGCTGGGACCGGCTTGCGCGTGCCCGAAAACCTATACAGCTGCACCGCTCAGCGGAAGAGCCTGTTCACCATACGACCATGGCATAAGCGGTGTTACGCGAGGAATAAGCGAAATAACCGATGCCATCGTGCGATGACCCGCAACACCCGCAACCGGCCGCAATGCGCGTATACCGCCGACCCCACCGCACCCGCCGACCGCTACCGGACACGCGGGCAGCGGACAGCGGACAGCGGACAGCGGGCCGGGTCACCCCCGGCCCACCCGGCTCAGCGCATCTTGGTGGCCCACTCCCGGACCTTGGCCATCCGCTGGCGCAGCTGCCCCGGTGTGGCCTCGGCCGTCGGCGGGCCGCCGCAGGTCCGCCGCAGCTCGTTGTGGATGGATCCGTGCGGCTTGCCCGACTGGTGGGAGTAGGCCCCGACCAGTCCGTGCAGTTCCTTGCGCAGATCGCGCAGTTCCTGGTGGGTGACGACCGGGCGGCGGTCGGCGGGCAGCTCGACCAGGTCGGCCTCCTCGTCGGGCCGCTTGCGGCTGTGCGCGATCTGCCGCGACTGCCGCTTCTGCAGGAGCAGTTGCACCTGGTCCGGTTCGAGCAGACCGGGGATGCCGAGGTAGTCCTGCTCCTCCTCGCTGCCGGGGTGGGCCTGCATGCCGAACTCGGCGCCGTCGTACATCACCCGGTCGAAGACCGCGTCGGACTGGAGTGCCTCGAAGCTCTGCTGCTCGTCCTCGCCGGTGTCCTCGTCCTGCTGCCGCTCGGCCTCCTTCAGCAGGTCGGCCTCCTCGGCGTACGGGTCGTCGTCGTTCTTCTTGGGCTTGTCCAGGACGTGGTCGCGCTCGACCTCCATCTCGTGCGCGAACGTCAGCAGCGTCGGGACCGTCGGCAGGAAGACCGAGGCGGTCTCGCCACGGCGGCGGGAGCGCACGAAGCGGCCGACGGCCTGGGCGAAGAACAGCGGGGTGGAGATGGTGGTGGCGTAGACGCCGACCGCCAGACGCGGCACGTCCACCCCCTCGGAGACCATCCGGACCGCGACCAGCCAGCGGCTGTCGTTGAGGCGGAACTCCTCGATCCGGCCGGACGCCCCGGTGTCGTCGGAGAGGACGACGGTGGCGGCCTCTCCGGTGATCTGCCGGATCAGCTTGGCGTAGGCGCGGGCGGAGTCCTGGTCGGCGGCGATGACGAGCGCGCCGGCGTCCGGGATGGCCCGCCGCACCTCGGTGAGCCGGCGGTCGGCGGCGCCGAGGACCTGCTGCATCCAGTCGCCGGTGGGGTCCAGCGCGGTGCGCCACGCCTGCGCGGTGGCGTCCTTGGTCAGCGGCTCGCCGAGCCGCGCCTCGATCTCGTCGCCCGCCTTGGTGCGCCAGCGCATGTTGCCGCTGTAGGAGAGGAAGATGACGGGCCGCACCACGCCGTCGGCGAGGGCCTTGCCGTAGCCGTAGGTGTAGTCGGCGGCGGAACGGCGGATGCCGTCGTTGCCCTCCGCGTAGGTGACGAACGGGATGGGGTTGGTGTCGGATCGGAACGGTGTTCCGGTCAGCGCCAGCCGCCGGGTGGCCGGCTCGAACGCCTCCAGGCACGCCTCGCCCCACGAGCGGGAGTCACCGGCGTGGTGGATCTCGTCGAGGATCACCAGCGTCTTGCGCTGCTCGCACCGGTTGCGGTGCAGCATCGGCCGGACCCCGACACCGGCGTAGGTGACGGCGACGCCCTGGTAGGACTTGCCGACCGGCCCGGCGCTGTACTCCGGGTCCAGGCGGATCCCTATGCGGGCGGCGGCGTCCGCCCACTGCTTCTTCAGGTGCTCGGTGGGCGCGACGACCGTCACCTGCTGCACGACGTGGTGGTGCAGGAGCCAGGACGCCAGGGTCAGCGCGAACGTCGTCTTCCCGGCGCCCGGGGTGGCCACCGCGAGGAAGTCCTGCGGCTGGTCCTGGAGATAGGAGTCCATCGCCGTCTGCTGCCAGGCGCGCAGCTTGTTGGCGGTGCCCCACGGGGCGCGGCCCGGGAAGGCCGGGGAGAGATGGGAGCTGGCGGTGGTAGTCACGGTCCTCGGGGAAACTCGGCGGCGGCGGGACGACCGCGACAGCCTACCCGGACCACCCGGCCCACCGGCCGCATCCCGCCGCCCGCGTGCCCGGGCGCCCCGCCTCCCGGAC
>NZ_BHZI01000332.1 GCF_004305975.1 Streptomyces otsuchiensis
GCCCCGCCCGCATCCCCGCCGCTGCCACCGCCGCCGCACTCGCCGTCGCCGGAGTGCTGCTGCTCCTGGTCGTACGGCCGACCGGTGAGTTCACCCCGGCCCGGATGACCGTGCCGCCCGCCAGCCGTCTCGCCCGGCTCTGCCCGCTCCTCACCGCCAAGATGGCGAGGGTCCAGCGCGCGGTCGACGTCCTCCTGGTCGCCGCCGTCCTCGGTCTGATCACCGCCGCCGTCGCCCTCGCCACCGCCTGACCACACTCCTGCACGACCAAGGGCCCCGGCCCGCGCCTAATGGGGGCGCGGGCCGGGGCCCTTTTTGCGTTCTGGCTACGCGTCCGGGAAGTTCCCCGTGGCGCGCTCCATGTGGCCGTGGAGCCGCTCAGCGAGCTGCTGCGCCCGCCGCGGATTGACCGCTGCCGCCCTCTGGTAGGCACGCGACAACCCCCTGGTGTCGGAAGCGAAGCGCCTGGCCACCGCCACGTACTCCCGGAGCGCCTGAACCGGGTCACCGGCCGCCGCATCGGCGGCCCGCTCCGCCTCCCCGGCTGCGAGGGCGCGCACCCGACCCAAGAGCACGCCCTGGTCCAGGTCCTCGTCCTCACGGCGGGGGAGCTGCTGCACCACGCCGGTGATGAGGCGTTGGCTCACCGTGTCCCGGCCCGTCACTTCAGCCACTGCGCGGTACGCGTCGGCGGCCAGTTCCGGGCCGTAGTCCTCCCGGATCGGACCCAGCGCCTCGGCTGCTCGCTGGCTGATACGGAGTCCCGCACCGGCCGAGTCCCGCATGCGGGACAGATCGTTCGATTCGTGTTCGATTGAAGCGGGGGAGGCCAGCAGCGCGGCCACCTCCGCCCCCGCGATCTGCCGGTACGCATTGCTCGTCGACATGCCCGCCACGCCACCGATGAAGGCGGCGGCCGTCTCGTAATCCGCCCGCCACAGCCGACCCCGCAGCGCAATGTCCAGGGCACGAGCCGCCACCCACCACGCCTGCTGGTACTGCGCGAAGCTGCGCTGACACAGCTCCCACCGCTCTCGCTCGTCCTCGGTGAGCGGCCCCACCGCATCCGGCGCGTCCACCACCTCGGGCAGATCGTCGGGCCGGATCATCGGCTGAGGCCGCCCCTGCGCCACCACCTGCTCGGGCGCGCTCTCCTCCCGCCGAGCAGGCACCCCGTTGCCGCCGGCCTCACCGGCCCGCCGGGCCTTCCGCTGCCGCCGTAGTTCCGCAGGGTCCAGCGTCGCGCCACTCATTTGCTGATCAGCCCCCGCTCTTCCATCTCGGTCACCAGCGCGTCGAAGTGGCTCCCGGCCGCACGAATCGGCGTCCCCTCACCCGTGGAGGAATACTGCTGGATCGCGGGGATCTCCGTCCTGAAGACGTTCCACCCGTCATCCACCAAGCTCTTCCGGATACCTCGCGGCGCGGTGACGCTGGACGGCTGCACCCGGCACAGCAGCACCCACGTCTCCGGCGCGCGACCGTCCGACCGCTTGGGGATCACCTGGTTGATGAAGAAGTCCATGGGCAGCTCGTCCATGCGCTCCACATCGCTGTTGGTGGCCGCGCACGCGACGATCGCCAGATCTGCCACTCGGAGCACGCTCCAGCCGATACCCGCGTGGTTCTCCAAGTGGCCGCAGTCCACCCCGCCGACGTGCCCGGCCGGGAGCAGCGCCGGCGCCTCCGCGTGGAAGCGGCTCGACGCAGCCTTGTGCACCTCGAATGGGTAGCTGCCGTCCGGCCGCGCCTCCCACCACCGGTAGAGCTGCTCGGACTCGTCGGCGTCGAAGCCGGTGACCTGGTAGCCACGCTCGTGGAGCGCGTGCAGCAGCCACGCCATGATGGTCGTCTTCCCCGTTGACCGGGGGCTGATCGCGGCAATGAACATGCGGCCACGATACCGGCGCGACTGGCGCGGTTTCCGCGTTGCTCCTCTGTGAGGTGGCCTTTCTGTCACGGGTGTTCGCCCGTCGAACTCCGAGCCCGACGAAGACCCCCGACGGGGCGGCTCTGGAGGTCCGAGCGGGCCGCGGCGCGAAGCGTGCCCGGCGCGGATGTACACGGGCTGTACTGGCCGCTGTCCTCACTGCTGTACGTGCCCTGTACTCCCCGGGGCGCCCGGCCGACGTGTCGTAGCCGTGTTGTCGGCCGTGTCGTAGCCGTGTTGTGGCCGCGCGCGGCACCCCTGCCCCGACCTGCACCGATTGCCGTTCCCGGGCGCTGACGATGCCGCTGTTGGCCCGGGTGTTGGCCCGGGTGTTGGCCAGCTGTTGGCAAGAGGCGCGCCGGTTGCCGGTCGTGAGCTGCACGGACGGGTGCTTCGGGCGCTGACAGTGGTGGTGTTCGGTGGTGTGGCGGTGCGGGCTGCGGTGGTGTCGGGGCCGGTGGTGTGGGGCGGCCCCGTGTTCGTCGCCGTCTCGGGTCGTTACGCCTGGAGTGACGACACGACGCCGCCATAAAGCCCAGGGTGCTCGGGCGCGCAGGATCCTCGGTAGTGCCCAGATCAGCGGTCGGTGGCGGAGCGCCGATCCGGCTGTGCTCATCTGGCACGCTGAGGCCGCCGCGATCTCGACCGCATCGTCCTCGCTGCGGTGGCTCCTGCCACCATCGGAGTTGACGGACCCAGCTGCCCGCGCGGCATGGCTCGCGGCGATGACCGCCGCCGCTGACCATCTCCTCGCCGTGGCCGATGACCACGCCGTCGGCCGGGACCACGAGGAGAGCGACTGGTAGGGAGCGGGCCGCTCCTCCGTGCCACAGAAGCCGCCGCCCAGCCCGCCCCCACCCCCGCACTGTCAGCGCCCGAAACCGGCCATCAGCGCAGGTCGGGGCCGGGATGCCGCTCGCAGTCACAGCAGGGTTGCGACACACTCCACAGCAGCCCCGCGACAGACTCCCGGGGCGTCACCCCGCCCCCGGTCACACCCCCAGCTCGTCCAGGACCGCGCGCTGCTCGTCGGTGAGGCCGGCCTTCCGGGAGCGGGCGTTGCTGCGCCAGATCCCGAGCTTGACGGCGTGCTCCTGGCCGGCGATGACGACGTGTTCGACGTGGGCCCGGGAGGGTGGGGTGTCGCCTTCCCTCTCTCGCCAGGCCCGCATCGCCGCGACGCCCTTGTCGAACGCCGTCAGGCGCCGCTGTGCGGGGACGGGGGCGCCTGCGGGCGCTGCGGGGGCGGGGCGGACGCCAAGGTCTTCCAGGCGCTCCCTCTGCCCTTCCTGGAGCCTGTCCCAGGTCTTCGGCTGGGTTTGCTGGGCGGCCCACTTTCTGACGTCCAGCCCGTAGACCGTGACCCCGGGCGGGACGGCGGCCGCGGCGCCTTCCGGCTCGTCCCCGACGAGTTCGCGGAGCGCGGCGTAGTGCCGCTGCCACGTCGGCGACCACGGCGCGTTCCAGTCGGGGTCGATCGCGGCGAGGGCCGCCGCCCGTTCCGGGAACCGAGTGAGCGCTTCGGGGCGGCGGGTGTTGGCGAGGAACTGCCCGACGGGTCGGCCGAGTGCGACCGCGCCGCGTGGTGCGGCGAGGGTGGCGTGCTCTTCGTAGTAGGCGCGGGCCGCGGCGAGGTTCGCCTGCCAGGCGGCGTCGGGGACGTCCCAGATCATCCCGAGGCGTTCCAGGTCTTCCGCCCGCCGCGCTTTCATCTCCCCGGCGCTGAACGCCCGGCGCTGCTCGGAGACCCACCGGCCGAGCGGGAACCGGCCGGTCCCCTCGATGTGGCCGTAGGGGACCTGGGCGTGCCCCTCGCGGCTGACGAAGGCCCGCAGCGCGGTGTGGCCGCGCTGCCAGTCGTCGCGTTCGACGTCCATGACCTCGAACCGGACGAGGTCGGCGATGAACCCGGGGTCGCGGCGGGTCGAGATCCGCAGCAGGAACCGCTCATCCTCCCCATCCTCATCCTCGGGGGCCTGGCCGAGGGGGAACGACGGATCAACCAGGCGCTTCCGCTCTTCCTGAGGAATGGCGAGCATTTCCACAGCCTCAGCATCATGAGCACGCAGCCCCCGCAAAACCCGGGTCAGGGGCCGGTAATCTCTCGAATTCGGCGGCTCTCCGGGCTGAAGGAATACCGGCACGACAAGCGACGCCATCTTCCCCTGATTCGGCTTCTGACGCAGCGCCCGGCCGATGGCCTGGACGATGTCGTGCGGGGCGCCCTTGGGATCGAGGAGGGCGACCGAGTCGACGCTGGGCGCGTCGACACCCTCGTTCAGAACCTTCGCGTTGGACAGCACCGCGGGGAGCGCGGTGGCGCCGAGCTGCCGCAGTACTTCCTGCCGGCGCCCGGAGTCGTGGTCGCCACACAGCCAGTCCGCCCACACCTTCGCCGGATATCGGCCGGGGTCGTGGGTGTGCAGCCGGCGGACGACGCGGGGGAGGCCGGCCACGAACGCGTTCGCCTCCCTGGTGCGGTGGTGGAAGGTAATGGTGGAGGAGAGGTCGTGTTCGGTCATGGTGCGGATGAGCCCGGCCTGCAGCGCGGCCATCCGCTGCCCCCGCACCTCCTCGGTCAGCCGGTCCTCCCCGTACAGCTTCGTCCGGGTCAGTGCCGGGTCGGTGATCTCCATGACGATGATCCGGTACCGCGCGAGGAGACCCCGTGTGATGGCCGACGCCAGGGACAGCTTCCAGAGCACCGGCCCGAAGATCGCGGTGTCCGCCATCGAGGCGGCCTGCTCCTCCGGCAGCGGATCCCGCCGCCCCTCCACCACCTTCCGGTTCGGGCGTTCCTCCCAGATTCTCGGAGTGGCCGTCATGTACAGCCTGCGAGCGGCCGGGACGAGGCCCTGGGCGTGGACGTCCGCCCACGCCTTCCCCATCGACCCCGACGTCCTGTGCGCCTCGTCCACCACCAACAGGTCCACCGGTGCCAGACGCTGCCCGTATGAGCCCGCGAACGCCTCCACCAGCACCGGCAGCGAGGCGTACGTGGCGTAGACCGTCACCGGCCCCTGCCCGTGCCACAGAGCGAGCTGCACCGGGTTCGTGGTGGCGCGGATGTTCATCGTCCACAGCGCCGTGTCATCCTCAAGGCGGGCCACCGCGACCGACGGGCCGGTGTGCCCCAGGGCCTGCCATTCGCGCGCTGTCTGCGTCAGCAGATCCAGCGTCGGGACCATCACGATGGTCCGGCCCCTCGGCACCAGGCGCCGGGCAGCAGCAGCCGCCATCGTGGTCTTCCCCGTCCCGCACGCCGAATGCACCTGACCGCGAATACCCGCCGCCGGAACACCACCCGGCGGAATATCCAAACCGCGCACAATAGCGTCCACGGCCTCAATCTGATGCGGCCGAAGCGGCCGAACCGCGCGCACCATAATGCCTCTTTCCGAGAAGAGAGTTCCGGTGATGCGGCCAGGAGGTAGCAAGGCCGCAGCACAGAGCATACACAGGCCTACAGCTTGATGCATCGCCATGATGCACACTGGCCGAAAGGTGACGTGCCATCACCCAGCGCCTCTGGAGGACTCGTTCCGGCCGGTTCCTCGGGGCGCCCCAGGGAAGCCCCCGAGGGTCCATCAGGCCCCGCTGGACGGGCAGAGTGCAGCGGAGCCCGGGGCCCCTGTCTCTCGCCTCCTGGTCCTCGCCCATCACCCCGGCCGGCCTCCGCCGGTTCCCGGGGGTGGTGGGCCGGAATCCCAGACCCCACACAGGTCAGCGCCATGATGCACCGCCACCCTCCCCGTAGCCAGCCGCTGTTGGTGGCCGCTTTTGGGGGGTTGGAGCGAAGCGGAAACCCCCCGGCTGTTGGGCCGGTAAGCGAAGCGTCCGGCCCCACCCGGGGGGAGCGCAGCGAGCCCCGGGAGCCCGGCGCAGCCGGGCCGAGGCGCGGAGCGCAGCGCAGCGCCGCCCCCGAGCGCAGCGAGGGGGTTCCCTGCAGGCGCGCGCAGCGCGCATGATCCCGCGGAGCGGGATCATGCGC
>NZ_BHZI01000333.1 GCF_004305975.1 Streptomyces otsuchiensis
GCAAAAGCCGACAACCCGTCACATGTAGTGCTCAGCAGGCGAACCGCCCACCTCGAGACTTCTCAAAGACCCTGGCTCGGTGGGGCTCCCGTTTTCAGCTCTCCTGAGAGCGGAGAGAAATCCGATCAGCCCGATCGGACGAGGTCGGCAAGTTCGATTAGATACTCGTTAAACCTCAAGTCGCCATGAGCGGGAAAAAGCACCTCAAAGGCCGACTGAAGAGCCACGTTCGGGACTTCCTTCAAATCGCAGAGAGGGACTACTGAAACCACACCGGAAAAGCTATAGGAGAGCTCCACTGAACCTCCTGCAATCACAGCTGTAATTGAATCCTGAGTTTGCGAAGATTCTACAACTGACGCACCGGAAGATACGACTTCGCGGCACAGCTGAACAAGCATCAGAACAAAGTCCACGACGGGGAGGCCAGGCGTCCTCAATTGAACCTCGTTGCGCCCATCGCCGATCACTACGTCAGAACTGAGGTAGTGAAACGTCAGGTCATCGGCCGTTAGCGTGCGAGCCGAGAGACCCGACAGGCCATCGGCACGCCAGGATGGATCGTCAATGCGAGGTAGGAATGTAAACGAGATCACTTCGCCCCCCTAGTACATAAACTTCGGCATCGCGGTGACGAAGTTCCCCGCACCATCAACGGCTATTATCATGCCGTTCTGACCCATCGCCCCGACTTCCACATCGCCGAAATCGTAGTCGATGTAATATCCGCCGCGAGGGTCGGACTTAGACCTAGGAACCTGCGTCCCGTTCTTGATCGCCTCATCCACCATCCCTCGGAATCGAGTCTTGTCGATGCCATCAGCAAATACATTCTCCACCTTTCCGGCCTTATGGTAGGCCCCTCCAGGTGAATGCTGGTCCCAAGCGTGGTCAAACTGCCGGGTTCCTACAATGCAATTTGCATTGTGGACCAGTACAGGAATCTTACCCGCCAGCACATAGTACGTGTGCTACGCGACCCCTCTCTATCTGCGTATTCGCAGATCAGCGCCGGTTTCGGGTTCCGCTGGTGTCCGTGGTTGTACGGGGGAATCCGCGGGTGTTGCCGTCGCTACTGCCGTCAGGAGCGCGGGGCGCACGGTGGTGCTGCCGCTGACGCGGTGTCGGCGCAGGGGGACTTTACTGCCACGCTCCGGGCTCGGCACGGAGTGTGGCTCGGACGGTCTGCTCGTAGTGCTGGTGGCCGGTCTGGGCGCAGTGTTCGGCGATCCAGTGCGTCAGCTCGTCCGGGGTGTGCAGGGTGCCGGATGTGGCACCGCGGTTGCTTTCCTCGCCGGTGACGCAGACCGCCGTGAAGGCCGGCAGTGCAAGGGGGTCGGGGACGGTGGTCACGTGGTACTCGCGGAAGCGATAGCGCCCCCGTGCGGCGTCGCGGACCGGTGCGTCGGCGTCCGCAGAGTCAGGCACCCTCGTCCACCTCTTCCTCTCCCGGGTCCGGGAGGCGCTGCCCGCGCGAGTCGGCTACTCGGAGCGCGTCCGCCAGGGCCTCGGTCAACCGGCGGGCCAGCCAACGGTATTCGGTGGCCGACAGAGTTGGCACTCCGGGAGCCGTGGCTTCTCGGGCGTACTCCAGCAGTTCCTGGCCCATGCTGAGCTGTACCGTCTCGATGCTGTCGGCGAGGGTGGAGAGGTAGCCCCGGCCGTCGGTGCTCAGGTAGCAGGGCTTCCCCTCCGGGCTGGTCCACGGCAGCAAGCGGGGGCCTCCCCCACCCGACGCGGCGTCGTACAGGTCTCTACGACGCATGCGGTCGGCATCGCTCCTGGGCTGGCTCACTGGGCACCCCCGGCCTGGGTCACTGATGGTGGACACACCGACCGTAGGCACTGACGAATCGTCACCCCAGTTGAGAAACATGGCAGTTCGCGACTCTTGGTTCGCGAACTGCCACGCTGCGTGGCAGCTACCCGACGACGCCCAGGTAGTCGGCCATTTCGCGCATCTCCGTCGTGAGGGTGCGCTTGCGCTTGTCCAGGATCTCCTGCATGGTCTCGGCGGCACCGTTCTGGTGCCGCAGCCACTGCGGGGCGGATTCCCTGGCGCGGGTCAACTCCTCCATGGCGGCGGACAGGTCGCCGGTCCGGGTGTGGGCGCGCGCCACATCGAGGGTGAAGCGGTTCCCGTCGTTGGTGCTGGGCCTGCCCAAGCGCTTCCATGCCTTGGGCGACAACTCCTCCTGCTCGCCCGCCTTACGCACTACCGCGCGGGCGTCGCCGATGACCAGCGAGTCTTCGAGTGCCTTGACCGCGACGGTGACCGGCCCGAAGACGGACCAGTGCCGGGAGACGTTGCGATGCGCTGTGCCGACCGCGGTTGCCGCGACCCGGGCGGCCTGACGGTACTCCTTCGCCTCGTCGGGCCGGTTGTTCCTCGCGGCTGCGGCGGCGGCCTCCATCGCCAGGCCGCCCCACACCGCGTAGTGGTCCGGCTCGGCCCCGGTGATCTTCGGCTCCACCGCGTCCATGCTCCGGGCAGCGACCTGTTCCGCCTCGTCCAAGCGGCCCTGGCGCACCAGCAGCCAGCACATGCAGCCGACACCTGAGCCCGCCGCAAGCATGTCTCCGGCCTGACGGGCGTCCATGATGGCGCCGCGCACAGCGGCGTACGCGATGTCGTACTGCCGTACCTGGGTGAGGTAGGTGCCGGCCAGACGCAGCGCCTCGGCGCGCGCGAGCAGGGCCTGCCGGTGCTCGTCCGCGCTGTCGTAGTAGGCGACGGCCCTCCCGGCATCACGCAGCAGGACCGGCAGTTGGGCGGCGACGCTCTTGTAGCTGTCGGAGAAGTACAGCACCCGTGCGTCTTGCAGCGTCCGTCGGAAGGCGCGCAGGTTCGGTTCCTCGCCCACGGCTTCGGCGTCCTGGTCCACAAGTTCGACGGCTGGAGTGAGGGCGGCGCGGAGCTGGATCAGGTTGACGCGGTTCGGCTCCTCGGCCCGCCCGACGGGCTCCGGGGCATCGGACGCCATCAAGGCGGCGGTGGTCACCCCAAGCGCTCGGGCGAGCGTGTGCAGGGTTTCCATGCGGAGAGTGCCGCCCTGCTCGGCCTTGCGTACCGTGCCTGGCGATACGCCTGCGGCATGGGCCAGTTCCTCCTGGCTCATCCCCGCGCGACGCCGGTACTTGCGGACGTTGTCGGCCAGCTCCGTAATCATCAACTCACCACCTCCCACTCCACGGTACGCCCGGCCGGCGCATCACCCGGGGGTGATCCGGCGGACGCCCTCCCACAGGGGTACCCCAACACGTGGCGGGCCGGGCGTCCGCGCAGACAAGGGCACGCGGGTCAGCATGCGGCAGGCCATGCGGGTTCGCTGGGGCTGGGTACGCCTCGCGCGGATGGCCGGACTGACGGTCACCGACAAGACCCCGATCCTGCTCGCACAGATCACCGCGCAGAAGGACAGTCCCCCGCCCGTGCCCCGGGTGCTGACTCCGAAGATCAAGGTCAAGCCCGACCAGTACGGGGTGATCGTCCGGGCCCGCACGTTGCCACAGGTCGGGCTGGAGGAGTACCAGAAGTCGGCGCGGTTCCTGGCGGACGCGTGGCGGTGCACGCGAGTTTCCGTGCTGCCGGACGGCCCCGGCCGGGTGGTGATCCGGGGTGTGCGCTCCGACCCGCTCACCACGCCGACCACCCACCGGCCCACCGGCAGCCCGCTCACGGATCTGACGCGCTGGGAGCTGGGCGTGGATGAGTACGCCGCCCGGGTGTGCGTGTCCCTGGCCAACGTTCCCGGGGTGACCGTGGCCGGCGTCCCGGGTGCGGGCAAGACCTCGGGAGTCAACAAGTTCGTCTGCGACTTCGCGCCCTCCGCCGCCGTGCAGATCGCGGGTGCCGACGGGAAGGTGTCGCGGGCCTCGGAGGGCGACTACGCCGACCTGGTCAAGCGGATGTTCGCATTCTGCGGCGACGACCTCGACGAAGCGAACACACTGTTCAAGCGCCTGGTGGACCTGCGCAAGCGGCGCTCGGCGACCATCCGGGACGTGCTGGGTGTGAAGAACATGTGGCACGTCGGCCCCTCTCCGGAGTGGCCGCTCACGGTCCTGATCATCGATGAGGCGCACACGTTCTTCCGCGAGTACAAGGGCAGCGACGCCACAACCAAGCGCCTTGCCGCGTTGACGGCGGAGAATGCCCGGCTGGTGGAGGACCTGGTCAAGAAGGGCCGCAGTGTCGGCATCCTGGTGATCCTGATCAGCCAGAAGACCACCGGCGACGCCATCCCCACCTTCATCCGCGACGTGTGCCCCATCGGCCTGTCCTTCGCGCAGAAGACGGTAGAGGCCGCGGTGGCCGCGCTGGGTGAGGACATCCGCAACTGGCCCGACGCCAGCCCGGTCACCTTGCAGGACCCCGCCTACGTCGGCGTCGCGGTCATGGCGATGCAGGGCCGCCCCGGCTACACCCGCATCCGCACCCCCTACGTCTCGGACGCCGACGCGGCCCGTGTCGCCGAGGCCACTTCGCACCTGACCGCCGACCCGGATCTGTGCCTGGACGCCCTCCTCCGTACGACCGGCCGTACGGCGGCGCCCGCACCCTCGCTCACGAAGTGATCCCGAACAGCCCACGCCAGAAAGGAGGTTGAGGACATGAGAGAGGAACGGTTCACCCGGCGCACCGTGACCGTGGTCATGGCGGTCATCGCGGCCCTGGCCTTCGTCTTCTCCTTCGGCAACGTCTGGGCGCTCGCCCTGCGCCTCGGCGTCCCGCGCCCGATCGCGCCGCTGATCGCCCCCATGGTGGACCTGTCCGTCGTCGGTCTCCTGGTCGCCCTGCGGTTCCTGGCCCTGCGCGGCGTACCCAAGACGGAGTTGCGGGCCGGTACCCGGCTACTGCACCTGTGCGGGCTGCTCACCCTCGCCCTGAACACCGCCGAACCCCTGCTGGCCGGACGCTACGGCCGCGCCTGCCTGGACACCGTCGCCCCGCTCCTGCTCCTCGGCTGGGGCCACGTCGGCCCCACCTTCCTCGCCCAGTTCCACACAGCCACCACCCCTACCCCGCACCCGGAGGATACTGCCGCTCCTCTCTCCGAGCCGGTGCCCAACGAGGCACCCGCACCCGAATCAGCACCCACGCCCTCTGTCCCGGTCATCGCCGCCTCGCCGGCCGAAGAGCCGAAGCCCATCCCGGCTCCGGCCGCCATCACCAAGACGGCCCACTCCGCCTCCGGCCCGGCCCTTCCGGCCGCCCTACTGAACGCGGCCCGGCGCATCGCGGACACTCACCGCGCCCAGCACGAAGCGCCTATCACAGCAGCCCAGTTGGGGACTCGCATGGGCGTTGCCCTGCCGGTGGCCACCGCCGCCCTCGCTCAGCTCTGAACCCAGTCCCTCACCGGCCGCATCCCCTCGCTCAACCCACACGCGCCCCGCGCGCTGGTTCGTCATGCCCCGAGCCGCACCAACACGCCTCCTCGCCTGGCTGGTTGCTGCTCGGGGCCCCACCCGAACAGAAGGGACACGCCCCGACATGGTCACCCTGGACCTGCGCCACGTGGCAAGCCCCGCCGTACGGGACCTGCTCCACCTCGTCAACCACCCCGACTTCGACCGCGCACAGCAACAGATCGAACACCTCGGCGGCTGCACCGAACCCGTACGTCTCACCGGCCACACCACCACCCTCGACACCACAACCGGGGAAGTCCTGCACTCCTACACCACGTCCGAGGAGCCCACAGGCAGCTTGCTCACCGCGTGCGGCAACCGTCGCTCCTCGCGCTGTGCGGCCTGCTCCCGCCTCTACGCCGCCGACACCTACCACCTCATCCGCGCCGGCCTCTCCGGCGGCAAGACCGTCCCCGACACCATCCGCACCCACCCCCG
>NZ_BHZI01000334.1 GCF_004305975.1 Streptomyces otsuchiensis
ACCCCGCACCCCGCACCCCGGTCAGGGACCGCCCCTCTCACCGCCCTTGGAGCCGCGCTCGTGCACGTCGCCCTCACCGGCGCCACCGGATTTCTCGGACTGCGCCTGTTACGTCGCCTGCTCGACACGCATCGGTCGGTGACGGTCCTGGCCCACGCCGGGTCGGGTGACGCTCTGCACCGCATCTCCAGGTTCTTCGAACTGACGGGCTCCCCGGAGGCGTTCATCGCCCAGCTTCCGCGCCGGCTCAAGGTGGTGGAGACCGATCTGGCGCTGCCGCGGCTGGGGCTGTCCAGGCGGGTGTTCCAGGAGCTGGCCGACAGCCTCGGCACGATCTGGCACGGCGCGGGCAGCATCAATCTGGAGGGAGACCTGCCCGAGCTGCGGCGGACCAACGTCGAAGGCACGCGGCACGTACTGGAGTTGGCGGCGGCGGGTCGAGGGGCCCCCGTGATCCGTCACGTCAGCACCGCGTTCGTGGCCGGTGGCCGGCGCACCGGGGTGGCGTACGAGGACGAACTGGAGGACGCCGACGGCTTCGAGAACGCCTACGAGCAGTCCAAGTACGAGGCGGAGCTGCTGGTTCACGCCTGGTCCAGGGAGCACGGCCGCGGGGTTCTCGTCCTGCGGCCCAGCATTCTGGTCACGGACCAGCCGCCGCACCCCGAGCTGCCCTCGCACCCGCTGCAGGTCATCGAGCGGATCCTGCGGGACGCGCGACAGGCGGCGGGCGAGCCGCACGGCCCCGGGCAGGACGGACGGCTCCCCGTCCGGACGGTGGGCCATCCGCACGGCCGGCTGAACCTGCTGCAGGTGGACCACGCCGCCGACCTCATGGTGCGGCTGGCCGGGCTGACCCCGTCGGGCGGGGTCGACACCTACCACATCGTCCATGACCGCGACGTGCCCGTGCCGACGGTCGTGGCTCTCCTGGAACGGCTGGTCCCGCTCTCGATCGACCTGGTCGTCACCAGGCCGGAGGCCCCGTCGGCGATGGAGGCGCTGCTGGACTTCTACCCGGGGATGACGGCCTATCTCGCCCACCGGCGGCGCTTCGACGACACCCGGGTCAGAAGCCGTCTCGGGCCTTCGGCGGCGTGCGCCCCCGTAAGCCTCGACTACCTGTGGTCCGGCCTGGCCGCGAGGGGCACGGTCCTCCCCCGGCCCTCGGCGCCGGCGCCGGCTCTCCTCCCCTGCTCCTCGTACAGCTGACCAGCACACGACCTCTCCCCGTTGGAGCCTCATCCGTGTCTGTCCCCGCAGCCCTCGGCCCCCCAGCCGCCTCCCCGCCGGTCTTCTCGCCCGAGGGGATCACGGCCCGTGTCCGGCAGATCCGGGAACCCGTCCATGTCGTCAGCGGGCCGGACGGCCGGGAGCTGGGGATCGCGACCGGTGCCGTACCCGCCGGCCCGGTACTCGGTACGCTGCCGCCGCTGTACCCGGAATGGCTCGGCGGTCGCACGTTCTGCGAGGCGCACGGCGTCCGTTTCCCCTATGTCGCCGGTGAGATGGCGAACGGCATCGCCACCACCCGGATGGTCTCGGCGATGGCCCGGGCGGAGATGATCGGCTTCTTCGGCGCGGGCGGTCTGGCCTACCCCGAGGTGGAACGGGCGGTGCACACACTGGCGCACGAGCTGGCGTCCCGCCCGAACTGGGGCGTCAACCTCATCCACTCACCGGCCGAACCGGCGCTGGAGTGGCGTGTCGCCGAGCTGCTGCTGCGCTGCGGTGTCCCCCGGATCTCCGCGTCGGCGTTCATGGAGCTGACCCCGGCGGTGGTGCTGTGCTCGGCCCACGGGCTGCGACGGGGCGGGGACGGCGGCATCGTCCGCAGCACGCGCCTGCTCGCGAAGGTCTCTCGGCCCGAGGTGGCCGAGCGGTTTCTGTCCCCCGCCCCGCCCGCGCTGCTGGACGCCCTCGTCACCCAGGGGAAACTGACCCGCCAGGAGGCGGATCTGGCGGCCCTGGTGCCGGTGGCCGAGGACATCACCGTGGAGGCGGACAGCGGTGGGCACACCGACAACCGGCCGTTGTCGGTCCTGCTGCCGAGGATCGCCGCCCTGCGCGACGCACTGTGCCGGCGCTTCGGCTACCGGCGGACGGTCCGGCTCGGCGCGGCCGGCGGGCTCGGCACACCGGACGCGGTGGCCGCCGCCTTCGCTCTCGGCGCCTCCTACGTGGTGGTCGGATCGGTCAACCAGACGGCCGTCGAGGCGGGTCTCTCCGACGAGGCCAAGGCCATGCTGTGCGACGCGGACGTCGCCGATGTGGCCATGGCGCCGGCGGCGGACATGTTCGAACTCGGCGTGAAGCTGCAAGTGCTCTCCCGGGGGACGATGTTCGCCCAGCGGGCCGGCCGCCTCCACGCGGCGTACCGGGCCCACGGTTCGCTGGAGGAGATCCCGCCGGCGCTGCGCGCCTCCGTGGAACGCGACGTGCTGGGCGCCCCGTTCGAGGAGATCTGGCAGCGTACGCGCGCGTTCTGGGAGCGGCGCGACCCCTCGGAGATCACCCGCGCGGAGGCCGACCCGAAGCACCGCATGGCCCTGGTCTTCCGCTGGTACCTGGGCAGTTCGAGCCGGTGGGCGATCACCGGCGAGGCGTCGCGGCGGGCCGACTTCCAGATCTGGTGCGGGCCGGCCATGGGCGCCTTCAACCGGTGGGTGGCGGGCACCTACCTGGCCGAGCCCGCCCACCGGTCCGTGGTGCAGATCGGGCTCAATCTGCTCGAAGGGGCCGCGGTGCTCACTCGCGCCCATCAACTGCGCACCTACGGCGTTCCCTTGCCGTCCGAGGCGTTCACCTACGCACCGTGCGAGCTGGCGTGAGCGGCCCCGGCGCCCCCGAGGCGTCAGAGACGGGGATCGGGCCTCGGGGAGAGACCTTGGCGGGCTCCACGCCCCGCCGGCTCCCCGTCGCCGTGGTCGGCGTGGGCGCCCTGGTGCCGGGCGCGAGCGACGCGGCCGGCTACTGGCGGATCGTGACCGGCGGCCGTGACCTGATCACCGAGGTGCCCGCCACCCGCTGGCGGGTGGAGGACCACTACGACCCGGACCCGGCCGCCCCCGACAAGACATACGCCCGCAGAGGCGCGTTCCTGTCCGAGGTGGACTTCGACCCGCTGGCCTACGGGGTGCCTCCCGCCAACCTTCCGGCGACCGACACCTCCCAGCTGCTCGCCCTGATGGTCGCCGACCAGGTGCTGACGGACGCCGGCGGCTTGGCCTCGGTGGACCGAGACCGGACCGGTGTGGTCCTCGGCGCGGCCGCCCTCGAACTCCTTCCGCACATGTACGGGCGCTCCCAGCGCCCCATGTGGCTCGCGGGTCTGCGGGAGAGCGGGCTCGGAGAGGCCGAGGCGCAGGCGGTGTGCGACCGCATCTCGGCCCGCTTCGAGCCGTGGCGGGAGTCGTCCTTCCCCGGGCTGCTCGGCAACGTGGTCGCGGGCCGCATCGCCAACCGGTTCGATCTGCACGGCGTCAACCACACCACGGACGCGGCCTGTGCCAGCTCCCTGGCCGCCCTGTCGACGGCGGTCGCCGAACTGTCCCTGGGCCGAGCCGACCTGGTGATCAGTGGTGGGGTGGACACCGGGAACGACATCGGCATGTTCCTGTGCTTCTCCAAGACGCCCGCGCTGTCCCCCAGTGGGGACTGCCGCCCGTTCTCGGACGCCGCCGACGGAACCATGCTCGGCGAGGCCGTCGTGATGTACGCGCTGAAGCGGTTGCCGGACGCCGAGCGGGACGGTGACCGGATCCACGCGGTGATCCGGGGCATCGGCAGCTCGTCGGACGGCAGGAGTACGACGATCTACGCCCCGCTGCCGGAGGGCCAGAGCCGGGCTCTGCGACGCGCCTACGAGGAGGCCGGCTACGGCCCGGAGACCGTGGAGCTGGTCGAGGCGCACGGGACCGGCACGAAAGCCGGTGACACCGCCGAACTGGCGGCGCTCACGGAGGTGTTCGGTGAGTCGGGCCGTGCGGACGGGCAGTGGTGCGCGATCGGTTCGGTCAAGTCGCAGATCGGCCACACCAAGTGCGCGGCGGGAGCGGCCGGGCTGCTGAAGGCGGTCATGGCCCTCCACCACAAGGTGCTGCCGCCGACGGTCAAGGTCGAACGGCCCAATCCGGCGGTCGCAGCCCCGGACAGCCCGTTCTACGTCAACACCGAGACCCGCCCGTGGGTGCGGGCGGCCGGCCATCCGCGCCGGGCGGCGGTGTCGAGTTTCGGCTTCGGCGGCAGCAACTTCCATGTGACGCTGGAGGAGTACGCGCCGTCTTCCGCGCCGGGCCGTGCGGCCCCGCGCCACCGCTCGGCACCGAGCGAGCTCGTCCTGTTCGGTGGCGCCTCCCCGGCGGACCTGGTCCCCCCGCCGGCGGACGACGCTGTCTCGCTGGCCGAGCTGGCACGGGAGAGCCACGCCTCGTTCTCGCCCTCCGCCCGGGTGCGGCTGGCCGTGGTCGCCTCCGATGTCCCGGATCTGCGGGAGAAGTACGCGCAGGCCCTCGCTCTGATCCGGCAGCGCCCCGACGCGGCGTTCTCGACGCCCTCCGGTGTCCGCTACGCGTGCGGGGAGACCGCGCCGGGCCGTATCGGCTTCCTGTTCCCGGGGCAGGGCTCCCAGTACGTGGGCATGGGCGCCGACCTGGCGATGCTGGCGCCGGCCGCCCAGGCGGTGTGGGACCGGCTGGGCACCACCCGCTTCGGTGGACAGCCCCTGCACCGGGCCGTGTTCCCGCCGCCCGCCTTCACCGACGAGGAACGCGCCGCCCGGCGGGGGCTGCTGGACGCCACCGAGTGGGCGCAGCCCGCCCTGGCGGTGCACTCACTGGCGCTGCTGGAGGTGGTGCGGGAACTGGGGCTGCGGCCGGACTGCGTGGCGGGCCACAGCTTCGGCGAGCTGGTGGCGCTGCACTGTGCGGGTGTGCTGGACGCCGGGTCGCTGGTGGGTCTGGCCCGTCGGCGCGGCGAGTTGATGCGGGACGCGGTGGGCGCCCCGGGTGCGATGCTGGCGGTGACGGCGGACCGGGCGCACGTGGCCGAGGTGCTGGCCGGTGGCGGGTTCGGCGACATCTGGCCGGTCAACCACAACTCCCCCCGCCAGGTCGTGCTTTCGGGATCGCTGACGGCGGTCACGCGTGCCGAGACGGCGTTCTCGGCCGAGGGGGTCGACACCCGGCGGCTGGCCACCTCGACCGCCTTCCACAGCCCGCTGGTCGCCCCGGCCGTCGAGCCGCTTGCCGCGTATCTGCGCACGGTGCCGCTCGCGGAGCCCGTGATCGAGGTCTACGGCAACACGGACGCGGCGCCCTATCCCGCGTCCCCCGACGAGGTGCGCGCCCGGATCGCCGGTCACCTCGCCGCACCGGTGCTGTTCCAGGAACAGATCGAGGCGATGTACACGGCGGGGGTCCGGACCTTCGTCGAGGTCGGCGCGGGCACGGCGCTGACCGGTCTGGTCGGGCAGATCCTCGGCGACCGCGCGCACGCGGCCGTTCCCCTCGACCGGCCGGCCCGGCACGGAGCCGACACCCTGCACGCGGCGCTCGGCGAACTCGCCGTACGCGGCGTACCCCTCGATCTCGGCACTCTCTGGACGTCGTACGCCGCGGACAGAACCTCAGCGAAGGAGCGCGAGCCCCGAATGACCGTGAAGATCAGCGGAGCCAACTACGGTCAGCTGCCGCCGGCCCCAGCCGCGCCGGCCGAACCACCGCCGGCCGCGGAACGTGCGCAGGAACACCGGCCCGAGCCCGTCCCCGTCCCCGCATCCGCGTCCCGCACCCCGGGGGCCCCCAGGAC
>NZ_BHZI01000335.1 GCF_004305975.1 Streptomyces otsuchiensis
GCAGGATGCCGGTGCCGGTGCCGGACACGGAACCGCCCTCGGCAACCGTCTCCCGGGCCTCCTGGTACATCGGGCCGGGGCGATCTGTGGAACCGAGGGTGTTCGTGTGAACGCGGAGGGTCAGGGGTTGGTGGGCCCAAGGTCTCATCGGTCGCTCCGGCTCTCTTCCGGAGCCGGTCCGGCTGGGTGACGGCCGCCGCCGGACGGCTGACGCCCGCCCGGCCGGGGATGTCGGCGCCGTGGCGCACAATGGACGCGGCCGGTGCTCGGCGACGCGAACGGAAATGGGAGAACGATGGCGGTCTGGGACGACCTGGTGGGCCAGGACCGTGTGGTGGAGCAGCTGACCGCCGCCGCGCGGGACGCCGACGCCTACGTCACCGCCTCCTCCGCCGGTGAGCAGGTGCGCGTCTCGGGGTCGGCCATGACCCACGCCTGGCTCTTCACCGGCCCGCCCGGCTCCGGCCGGTCGACCGCCGCCCGGGCCTTCGCCGCCGCGCTCCAGTGCGTCTCCCCGGACCGCGCGCTGGGCGGCGCACCGGGCTGCGGGTTCTGCGACGGCTGCCACACCTCGCTCATCGGCACCCACGCCGACGTGGAGGTCATCCGCACCGATCTGCTGACCATCGGCGTCAAGCAGACCCGCGACCAGGTCCGCCGCGCCCAGCTCTCCCCGGCCGGGGGCCGCTGGCAGGTCATCGTGCTGGAGGACGCCGACCGGCTCACCGAGGGCGCCGCCAACGTCCTGCTGAAGGCGATCGAGGAGCCCGCGCCACGCACGGTGTGGCTGCTGTGCACCCCGTCGGTCGAGGATGTGCTGCCGACGATCCGCTCGCGCTGCCGGCTGCTGGCGCTGCGCACTCCGCCGGTCGCCGCGGTCGCCGAGGTGCTGATCCGGCGGGACGGCATCGAACGGGACGTGGCCGAGGCCGTCGCCCAGGCGACCCGAGGCCACATCGGCCGGGCCCGCCGGCTGGCCACGGACGAGCGCGCCCGCGCCCGGCGCGAGGCGGTGCTGCGCCTGCCGCAGCGGGTCTCGGACATCGGGGGCGGACTGCGGGCGGCACAGGAGCTGATCGACGCCGCCGCCGAGGACGCCAAGCAGCTCGCCGACGAACTCGACGAGAAGGAGACCGAGGAGCTGCGCGCCGCGCTCGGCGGAGCCGAAGGCAAGCGGATGCCGCGCGGTACCGCCGGGGCTATGAAGGAACTGGAGGACCGGCACAAGCGCCGCGCCACCCGGGTCCAGCGCGACGCCCTCGACCTCGCCCTGACCGACCTCACCGGCTTCTACCGGGACGTCCTGGCGCACCAGTTCGGCAGCGCCGTCGCGATGGCCGGGGGCGCCGGGGCCCAGGCGGTGGAGCGGGCGGCGGCCGATTCCCGCCCGGAGCAGACCCTGCGCCGTATCGAGGCGATCCTGGCGTGCCGGGAGGCGCTGGACCGCAATGTGTCACCGCTGCTGGCGGTGGAGGCGATGGCGATGGAACTGCGCACTCCCTGATCCGCGCGCGCACTGGATCGCACCACCTGGTCCGCGCGCGTCCCCTGATCCGCGCGCGTCCCCCTTCTCCCACGCCCCGGTCGTCCGCCCGGCGCGGCGCGCGCCGCCCGCCGGGTGTACAAGATGGTTGACCCGCCCGCCAGTTGGCCTCCCCGCAGTCGCGGAGCGGCGGCCTTATACGCTCCGGTCAGACGCCGTTCACCACCGACCGCACCTTGTGCCTGGGGAACCATGCCTGCCACCCGACCGTTCCGAGCCTCCGCCGTCGCGCTCACCGCGGCGGCCGTGCTGCTCTCGGGCTGCACCACGACCGACGACGCCGGGGGCGGCGCGTCCCCCTCACCCTCCGACCCGGGGTTCGAGCCCACGGCCGGGCTGGAGCCGATCCCGGACGACATCCCCGAGGAGATGCTGTCCTACTACGAGCAGGAGCTGAGCTGGCGGGACTGCGGCGTGGCGGGCTTCCAGTGCGCGACGCTGACCGCGCCGCTGGACTACGGCGCCATCGACGACTCCGAGGACCTCCAGCTGACGGTCTCCCGCAAGCGGGCCACCGGCCCGCGCGACGAGCGGATCGGCGCGCTGCTGGTCAACCCCGGCGGGCCCGGGGCCTCCGCGATCGACTACCTCCAGGGCCACGCGGGCGTCGGGTTCCCGGAGCCCGTCCGCGCCCGGTACGACATGGTGGCGATGGACCCGCGCGGAACCGGCCGCAGCGAGCCGGTGGAGTGCCTGAGCGGCCCGCAGATGGACGCGTTCACCCAGGTCGACCGCACCCCGGACGACGAGGACGAGGAGGAGGCGCTCGTCGAGGCCCTCACCGAGTTCGGCGAGGGCTGCCGCGCCTCGTCCGGGCGGCTGCTGGAGCACATCTCCACCGAGGACTCCGCCCGCGACCTCGACCTGCTGCGCGCGGTCCTCGGCGACACCCAGCTGCACTACTACGGCGCCTCCTACGGGACCCAGCTCGGCGCCACCTACGCCGACCTCTTCCCTGAGCGCTCCGGCCGGCTGGTGCTGGACGCCGCGGTCGACCCGCGGCTGAGCACCCTGGAGCGCGACCGCGAACAGGCCGCCGGGTTCGAGACGGCGTTCCAGTCCTTCCTCGCCGACTGCGGCAACCAGAGCGACTGCCCGCTGGACGGCGCCGCCGACCTCCAGGAGCTGTTCGAGGAACTGGACGCCAGGCCGCTGCAGACCGGTGAGGACCGGCCGCTCACCGAGTCCCTGGCCACCACCGGTGTCGCCCAGGCGCTGTACTCGCCGATGCTGTGGGCCCCGCTGCGGGACGCGCTGAACGCCGCGGCGGACGGCGACGGCGCACCCCTGCTGGCGCTGGCCGACAGCTACCACGACCGGGAGCCGGCCGGTTCCTACGGGACGATCATGTTCGCCTTCCCCGCGATCAGCTGCCTGGACGCCCCGGCCGCGCTGGAGGACCCGGACGCGGTGCGGGAGGAGTTGGCGTCGTTCGAGGAGGCGTCGCCGACCTTCGGCCGTGACTTCGCCTGGGCCACTCTGATGTGCGCGGCCTGGCCGGTCGAGGCGAAGGGGACGCCCGCGCCGGTCGAGGCGGCCGGTGCCGCCGACATCCTGGTGGTGGGCACCACCCGTGACCCGGCGACGCCCTACGGCTGGTCCGAGGCGCTGGCCGAGCAGCTGGAGTCGGGAGTGCTGCTGACCTACGACGGCGACGGTCACGGAGCCTACGGCGAGAACGCGTGCGTGGACGAGGTGGTCGGCGCCTACCTGCTGGACGGCGTCTCGCCGGAGGAGGGCGCGCGCTGCTGAGCGCGGTCGCCGGTGCCGCCGGCGTGCCGTTCCCCGGTCGCGCTCAGCCGGCGGGTTCGGCCGGGCCCGGGCCGGTGCCCAGCCAGCGGTAGCGGTGCTCGGGCCGCCCGGCCGAGCCGTAGCGCATCCGCAGCTCGGCCCGGCCGTCGGCGCACAGGTGCTCCAGGTACCGGCGGGCGGTGACGCGGGAGACCCCGGTCCGCTCGCTGACGTCCACCGCGGACAGGTCGCCGTCCGCCTCGCGCAGCGTCCCGGCGATCAGCTCGTTGGTCGCCGTGGTCAGTCCCTTCGGCAGGGACTGGGTGGCGGCGGCCGGGCGCAGCAGGCCGAACAGCCGGTCCACGTCGTGCTGGGTGGTGGCCGGTCCGGCGTCCGCGATCCGGCGGCGGGCCACGGCGTACCGCTCCAGCTGGTCGCGGAGCGCCGTCAGCGGGAAGGGCTTCAGCAGATAGTGCACCGCGCCCCCGTGCAGGGCGGCGCGCACATGGTCGATGTCGCGGACGGCGGTGATCACCAGGAAGTCGACGGGGTGCGACCCGGCGTGTTCGGGCGAGCGGACCGCCCGCAGCACGGAGGTTCCGGTGCCGTCGGGCAGGTAGAGGTCCAGGAGCACCAGGTCGGGGCGGAGCCGGCCGATCTCGGTGAGCGCGTCGGCCGCGGTGTGGGCGACGCCGATCGCGGTGAAGCCGGGCAGTGACTGCACCAGGTCGTGGTGGTTGCGGGCCACCCGCACGTCGTCGTCGACGACCAGGACCTTGATCACGGTCGGCCCGCCCGCCGTCCGGCCGCGTCGGGGGCCGGAACGGTGGCCTCGGAGTCGGGTAGATAGGCGGTGAACACTGCTCCCTCTTCGCTGCTCGCGTGTGCGGGCACCTCCACCCCGACCGTGCCCCCGCGACTTTCGCAGACCTGCCGGACGAGCGCCAGCCCCAGGCCACGGGTGCCGCCGCGGGCCGCCTTGGTGGTGAAGCCGTAGTCGAAGATCTCCTCCGCCAGTTCGGCGGCGACGCCGCGCCCGGAGTCGGTGACGCGCACCTCCACCAGGTCGTGCGGCAGCTGCGGCGGGTCGGCCGGGTGTATCCGCACCAGCAGCTCGACCCAGCCGCCCGGCCCGGAGTCCGAGACCGAGTCCATGGCGTTGTCGAGGAGGTTGCCGACGACCAGCAGGACGTCCGCCCGCAGGGGGCCCGCGATCCGCTGCGGCACCGAGGTCATGGGAGAGAGCCGCAGCTCCGCCCCCTGTTCCGACGCCTGGGCCGACTTGGCGAGCGCCAGGGCGGCCACCGCCGGGTCGGCGACGCTGCGGCCGATCTCTCCGCTGGTCCGGGCGTGCGCGGCGGAGAGGTCGGTCAGGTAGTCGCGCGCCTCGGTGACCGCGCCCAGCTCCAGCATCCCGGCCACGGTGTGGATCCGGTTGGCGAACTCGTGCGACTGGGCGCGCAACCCGCGGGTGACCGTGCGGGCACCGTCCAGCTCCCCGGTGAGCCGGTCGAGTTCGGTCCGGTCCCGCAGGGTGACCACCGCGCCGGCGGCCCGGCCCTTGACCCGCACCGGCATCCGGTTGCAGACCAGGATGCGGGAGCCGGTGAGCACGATGCGGTCCTCGCCCGGGTCCGCGCCGGAGACCACGTCCCGCAGCCGCGCCTCCAGGCCCAGCTCGTCCAGCGGCCGTCCCTCGCTGTCCTCGGGCAGGCCCAGCATCACGCGGGCGGGCGGGTTGACGAGCACCACCCTGTCCTCGGTGTCCACCGCCAGCACCCCCTCGCGGACCGCGTACAGCAGCGCCTCACGGCCCTCCAGCAGCGCGGTGATCTCCACCGGTTCCAGCCCGTGCGTCTTGGCGCGGACCCGCCGGGAGAGCACATAGGCGCCGCCCGCGCCCAGCAGCAGCACCGCGGCGGTGGTGCCGAGGATGGACGGCAGCGCGTTGCTGACCTCGGTGTCGATCTCCGAGGTCAGGATGCCGACGGAGACATAGCCGACGATCTCCCCGACGGCCGGTCCGCCGCCGGTCAGCGGGACCTTCGCCCGCACGGTGGTGCCACGGGTGCCGGTCTCGACGCCGCTCCACTCCTCCCCGGCCACCGCCGGCCCGGGCGGGGTGGAGACCCGCTCGCCGATCAGCGACTCGTTGACGTGCGACATGCGCACGCCCTCGGGGGTGGCGACGACGATGTACTCGGCGCGCGTCGCGGCCCGTACCGCCTCGGCGCGTGGGGCGATCACCGCCGCCGGGTCCGGGTCGTTCATCGCCTCGCCCAGCTCCGGCATCGCCGCCACCGAGCGGGCGATGGTCAGCACGCGTTCCGCGTACTGCCGGTCCAGCTCCCGGTCGAACTGGGCGACCCACAGCGCCCCGGTCGCAGCCAGTGCGAGGGCCAGCAACAGCGCGTAGCCGACGAAGAGCGAGCCGGTCAGCGAGAGCGGGCGGGGTCTCGGCAGGCGCATGGGGACGGTCCTGGACG
>NZ_BHZI01000336.1 GCF_004305975.1 Streptomyces otsuchiensis
CCCCCGGCCCACCCGGGGAGCGCGCCACCACGCCACCCGCGAGCACCGGCGAAGCCGCCGAACGCACCGGGGACGGCGCCCTGCACTACCTCGGCCTGCTCGCCCGAGGCGCACCCGCCGCCGCCTACGACGAGCCGTCCAACTCCGGGCCCGACGCTGGCCCCGACGCCGGGTCGGGCGCCGGGCCCGACGAGACGCGGGCGCGCCGCCTCGCGCTGCGCGTCCGCGCCGAACTGGAGGGACGCCGACGGCGGGAGGCCGAACTCACCGCCCTCTTCGAGACCGCCCACGACCTCGCCGGCCTCCGCGACGTGGACGCCGTGCTCCGCGCCATCGCCCAGCGCGCCCGCTCCCTGCTGTCCACCGAGGTCGCCTACATGACGCTCACCGACACCGAGCGCGGCGACACCTATATGCGCGTCACCGAGGGATCGGTCTCCGCGCGGTTCCAGCAACTGCGCCTGGGCATGGGCGAAGGACTCGGCGGCCTCGTCGCCCAGACCGCCCGCCCCTACGTCACCGACGACTACATGCGCGACGAGCGGTTCCGCCACACCCGCACCATCGACGGCGGCGTCCACGAGGAGGGCCTGGTGGCCATCCTGGGGGTCCCGCTGCTGCTCGGCCGCGAGGTCATCGGCGTGCTCTACGCGGCCGACCGCCGCGCCCGGGTCTTCGAGCGGGAGGAGATCGCCCTGCTCGGGTCGTTCGCCGCCCACGCCGCCGTCGCCATCGACACCGCCCGGCTGCTCGCCGAAACCCGTGGTGCACTCGCTGAGTTGGAGGCCGCCACCACCGTCGCCCGCGACCACAGCCGGGTCATCGAACGCGCCGGGGAGATCCACGACCGGCTCACCGAACTGGTGCTGCGCGGCGGGGGAGTTGCCGACGTCATCGACGCCGTCTCCGAAGTCCTCGACGGCAGGGTGGAGTTCACCGAGACCGTGTCAGCCCGCGCCGCCGCCACCGCCGACGGGCGCGCCGTGCGCGAGGGCGCCGACTGGGTCGCGCCGGTCGCCGCCGGCGGCGAACTGCTCGGTGCGCTCCGGCTCCGCGGCGAGCCCGCGCGCGGCGCCCCCGACCTCGACCCGGTCGACCTGCGCACCCTGGAACGCGCCGCCATGGTCACCTCCCTGCTGCTGCTCGCCCGCCGCACCGCCGGCGAGGCCGAGCAGCGGGTACGCGGCGAACTCCTCGACGACCTCCTCGACGCGGCCGACCGCGACCCCCGGCTGCTGCGCGAACGCGCCACCCGCCTCGGCGCGGACCTCGACCTCCCGCACACCGTCCTCGCCGCCCGCATGGCCGGCGACGACGGCGCCGACCGGCAACGGCTGTGGTCCGCCGCCTCCCACCTCGCCATCACCCGCCGGGGACTGGCCACCACCCGCGACGGCTGCACGGTGCTGCTGCTCCCCGGCGTCCCCGGCACACCGGCCGGGGACGCCGCCGCCCTCGCCCGTCAGCTCTCCGCTCAGCTGTCCGCGGCGCTCAGCGCCGCCGTCACCGTCGGCGCCGCCGGACCGGCCACCGCCCCGGCGGCCCACCCCGCCGCCGTCGCCACCGCGTTCGCCGAGGCCCGGCGCTGCCTCGACACCCTGCGGCTGCTGGGCCGCGACGGGGACGGCGCCGCCGCCGACGACCTGGGCTTCCTCGGACTGCTGCTCTCCGGGGGCCGCGACATCGCCGGTTTCCGCGACCGCACCATCGGCCCCGTCCTGGACTACGACTCCCGGCGCGGCACCGAACTCCTCGCCACCCTCGACGCCTACTTCCGCTGCGGCATGAGCGCCGCCCGCGCCAAGGACGAGCTGCACATCCACGTCAACACCGTCAGCCAGCGACTCGACCGCGTCTCCCGGCTCCTCGGCGACGACTGGCAGACCCCCGACCGCGCCCTGGAGATCCAGCTCGCCCTCCGCCTCCACCACCTCGCCGACACCCCCTGACCCAGCCCCCGCGTCCGCGCCCGCACGGTGCGCCGTCGTGCGCGCGGCGGGGCGCCGCCCTGTCCGTGGACGGCCTCCGAGCGCCGGAACGCCGTCGCATACGCTCGGAGCATGGCCGACGCACCGTACAAACTGATTCTGCTCCGCCACGGCGAGAGCGACTGGAACGCGAAGAACCTGTTCACCGGCTGGGTGGACGTCAACCTGACCGAGAAGGGCGAGAAGGAGGCGGTCCGGGGCGGTGAGCTGCTCAAGGACGCCGGACTGCTCCCCGACGTGGTGCACACCTCGCTCCAGAAGCGGGCCATCCGCACCGCCAACCTGGCGCTGGACTCCGCCGACCGCCCGTGGATCCCGGTCCACCGCACCTGGCGGCTGAACGAGCGCCACTACGGCGCGCTCCAGGGCAAGGACAAGGCCGCCACCCTCGCCGAGTTCGGCGAGGAGCAGTTCATGAAGTGGCGCCGCTCCTACGACACCCCGCCGCCGGAGCTCGCCGACGGCAGCGAGTGGTCGCAGAGCGACGACCCGCGCTACGCGCACATCCCCCGTGAGGTCCGCCCGCGCACCGAGTGCCTGAAGGACGTCGTCGCGCGGATGCTGCCCTACTGGTACGACGGCATCGTCCCGGACCTCGGCGCCGGCCGCACGGTGCTGGTCGCCGCGCACGGCAACAGCCTGCGCGCGCTGGTCAAGCACCTCGACGGCGTCTCCGACGCCGACATCGTGGGCCTGAACATCCCCACCGGCATCCCGCTCTCCTACGAGCTGGACGGCGACTTCCGCCCGGTCACCCCCGGCGGCACCTACCTCGACCCCGAGGCCGCGGCCGACGCCATCAAGGCCGTCGCCAGCCAGGGCAAGAAGTAGGGAAGACGCGTCCGCCGACGGCCCCTCCGGCGGCCGGCCCCGGGCACGGCGAACCCCCGGCCCCCGCGCACACGCGCCGGGACCGGGGGTTCGTCGTACATCGGACGCCCCGGCGCGAACCGCTCAGGCGGAACGCGCCGACGGGGCGGGGCAGGCCGCGCCGACGCGGTCAGCCGCAGCCGCCGCCGCACTGGCAGGAGCCCCCGGACTTGCAACCGCAGCTGCAGCTCGAACCGCAGCTGCAACTGCCGAGCGGTGCGAAGATCCGGCTCACGGTGAGACCGCGAGCCGCTGGGGAGTGGGCCATGGATTCCTCCTCCAAGGTTTCCGCTTCCCCCTAACGGTTCCCCTCGCCCGGTGCCGTACCCACGCGGCGCCCACCCGTCGGGTGCACGCCCCGGCGCACGGGAAGGCGTGGTGCGCGGCCCGCCCGACGCCGCGAGCGCCGCCCACGGGACCGGGCGCCGCACCCGTGAGCCCCGTGCGCGGCAGCCACCGAGCGGACCGCGGCGGAGCGCAGCGGACGCAGCAGACGCAGCGGACGCACCGGACGCGGCGGACAGAAGGAGCGCGCCGCCGGAACGAGGCCGGGGCCCTGGCACCCGGCGCTGCCACGGCCCCGCGCGGGCGGCCCGGTACCCGCTCAGGACCCGGAGGAGTCCTTCTGCGCGGCGGCGGCCTGCGTCAGCGACTCCGGCTCGAACTCGTCCGCGTGCTCACCCGTCACCAGGTAGACGACCCGGCGCGCGACCGACACCGCGTGGTCCGCGAACCGCTCGTAGTACCGGCCCAGCAGCGTCACGTCCACGGCCGTCTCGACGCCGTGCTTCCAGCGGTCGTCCATCAGATGGCGGAACAGGGTGCGGTGCAGGGTGTCCATCTCGTCGTCGTCCTGCTCCAGCTGCATCGCCAGCTCGACGTCCTTGGTGATCAGCACCTCGGCCGCCTTGGCCATCAGCCGCTGCGCCAGCTGGCCCATCTCCAGGATGGTGGCCTGCAGGTCGCGCGGGACGGCCGACTCCGGGAAGCGCAGCCGCGCCACCTTCGCCACGTGCTCCGCGAGGTCGCCGGAGCGCTCCAGATCGGCGCTCATCCGCAGCGACGTCACGACGATCCGCAGGTCGGTGGCGACCGGCTGCTGGCGCGCCAGCAGCGCGATCGCGTTGTTCTCCAGGTCGCGGTGCATCTGGTCGACCTTGGAGTCGGCCTCGATCACGCTCTCCGCGAGTCTGAGGTCCGCGTCGAGCATCGATGTCGTCGCCCGCCCCATGGCGGAGCCGACGAACCGGGCCATCTCCACGAGGCTGTCGCTGATGGCGTCCAGTTCCTCGTGATAAGCGTCACGCATGTGTGTACCTTCCTTGCCGGGCCCACTCACTCTACGAGCCGCCGAGCCACCGGTGTCCAGGCCGCGGTATCCGGCATCCAATCCGCTACCCGGCCGTTGCCGTTCCACGCTCCGCCCACAAGGAGGCCGTTCCCGAGTGGCCGGGTGAACCACCGCTGTCGTCAAGGTGAACATCTCCCGGCGTGCGGACGAGCATCATCGCCGAGACCTGTGGCGGGCCGCACGGACCTGCATAACCTGTGGACATGGACGTGAACGCGGCGGTCGCCGCAGTGGCCGCGATCGTCGGGCTGTGCACCGGCGTCGTCGCCATGCTGGCATTCCGCATCAGCGAGCGCGAACGGACGCGTCCGCTGCGCAACGGCTCCACGCCCGAGCAGACCCTGCCCGCCGGGGTCGACACCGTGCTGTCGGTGCTGCGCTCCTCGGCGGTCGTGCTGGACGAGGCCGACGGCGTCGTCAAGGCCAGCTCCGCCGCGTACGCCCTCGGGCTGGTGCGCGGTGGCAGGCTCGCCGTCGAACCCATGCTCCAGATGGCCCGCGCCACCCGGCGCGACGGGGAGATCCGCCAGCGCGAGCTGGAGCTGCCGCCGCGCGGCCGGGTCCGGGGCGACGTACTGGCGGTCTCCGCCCGCTCGGCGCCGCTCGGCTCCCGGCTGGTGCTGCTGCTCGTCGAGGACCGCACCGAGGCCCGGCGCATCGAGGCGGTCCGCCGGGACTTCGTCGCCAACGTCAGCCACGAGCTGAAGACCCCGGCCGGTGCGCTCTCCCTGCTCTCCGAGGCGGTCGTCGACGCCTGCGACGACCCGGAGGCGGTACGCCGCTTCGGCGGCCGGATGCAGACCGAGGCCACACGGCTCACCAGCCTGGTCCAGGAGTTGATAGACCTCTCCCGGGTCCAGGACAACGACCCCCTCACCAACGCCGAACTGGTCAGCGTCGACGAACTGGTCACGGAGGCGGTCGACCGCTGCCGCCAGACCGCCACCAGCAAGGACATCAGCATCGCCAGCGGCGGCGCGCCCGGCCTGCGGGTCTGGGGCAACCGCGGGCAGCTCGCTGCGGCGCTGGGCAACCTGGTGGAGAACGCCGTCAACTACAGCCCGGCCGGGACCCGCGTCGCCATCGGCGTCGCCCATGTGCCGACCGGCGCCTCCGGGAACGGCCGTCAGATCGAGGTCGCCGTCACCGACCAGGGCATCGGCATCCCCGAGAGCGACCGCGACCGGATCTTCGAACGGTTCTACCGCGTCGACCCCGCCCGCTCCCGCGCCACCGGCGGCACCGGCCTGGGCCTGGCGATCGTCAAGCACGTCGCCGCCTCCCACGGCGGCTCGATCCAGGTGTGGAGCGCGGAGGGAGAGGGCTCGACCTTCACCCTCACCCTCCCCGAGCCCGGCAGCGCCCGCGCCCGCCACCAGGCGGCGCGCAAGGACCGCGACGAGGTCAGCGGCGCGCTGCACAGCCCGGCCGAGGTGCCCGAGGGCCCGCCCGGAGACACCCCGCCGGGAACCGAGGGCATGCCGGACCGTACCGACGTCCCCGGCCCGGGAGCACCCCCCGGCCCGCCGGGCACGACG
>NZ_BHZI01000337.1 GCF_004305975.1 Streptomyces otsuchiensis
GGTGGGGACGCCGGGTTTGGCCTGGGTGTCGGCGGTCTCGGTCTCGTCCTCGGGGGGTTCGGGCGGGGCGCTGCCGTTCTTGGACGACTCCAGCGTCTCCCCGGCCGGTTCGGGCAGCGGTGCGGCGAGGATGGCCGCGATCTCGGGCCGGGTGGCGGGCTGCGGATGGCCGCCGGGGGCGCTCTCCCGGACGCGGACGGCCTGGGTGATCCAGGCGCGGTCCAGGACGCGGCGTTCGTCGGCTTCGGCGACGAGGTCCTCGGACTGGTTGTAGTCGCCGTCCGCCGCCTGGACGGCCCACAGGTGCACGGCGACGCCGTGTTCCTTGGCGGAGACCAGGCCGGGCAGCAGGTCGCCGTCTCCGGTGACCAGCACGATGTCGGAGCAGGCGCGGTTGCGGGCCAGTTCGGTCAGCTCCGCGTGCATGGCCGCGTCGACGCCTTTCTGCGCCCAGCGGCCGTCACTTCGGGTGAGCGCCCCGAGTCTCACGGTCACCCGGGGCATCACCCGCAGGCGGCGGTGTTCGGGTTGCGGCACCCGGTCGGGGGCGCCGTCGAACCAGTAGATCCGGAGCAGTTCGCAGCCGGTCTCCTCGCTGGCGCGCTGCCGCAATCCCTGGATCAGCGCGTTGTGTTCCACGGTGATACGGGAGCGGGCGGGATCCCCGGCCAGCAGACTGGCGGCTGCGCCCAGTAGGTAACCGGCATCGACCAGCACGACGCAACGGTCCACGGCACACCCCTTTCCGGAGGTCTTCGACCACGCATTTCCTTGAGTCTGCCCGACCGTGAGCCGTCTATCAGCCCCAACTCGATCTTCGGCGTGGCGAATGCGAAGGCCGCCCGAAATGCGAGGGATGCCGCATCGTGCAAGGCTGGTCGCGCCCGGAGCTGTCCGGGCCACCGGACCTCACGTTGGAGGCGATCCCAGATGGCCAAGAACAAGGGCAAGGACCGAAAACACCCGGATCACGGGCGCACGGCGGTGCCGAACGCCGAACAGCCGCGCGCCACCACCACGCAGGAGGGTGGCGCGATGGGCGAGCACCGCACCTCACCGAAGAAGCGGGAGCGCCGCTTCGGGCACAACTGACCGCCGCGCCGCCGCACTCGGGAGCCTGCCGGAATCGTGACGGAGCCGGCCGGCCCCGGCACGCGGCGTGACGCGGCCCCGGCGGGGCGCGGACCGGCGTGAGCCGTACCGCGCCCCGCCGGCCGTGCGCCGGGCGGGTACCGGCCGAGCGGGGCTCGGCCGGAGCCGCCCGCGTCGTCGTGTCAGCCGGAGAGGCAGGACGGCCCGAGGAGGGCCTTGAGATCGCCGAAGAGGGCGGGTCCCGGGTCCACCCGGTGCCGGTCCAGCCGGAGCACCGTGGTGTCGCGGACACCCTGGAGCCTTACCCGCACCTCGGTGCCGCCGCGGTGCTGGCCGAGCACCTCGCCCAGTTCCCTCACCAGCGGCGGGGAGATCTTGACGGTGGGGATGGTCAGCGTGACCGGGGCGTTGGCCGACGCCTCGGAGAGGTCCGGTACCTGCATCTCCATCGCGACCACCCGGGGGACGTCCTCCCGCTTGTCGAGGCGTCCCTTGACGAAGACGATGGCGTCCTCGACGAGTTGGGTGGAGACCAGCTGGTAGCTGGCGGGGAAGAACATGCAGTCGATGGAGCCGGCGAGGTCCTCGACGGTGGCGATGGCCCAGGCGTTGCCCTGTTTGGTCATCTTCCGCTGGAGGCCGGAGATGATGCCGCCGACGGTGACGACGGAGCCGTCGGAGTAGTCGCCGCCGGTGAGCTGCGCGATGGCGGTGTCGGCCTTCTCCCGCAGGACGTGTTCGAGGCCGAAGAGCGGGTGGTCGGAGACGTAGAGCCCGAGCATCTCGCGCTCCTGGGCGAGGAGGTAGGTCTTCTCCCACTCCTCGTCGGTGAACTCCACGTCCATGCCGAAGCCCGGGGTGTCGTCGGTCTCCTCGCCGCCCATGGCACCGAAGAGGTCGAACTGGCCCTCCGCCTCCTTGCGTTTGACCTGGACGACGTTGTCGATCATCGGCTCGAAGTGCGCGGTCAGCCCCTTGCGGGTGTGGCCCAGCTCGTCGAAGGCGCCGGCCTTGATCAGCGACTCGGTGGTGCGCTTGTTGCAGACGACGGCCTCGACCTTGTCGAGGTAGTCGGGGAAGGAGGAGAACTTCCCCTTGGCCTTGCGGGAGCGGATGATCGACTCCACGACGTTGGCACCGACGTTGCGCACCGCGGTGAGGCCGAAGACGATGGTGTCGTCGCCGCGCGGAGTGAAGTTGGCGTCGGACTCGTTGACGTCCGGCGGGAGCACCTTGATGCCCATCTTCCGGCACTCGTTGAGGTAGACCGCCGACTTGTCCTTGTCGTCCCGCACCGACGTCAGCAGCCCCGACATGTACTCGGCCGGGTAGTTGGCCTTGAGGTAGGCCGTCCAGTAGGTGATCAGCCCGTACGCCGAGGAGTGCGCCTTGTTGAAGGCGTAGCCGGCGAAGGGCACCAGGACGTCCCAGACCGCCTGGATCGCGGCGTCGGAGTAGCCCTTGTCGCGGGCGCCCTTCTGGAAGTTGACGAACTCCTTCTCCAGCACCTCGGGCTTCTTCTTGCCCATCGCCCGGCGCAGCAGGTCGGCCTGGCCCAGGGAGTAGCCGGCCAGCACCTGGGCGGCCTTCTGCACCTGCTCCTGGTACACGATGAGGCCGTGGGTGATGTCCAGGACCTCCTTGAGCGGCTCCTCCAGCTCGGGGTGGATCGGGGTGATGTCCTGCTGGCCGTTCTTGCGCAGGGCGTAGTTGATGTGCGAGTTCATGCCCATCGGGCCGGGCCGGTACAGGGCCGAGACGGCGGAGATGTCCTCGAAGTTGTCGGGCTTCATCAGCCGCAGCAGGGACCGCATCGGGCCGCCGTCGAACTGGAAGACGCCGAGGGTGTCGCCGCGCTGGAGGAGTTCGTAGGTCGCCGGGTCGTCCAGGGGGACGTCCAGCAGCGTGATCTTGACGCCCTTGTTCTTCTCGATCGCCTTGACGGCGTCGTCCATGATCGTGAGGTTGCGCAGGCCGAGGAAGTCCATCTTCAGCAGGCCCAGCGACTCACAGCTGGGGTAGTCCCACTGGGTGACGACCACGCCGTCGTTCTTCGGGGAGAAGACCGGCACGTGGTCGATCAGGGCCTCGCTGGACATGATGACGCCGGCGGCGTGCACGCCCATCTGCCGCACCAGCCCCTCGATGCCGCGCGCGGCGTCGATGACCTTGGTGACGTCCGGCTCGTTCTCGTACATCGAGCGGATCTCGCCGGCCTCGGAGTACCGGGGGTGGTTCTTGTCGGTGATGCCCGACAGCGGGAGGCCCTTGCCCAGGACGTCGGCGGGCATCGCCTTGGTGATCCGGTCCCCGACCGCGTAGGGGTAGCCCAGCACCCGCGCGGAGTCCTTGATCGCGTTCTTCGCCTTGATCGTGCCGTAGGTGCCGATCATCGCGACCTTGTCGGCGCCGTACTTCTCGGTGACGTACCGGATCACCTCGCCGCGCCGGCGCTCGTCGAAGTCGATGTCGACATCGGGCATGGAGACGCGCTCGGGGTTGAGGAACCGCTCGAAGATCAGCCCGTGCTCGATCGGGTCGAGGTCGGTGATGCCCATCGCGTACGACACGATCGAGCCCGCCGCCGATCCACGCCCGGGGCCGACGGCGATCCCGGCGTTCTTCGCCCACATGATGAAGTCGGCGACCACGAGGAAGTACCCCGGGAACCCCATCTCGATGATGACGCCCATCTCGTAGGCGGCCAGCCGCTGCCGGTCCTCGGGGACGCCGCCGGGGAAGCGGCGCTCCATGCCCCGCTTGACCTCCTCCTGGAACCAGCTGACCTCGTCGTAGCCCTCGGGCACCTCGAAGCGCGGCATCAGGTTGCGGGGCTTGAACATGCCCTCGGTGTCGATCCGCTCCGCGATCAGCAGGTGGCTGTTGCGGCAGCCCTCCTGCCAGGCGTCGGAGTTGTCGATGGCGTACATCTCGTCGGCGGACTTCAGGTAGTAGCCGGAGCCGTCGAAGCTGAACCGGTCGGGGTCGGAGAGGTTGGAGCCGGTCTGGATGCACAGCAGGGTGTCGTGGGCGGCCGACTCGTGCTCGTAGGTGTAGTGCGAGTCGTTGGTGACGACGAAGGGCGCGCTGATCTTGCGCGCGATCTCCTCCAGCCCGGCGCGGGCCCGCCGGTCGATGTCGATGTTGTGGTCCATCAGTTCGACGAAGAAGTTCTCCTTGCCGAAGATGTCCTGGTACTCGCCGGCTGCCTTGACCGCCTCGTCCATCTGCCCCAGCCGGATGCGGGTGGAGATCTCGCCCGACGGGCAGCCGGTGGTGGCCATCAGGCCCTCGGAGTACTCGGCGAGCAGTTCGCGGTCCATGCGGGGCTTGCGGAAGAAGCCCTCCAGCGAGGCGCGTGACTGGGCCCGGAAGAGGTTGTGCAGCCCGGTGCGGTTGCGCGCCCACATCGTCATGTGGGTGTACGCGCCGGCGCCCGAGATGTCGTCGCGCTTCTGGTGGGGCGCGCCCCACTTGACCGGCCGGGTGTAGCGGCGCGACTCCGGCGCCAGGTACGCCTCGATGCCGACGATCGGTGTGATCCCGGCGTCCTGCGCCTTGTGGAAGAAGTCGTAGGCGCCGTGGAGGTTGCCGTGGTCGGTCATGGCGATGTGGCTCTGGCCCATCTCCTGACACGCGTTGAACATGTCCTTGAGCCGCGCGGCCCCGTCCAGCAGCGAGTACTGGGTGTGGACATGGAGATGCGTGAACGGCTTGCTCACCACGGGAACCTTCCGACGATCACCGACGACGTACCGGGCCGGCGGGGCGCGCGCCGGTCAGGCGGGCGGGCCGGTCGCGAGGGTGCGCACGGGGCTTCCGCGTGAGGCGGACGGACCCCGGCACCGGACACGACCCTACCGCCGCCGACCGACATCCCGTCGTCGCCCCACGCCTCGGAATCCGGCCGCGTCTTCGCAGGTCACGGCCGTGCCCGGGGGAAAGGCCGAGGTCAGCGGCGGTCGCTGTCGGGCAGCCCGTGACCGCGGACTGTGCCCACCGGCCACGGCATGGCACACTCACCCTGATGGCCTTCTCCGGATTGGGTATACGCGTCGTGCGCGCCGCGGTCTTCACCGCGCTGTGCGTCACGCTGTCCGCCGGTGCCCATGTGCTGTTCTCCGGAAAGCCTCTGCCGCTGCCCGTGGTGACCTCGGTGACCGCGGTCGTCTTCGTCATCGCCCTCCTGCTGGCGGGACGGGAACGCCGCTTCCGGCACATCGCCGCGCTGTTGCTTCCGCTCCAGCTCGGTGCCGACGCCGTCTTCACCACCGGCCAGACGGCCTGTTACAGCAGCGCCCCACCCCCGGTGCCTGTGCGGTTGATCGGTGTCGACCTCATCTGTGCGGGTGGGGATCTCGGGACGCCGCTGGCGCGGCTGGTCAGCGGCACGGACACCGCGATCAACCCGGCCGCTCCCTGGCTGCTGCTGGCCGCGCACCTGTGCGTGGGCCTGCTGGCGGCCGGCTGGCTCCGGGGCGGCGAACAGGCGGTGGCCAGGCTGCTGCGCGCGGCGGTGGCGGCCGGTTTCCGGCCGCTGCGGCTGGTCGCCGCGGTCAGCGTCGTCGGGCGACGGCCCGCGGTGATCGGCCCCCGTCCCACCCCGCTTCCGGTGCGTC
>NZ_BHZI01000338.1 GCF_004305975.1 Streptomyces otsuchiensis
CAACCGTGACGACATCGCCTGGCTGCTGGTGCTGGAACAGCTGATCTTCCACGCCGAGGCCGAAGCCCGCTGGCTCGACCACTGCGAGGTGCGTCTGGTGCGCTTCGCCGCCAGCCACCCCGAGTCCATGGAGCCCGGCGTGCAGCCCGGCACGCAGTCCGCCGCCCAGCCCGTACCGGGTGCTGACGGCGCCGAGGAGCGGGACGCGACACCCGCCGCGGCCCTCCGGGGGCGCGGGGACGCCACCCGCTGACGGCCCCGACCGGCGCCCGCGCGAGCGGAGGACCGGAGTCACTGGGCGAACCCGCCGGGCCGCCGTGCATGATGGAGTCATGACGCAGCAAGGGAACGAACCGCCGCAGCAGGAGAGCCCGCACGTCCTGGTCGTGGGGCCGGACGGCATGGCGCTCGGCAGCGCCGCGCCGCGTGGCGGCGACGGTGAGCAGGCGGAAGTGCCGCTGACGGAGATGGTCGAGCAGCCCGCGAAGGTGATGCGGATCGGCTCCATGATCAAGCAGCTGCTGGAGGAGGTGAAGGCGGCGCCGCTCGACGAGGCGAGCCGGGCCCGCCTCAAGGAGATCCACTCCAGCTCGGTCAAGGAGCTGGAGGAGGGACTCGCCCCGGAGCTGATCGCCGAACTGGAGCGCCTGTCACTGCCGTTCACCGAGGACAGCCTGCCCACCGATTCCGAACTGCGGATCGCGCAGGCCCAGTTGGTCGGCTGGCTGGAGGGACTCTTCCACGGCATCCAGACCACGCTCTTCGCGCAGCAGATGGCCGCGCGGGCACAACTGGAGCAGATGCGGCGGGCGCTGCCCGCCGGGTCGATGGACGACCCGATGCAGGGACCGCCCCCCGGCTCCTCCGGCCCCTACCTCTGACCGTCCCTCACCTCTGACCGTCCCTCACCTCTGGGCGGCGCTACCTCTGACCGAACTCCCCGCGCCGCTCCCCGCCCGGCCCGCGCGACGTCAGTCGCGCCCGGCCGGGCGTGAGGCCGGAGCCGCGTGCCGGAAGCCCTCGCTGGTCAGGAAGTAGAAGGCCGGGACCACCACGAACACCGCGAGCCCGGCCACCGGCGTGACCGCGTACCCGACCACCCCCGCCGCCGCGTACGCCGCCACCCCGATCGCCGACCGCAGCCGCCCGTGCCGGACGTACGCCGGATCGACGCCCCGCTCCAGCAGCTGCGGCCGTCGCCGCAGCTGCCCGTACAGAGCCAGCCAGCAACAGCACATCAGCGCGGCCACCAGCGCGTACAGCGCCACCGCCGTCCGCGCGTCCCGGCCGGTCGGGTCCTCCTGGAGCGCGTCGGAGACGACCCCGGTCGGGAAGGCGAGGGCGGCGGTGACCCCCAGCAGCGCCAGATTCGCCGCGTGCAGGCCCCGGTCCACCCGGCGGACGCGCGCGAACGCCTGGTGGTGGTTGAGCCAGATCACCGCGATGTAGCCGAACGAGGCCACATATCCCAGATAGGCCGGCCACTGTTCCAGCAGCGCCCGGGCCAGTCCGCCCTCCGAGTGCGCCGGGTCGCTGATCCCCAGCACCAGGATGGTCACGGCGATGGCGAACACGGCGTCGCTGAATGCCTCCACCCGCGCGGTGTCCGCCCGCCGGAACCGCCCCGCCTCCTGGTCGGCGCCCGGCGCGGGTGCGCCGTCGCGGTCAGGGGCCGGTGCGGGCTGGGGGCGGGGGTCCGGGCTCACACCTCCGGGAGGCTAGGCGCCCGCGCCAGCGGAGGGACGCCGCCGTCCCGGGCGCCCGGCCCTGACGCCCCCGAACGGCCGCGCGCCCGGCCCCGCCGGTGGTCACGAAGGGGTGGTCACGAAGGGGTGGTCGCGCAGGGGCGGTCACGCGGGAGGCGGCCCCGTCACTGGCCCGCGGCGGGCGGGCGTGGTGCGCGGGAGGCCGGCAGCTCCCCGGCGCGCGGGGCGATACCGTCCCCGCCGGTGTCGCCGCCCGGACGCGGCGCCGGCGTGCCGGGGCCGGCGCGGCCGATCGGTCTGCGGCCGGGCGCGGTGGCGGCGGCGGTGTCCGTCGCGCCGGGACCGCCCACGCCGTCCGGGCGGGGATGGCGCAACCGGTCCAGTTCGGTGTTGAACTGGGCTCCGGTCAGCAGCGCCAGATTGGACAGCCACAGCCAGATCAGGAAGACGATGATGCCCGCCAGCGACCCGTAGATCCTGGTGAAGGTGCCGACCTGCGACGCGTACACGGTGAAGCCGACCGACAGCACCAGCCACAGCAGTACGGCGAGCGCCCCGCCGGGGGCGTTGCGGCCCAGGCCGCGCGTCGCCGGGGGGCCGGTGCGGAAGAGGACCAGCACCAGGATGGTCGCCAGGCACAGCAGCAGCGGCCACTTCAGCATGTTCCAGCCGGCCACGGCCGCGGCGTCCATGCCGGCGAGCCGTCCCAGCCCCCGGGCCAGCTCGCCGCTGATCAGCACCACGACGACGCAGGCGCACAGGAGCAGCAGCAGGGTGACGGCGACGGCCACGATCCTCGGGGCCGTCACCCACGGCGGGCGGACGTCCTTGGTGCCGTGCATGGTGTGCAGCGCCCGGCGGAAGACGGCCAGGTAGCTGGAGGCGAACCAGAGCGAACCGACGGTTCCCATGATGGCGAGCAGCCAGGCGGTGGACTGCCGCTCGGTCATGTCCCGCAGCGCCTGCTCCAGGATGCCGTGCGCGGCGGTCGGTACCACCGAGTTCAGCTGGTGGATCAGGGTGGAGGGGAACTCGCTGCCGGTGATCGACATGACCGAGACCGCGACCAGCATCGGCGGGAACACCGCGAGGATCGCGTAGTAGGTCAGTGCCGCGGCCCAGTCCATGACGTCGTCGTTCCACATGCGCGCCGGCGTGCGCGCCAGGGCGCGGGGGAACGAGCGCCGGTACCAGTGGCTGGGCGGGGGCGCGGTGGCGCCCGCAGGGGTGCCCGCGGGCGGGTACGAGGGAGGGCCGGGCTCGGGGGAGGCCGCGTCACGCGGCGCGTCAGCCGTCATGACGTCCCCGCCGCGGGCCGTCTCCGGGGTGGTTCGGGGCGTGCCGTTCACGCGCGGGCCGCGTTCTCATGGAGTGCACCGCAGCCTCTCTCCGCCGGCCGCGCGGCCGGCTCGTCCGCGGGCCGTGCGTCCGGCCCGGCGGTGGGCGGGCGGGTCGGCGGGGCCAGCGGCCCGGCCTGTGTCCCGTGCGCCACGTCGATCGTCGTCATCTGTCGTTCCGCCTGTCGCCTGGCGGATCGGTGTCGGTCCGCGCTGCCGTACTGGTACGCCGTCGAGTATCCGCCCCCGCGCGGGCCCGCGTGCGGTCCGGGGCCGGTCACGCGGGCGCGTTCCGGCAGCGCACGAGCGGTTCCGGGGCGCTCGTCCCCGTCGCCCGCCTCCCGGTCGCCGTCCCCGGGGGCGCGGGAGGCCGGTGCGGAGGCCACCGCGAGCAGTGCGGCGACCATCAGCCCGGCCGTCAGCAGGACCACCGCCACCAGCGCCACGGCCGTGGTCGCGGCACTCTGGAGGCCGGGCCCCACCGCCAGATCGGGGCCGAGCGGCAGCTCGGACCCCATGTCGGCACCGGACCGGCCGGTCGTGTTCGTCTCCGTCGTCATCGACGCTCACGCCCCTCCGGGCGCAGCAACCTCCTGAACTCCATGTCTCCCTCGGCGAGCCGGCCGACGACCAGCCCGATCGTTCCCATGGCCGTGACCAGCAGAAACGCCACGAATCCGCCGAAGTACGCGGCGAATCCGAGCGCCATGCCGGACAGCAGCCCGATCTCGGATGTGTTCATATCAGCTCCGCTCCGGTCGGTGCAGCCCGACGGCGGGCGCCGTGGTGTCGCGCCGGTATTCGGTGGCGTACCCGCCCACGGATTGGGTCACGGGCCGTTCGCCCGTGGCCGCGTCCCTGGGCGGCTGCGCCGCGCTCGTGCCCGGCAGCGGGTTGCCCGCGGCGGGTGCCTGGTGGCGGGTGCCCGGTGGCGGGGTGCGACGGGCGGACGCGGGGTCGTCACAACCCCGCGTCCCCACCCGTTCCGCACCCGGTCGCCCCCGTTCCCCGCCCGGACTGGGCCTGGGCGGAGCGGCGACCGGATCACCCCCGCAGCGGCGAGCGCCACACGGGCGCTCGCCGTTCCGGGCGGGTGGTCACTGGACGCGCGCCGTCTCCGGCTCCTCTTCCTCGTCGTCCTCGGGAAGGTGCACGTCGTTCACGGTGATGTTGACCTCGACGACTTCGAGGCCGGTCATCCGCTCCAGGGCACCGATGACGTTCTCGCGGATGCCCTCGGAGACGTCCTGGATCGGAACGCCGTAGTCGATGACCACGTCGAGGTCGATCGCGGTCTGCTTCTGGCCCACCTCGGCCTTGACGCCTCGGCTGACGTTGTTGCGCCCGCCCGGTACCCGGTCGCGCACCGCGCCCAGCGTGCGGGCGAGGCTGCCGCCGAGGGCGTAGACGCCGGTGACCTCGCGCGCGGCCATGCCGGCGATCTTCTCGACGACGCCGTCGGCGATGGAGGTCTTGCCGCGCTCGGCGGCGGGCTCGTCGACACCGGCGTGGCCGGCGCTGACCGTGGTGGCCGACTGGTTCTGCGGACGCTTCCGGTCCAGCTCGGCGGCGGGGTTGTCGGACTTGTTCGAGGCGGTTCCGGGGGCCGTGCTGGTTGCCATGACGGTCTCTCGCTCTCCGGTAGCTTGTTCGCCCCGCGGGGCCTGACACTCGTTGGACACGGTGAACCGGCCGGATGTCACGCGCGATCCGGGATTTTTTCGGTGCGCTCCCGCCGGGGGGCTCTCGGGGGTCTGCCGGCGGTGCCGACGGCCGCTGTCCGGGGACGTCCTGACGTTCGACGCGTGACATTCGACGCGTGACGTTCGCCGCTCCGCCGTGTCCAATGGGGCGGGAAGGTGACAGCGACGGGCCTGAGCGGACCCCCGGCCGGGGCGTTCCGCGGGCTCCGGAGAGGAGCGGGTGCGTGCCCGATGACGTCTGTGCGTCGGCCTCGGCCGGGGAGCCGGTGGGCTCGGTGGGCTCGGTGCTTCCCGAGACGGTGCCCGCCGACCCCGCCGCCGCTCCCGCCCCGGCGGCATCGCCGGGGGGAGCGGAGTACGACGACACGCTGCTGGTCGTCCGGGCCTCAGAGGGGGACGACGACGCGTTCGAGCTGCTGGTGCGCCGGCACAGTCCGGTGCTGCTGCGGCTAGCCACCCGACTGCTGGGTGACCGCGCCGATGCCGAGGACGCCGTGCAGGACGCCTTCGTCAACGCCTGGCGCAGGCTCCCGGAGTTCCGCCGGCAGTCGGCGTTTCTCACCTGGATGTACCGTATTGTCACCAACCGCTGCCTGAACGTGCTGCGTTCACGGCGGCCCACCTCGGACCTGGACGCGGTCGCCGAGCCACAGGCCCCCGAGCACCAGGCGTCGCCGACCCGGGCGGCGGAGTCCGCGGCGGCGGCCGCCGCGATGTCCCGGGCGCTGGCCGGGCTCTCCGCCGAGCAGCGCGCCTGCTGGGTGCTGCGGGAGCTGCACGGCCTCTCCTACGACGAGATCGCCGGCACCGTCGGCATCACCCACCAGGCCGTGCGCGGCCGCATCTACCGAGCACGGCGCTATCTGATGGAGGCGATGGACGCATGGCGATGAGCCCGCCCGCCTCGGGCCCCCCC
>NZ_BHZI01000339.1 GCF_004305975.1 Streptomyces otsuchiensis
ACCCCGGACGAACCCGAACGCAAGCCCATCCCCTGGGTGATGGCGCTGATGCCGCTGGTGGGCGCCTTCGCCATGGCGATGCTGCTGGGCCGCTGGGTCTTCCTGATCCTGGCGTTCCTCTCGCCCATCATGGTGTTCCTCAACTACCGCGTTCAGCGCAAGCGTTCGCTGGAGAAGCACGCCGTCAAGATCGCGGAGTACGAGGCCACCAAGGCCCGGGTCGAGCAGGACGCCCAGAACGCCCTGGTCGCCGAACGCTTCACCCGCCGCCACGCCGGACCCGACCCGGGCGTGCTGCTCAACGCCGCCACCGGCCCGCGCACCCGCCTGTGGGAACGCCGCCGCACCGACGACGACTACCTGCTGCTGAGAGTCGGAACCAGCGAACTCGACTCGGCGGTCGTCCTCACCGACCCCGACGAGGACGAGCACAAACGCGAGGTCACCTGGAAGGTCGCCGACGCCCCCACCGGCATCCCGCTCAAGGAGCACGGTGTCATCGGCTTCGCCGGCCCCGGCGACATGGTGCGCGGCATGGGCCGCTGGGCCGTCGGCCAGCTCGCAGCCCTGCACAGCCCCAACGACGTGCAGATCTACATCCTCACCGACTCCACCGGCCAGCAGAGCTGGGAGTGGGCGCGCTGGCTGCCGCACTGCCGGCCGAAGTACGAGCAGAGCACCAACGTCCTCATCGGCGCCGACGCCGAGACCGTCGGCGCCCGCATCGCCGAACTGACCGGCATCCTGGAGAGCCGCGCCGAGGCGGTCCGCAAGGCCCGCGGCGGCACGCTGTTCTCCGAGCCGGACATCGTCGTCATCTACGACGGCTCCCGCCGGATGCGCACCCTGCCCGGCGTCATCCGGCTCTTCAAGGAGGGCCCCGCCGCCGGGATCCAGTCCATCTGCCTGGAGGAGGAGGAGCGGTTCCTCCCCGCCGAATGCCAGGCCGTCGCCATCGCGATCTCCGCCCACGAGGCCACCGCCGACCCCTGGCAGCAGTTCAAGCCGCGGCTGCCGGTCTCCGGTTTCCCCGGCGCCCCGGACGCCCAGCAGGCCGCGCGGATCCCCGGGATGCCGCCGGCCCCGTCCGCCACCCCCGGCTGGCAGGGCGGGGCGACTCCCGACCCCTCCGGCTTCACCCGGCTGCGCGTGGAACGCAAGGGCGAACCCCGAGTGCTGGGCGTCCTCCCCGACCTGGTCAGCCCCTCCTGGTGCGGGCTGATCTCCCGGGCCCTCTCCCCGCTGCGCGACATCAGCGACGAGGCGGAGGGAGCCGGCCTGCCCAACTCCAGCCGGCTGCTCGACGTGCTCCAACTGGAGCCGCCCACACCGGAGATGATCGCCGCCCGCTGGCAGTACGACGGCCAGTCCACCACCGCCGTCATCGGTGAGTCCTACGACGGCGCGTTCGCCATCGACCTGCGGCGCGACGGACCGCACGGCCTGATCGCCGGCACCACCGGCTCCGGCAAGTCCGAACTGCTGCAGACCATCGTCGCCGCGCTCGCCGTCGCCAACACCCCCGACAACATGACGTTCGTCCTGGTCGACTACAAGGGCGGCTCCGCGTTCAAGGACTGCGTCCAACTGCCCCACACCGTCGGCATGGTCACCGACCTCGACAACCACCTCGTGGAACGCGCGCTGCGCTCGCTGGGAGCCGAACTCACCCGCCGCGAGCACATCCTCGCCGGCGTCGGCGCCAAGGACATCGAGGACTACCAGGACCTGATGCGGCGCGAGCCGGGCCAGCACGTGGTCATGCCGCGCCTGCTGATCGTCATCGACGAGTTCGCCTCGATGGCCCGGGAACTGCCCGACTTCGTCAAGGGCCTGGTCAACATCGCGCAGCGCGGCCGTTCCCTCGGCATCCACCTGCTGCTCGCCACCCAGCGGCCCTCCGGCGTCGTCTCCCCGGAGATCCGGGCCAACACCAACCTGCGGATCGCGCTGCGGGTCACCGACTCCGGCGAGTCCACCGACGTCATCAACTCCCCGGACGCCAGCCTCATCGCCAAGACCACCCCCGGCCGCGCCTACGTCCGGCTCGGCGCCGCCTCACTGGTGCCCTTCCAGTCCGGTCGCGTCGGCGGACGCCGCCCAGGCGCCCAGGGCCCGACCGTGGTGCGGCCCTGGACCAAGCCACTGGACTGGTACGGACTCGGACGCGAGGAGCTCAAGCGCCCGCCGAGCGCCAAGAAGGAGGAGGACGCCAACACCGACCTGCGCGTCCTCGTCGACGCGGTCATCGCCGCCGACCGTCAGCTCGGCTTCGAACCGCAGCACAGCCCGTGGCTGCCGTCCCTGCCCGACACGCTGCTGCTCTCCGACATCCCCGCGCCCGGGGCGGCCGGCGCGCTGCCGTCCGCCGCCTACGCGCTGGAGGACATTCCGGAGCAGCAGAGCCGCCGGCCGCTGGCGATCGACTTCAAGACCTTCGGCCACCTGCTGTTCGCCGGCGCCCCGCGCACCGGCAAGTCGCAGCTGCTGCGCACCATCGCGGGGTCGCTGGCCCGCACGCACTCCAGCGAGAACGTGCACCTCTACGGCTTCGACTGCGGCAACGGCGCGCTCAACGTGCTGACCAGGCTGCCGCACTGCGGCGCGGTCGTGGGCCGCAACCAGGTGGACCGGGCCCGGCGGCTGCTGACCCGCCTGGTGAGCGAGACCAGCCGCCGGCAGGAGGTGCTGGCCGCCGACGCGCTCGCCGACATCAACGAGCAGCGCGCCACCGCCGCGCCCGACGACCGGCTGCCGCACATCGTGGTGCTGGTCGACCGCTGGGACGGCTGGACCAGCTCGCTGGGCGAGGTGGACATGGGCGCCCTGACCGACCAGCTGTTCCTGGTGATGCGGGAGGGCGCCAGCGTCGGCATCCACGTGATCATCACCGGCGACCAGAAGGTCATGAGCGGCCGCATCAGCGGGCTCAGCGAGGACAAGTACGCCTTCCGGCTCCCGGACCGCGCCGACTACACCATGGCCGGGCTGCGCTCCAAGGACCTGCCGGAGGAGATCCCGCCCGGGCGGATCTACCGTTCGCAGACCGCCGCCGAGATCCAGGTCGGTGTCCTCGGCGAGGACCTCTCCGGCCAGGGGCAGGCCGCCGCGCTCACCGCCATCGGGGAGTACACCCGGGAGCGTGACGCCGATGTGCCGCGCGCCCGCCGCCCCTTCCGGGTGGATGTGCTCCCCTCCAAGCTGACGTTCGCGGACGCCTGGGAGATGCGCGACCCGGACGCCGCCAAGTCCCCGCTGTGGAGCCTGATCGGCGTCGGCGGCGACGAACTGACCGCCTTCGGCCCGGACATGGGCTCCGGCCTGCGCTCCTTCGTGATCGCCGGCCCGCCGCAGTCCGGCCGCAGCACCGTGCTGTGCCACATGGCGCGGTCCTTCCTGCGCGGCGGGGTGCGGCTGGTGCTGTGCACCCCGCGCGAGTCGCCGCTGAGCGCCTTCGAGGGCGAGCCGGGGGTGCTGCGGCTGATCACCGGGGACAAGCTCACCGACGCCGAGGTGGTGGAGGCGGTGGCCACCGCCTCCCCGCAGGAGCCGATCGTCTTCATGATGGACGACGCCGAGGACCTGCGCCGACGGCGCGAGGCCGATGAGGAGTTGAAGGCCATCGCCATCCGCGGCGCGCAGCGGGGCATCTCGCTGGTGATCGCCGGCGCGGAGGCCGATGTGTGCAGCGGATTCAGCGGCTGGCAGTCTGAGGTGAAGAAGGCCAAACGGGGCGTGCTGCTCTCCCCGGCCACTCACCGTTCGGGCGAACTCATCGGCGCCAAGCTGCCGCGCAGCGCCGCCGTGGAACGGCCGCAGCCGGGGAACGGCATTCTCCATCTCGGAGACGGCAATCCGGTCTCCGTGCGTATTCCGGTGCCCTGAAACGGGATTCACCCGGGCCGCCGCCAGCCGGCGGCGGCGGCCCGGGCGCCGAATCGGGTAACTCCGCGCGCAATTTCATCACCGTGTGGTGGAGTTGACGGAATTGGCCCGGGCGTCCGGACGCGGGGCGGACGGCGACGCCGGGCGCGGACCGTGCGCCCCGCACCGCGCCGGGGGCGCACGCCGGGCCGATCACGCTGCGCGGAGCACCTGTTGCACGGGTGTGACAGGTGGAGCGTTGTAGGCGCTGCTGAGCGGCTGATAACGTTCCAGCGAGTTTCGAACTATTCGTAATGACCTATTTGCTCAGTAGAGCCAGAATAGGCGTGCAACGCGCCCCGGGGCCGGGCGGTTGCCTACACCGGGGGTGGTGGCGTGAAGACCCAGGACCGTTCGTCTGCGATCGCGAAGAAGTCGGTTGCGGCCGGACCGGCGATGGGTGATCGGCTCCCGGCGCCGCCCAGAGAGCGCAAGCCCGCCCTGGCCGCCCTCGCGGTGCTGCTGATCCTGGCCGGTGCGCTCGGCGCGACCATGCTGGTCCTGCAGGCCGGGGACCGGGTCGAGGCCGTCATGATCACCGAGCGGGTACCCGCCGGACAGCCCGTCCCCGAGAGCGCGATGACCTCCGTCCTCGTCGCCGAGGACCCCGGCGTCAACTACTTCACGTGGAACAACCGGGCGCGTTTGCAGGAGGAGTTCGTCCCCAGCGTCGACCTGGTCCAGGGCACGGTCCTGGTGGGCGAGATGCTCAGCGCCGAGGAGACCCTCGACCAGGGCGAGGTCCTCGTCGGACTCGCCCTCGCCTCCGGCCGCTACCCCTCCGACATCCGTCCCGGCGACACCGTCGCCGCGTACTGGGTCGGCCGGGACAGCGGCAGCGGCGACGAGGAGACGGTCCAGCGGGAGAGCGTCATCGTCGAGCGGGCCAAGGTGCAGAACGTCCACGGCGGCGAGGGCCGTGGCGACCTCCCCGTCACCCTGCGGGTCGGCGCCGACGAGGCCGCCGCCCTCGCCCGGGCCGGGGCCGGCGGCGAGGTCTCCCTCGTCATCGTGCCGTCCAGCGACAACTGACCTCCACGGCGCCCGTGGACGCCGGACCCCGCGTCCCGTCCCGGCGCCGGCACCACGACCGACCACGGCCGTCCGCACGAGCTGACCGCAAGAGCCGAGCCGAGCCGAACTGAGGGGCTGAACCAGACAGATGGCGCTGATCGCAGTGGCCGCCGACAAGGGGTCGCCGGGAGCCACCACCACCGCCGTGGCGCTCGCCGCGCTGTGGCCCAGGCGAGCCCTGCTCGCCGAGGTCGACCCGGCCGGCGGAGACCTGGTCTACCGCTCCGCCCGCGAGAACGGGCGCCCGCTCGACCCCGGCACCGGCCTGCTCTCCCTCGCGGCGACCGCCCGCCGCGGCATCGCCGCCGAGCAACTGTGGGACCACTCGCAGCGCGTCGCCGGCGGGCTGGACGTCATCGTCGGGCTCACCTCCTCCGACCAGGGCGCCGGCGTCTCCGGCCAATGGGGCGCGCTGGGCAAGGCGTTCGCCGACCTCGCCCAGTCACCGCACCAGGAGGCCGCCGCCGACGTCATCGCCGACTGCGGACGGCTCGGCCCCGACTCCCCGACCCTGGCGCTGCTGCCGCACGCCACCGTGGTACTGCTGGTCACCCGGATCCAGCCGGAGAACCTCGCACACGTCCGGGAACGGGCCGTCGCCCTCAACAACAAGCTGCACGGCCAGCAGCGCGGCGCCGCCCAGATCGGCAAGCCCCAGGTCGG
>NZ_BHZI01000340.1 GCF_004305975.1 Streptomyces otsuchiensis
GCCACCGGCGTCACGACGCTGGTGCTGTGGCTGCTCGCCGTCCCCTCGCTGCTGATGGGACTCGGCTACCGGTGGCTGCCCCAGTGGCTGGACGGCGGCTCCCTGGCCCCGACCCCGGCCACCGCCGCCGTCGCCACCGGCGCCGCCCTGATCGGCACCGCCGCCGCCTGGGCCGCCTGGCGCCGCCGCTACGAGATGGACGAACTCCCCGACCCGGGACCGTCGTTGCTCGGCCGCAGACTGCACCGCCACGCCGCCGCCGGGTTCCACGTGGACGCGGCCGGGGCCGCCGTCGCGGTACGGCCCACCCTCGCCGCCGCGCGGCTGGTGCGGTTCCTGGACCGCACCGTCATCGACACCTATGTGCGGGGCGCCGCCACCGCCCCCGGGCTGCTCGGCGCGCTCGCCCGCCGCGCCCAGACCGGCAACGTCCAGAGCTACCTCACCGTGCTGGCCGCCGGAACCCTGGTGCTGGCCGTGACCACCGTCCTCGCGAACGCCGGAGGGTGACCGCACTGTGATCCCGCTCAACGACACCGCCATGGGGCTGCTCCTCGCCGCCGTCGTCGCCCTGCCGCTGCTCGGCGCCGCCGCCGCGCTGCTGCTGCCCCGCCGGACCGGCACCGAGCGCACCGCGCCACTGCTCGCCGTCGCCGTCACCGGGGCCGTGCTCCTCGGCGCGCTGCTGCTCGCCGCCGGTTTCGACCGCGACGCCGCCGCCACCGTGCAGGCCGAGACCGACCTCGACTGGATTCCCGCCCTCGGCGTCCGCCTCCACCTCGGGATCGACGGCATCTCCCTGCCGCTGCTGGTGATGACGGCGCTGCTGGCCTTCCTCTGCGCCGTGTACACGCTGCGCCGCCCGCCCACCCCGGGAACGGCGACCGGTGGGACGAGCGGCCCCGGCGCCACCGCCGGAACGGGGACACCCGGGCCGCGCGCCTTCGTCGCGCTGGTACTCGTGCTGGAGACCGGCACCCTCGCGACGTTCGCCGCGCTCGACCTCATCCTGTTCTTCCTGGCGTTCGAGACCGTGCTCATCCCGATGTACTTCCTGATCAACCGCTGGGGCGGCCCCGGCCGCCGCGCCGCCGCCTGGAAGTTCGTCCTCTACACCCTGCTCGGCTCCGTGGTGATGCTGCTCGGCTTCCTGCTGCTGGGAAGCCAGGCCGGAACCTTCGACATGGTCGCGCTCGCCGACGCCCACGGCGAGGGCCTCACCCGCACCACCCAGATCCTCGCGGTCCTCGCGATCGGCATCGGCTTCGCGGTCAAGACCCCGATGTGGCCCCTGCACAGCTGGCTGCCGGACGCCCACACCGCCGCGCCCACCGTCGGCTCCGTGCTGCTGGCCGGGGTGCTGCTGAAGATGGGCACCTACGGGCTGGTCCGCATCGCCGTGCCCGCCGCCCCCGAGGGGATGCACTTCTTCGCGCCCTACCTGGCGGTCTTCGCGGTCACCGGCATCGTCTACGGCTCCCTCGCCTGCCTGGCGCTGGTCCGAGAGGGCGCCGGCGGCGACCTCAAACGGCTGATCGCCTACTCCTCCGTCGGCCACATGGGGTTCGTGCTGCTGGGCATCGCCACCCTCACACCGACCGGCGTCAACGGCGCGCTGTTCGCCAACATCGCCCACGGTGTCATCACCGGCCTGCTGTTCTTCCTGGTCGGCGCGCTCAAGGAACGCACCGGAACCACCGACCTCGACCGGCTCGCGGCCGGAGGCGGCGCCCGGCTGTACGGACGCGCGCCCCGGTTCGGCGCGCTGCTCGCCTTCACCGCCGTCGCCTCCCTGGGGCTGCCCGGCCTGGCGGGCTTCTGGGGCGAACTCCTTGCCATGCTCGGCGCCTACCAGCCGGCCGACGGCCTCAGCCGGCCCGTCTTCCTCACCTGCCTCGTCCTGGCCGGGCTCGGCACGTTGCTGACCGCCGCCTATCTGCTCCAGGTGGTGCGCCGGGTCTGCATGGGGCCGGCGCCCGCCGGGGCAGGCGCGCCCGCCGCCGTCACCGCTACCGCGCCCGCGCCCGCCGCCGTCACTGCGGGCGGTGCCGGTCCGGCCGCGCCGCTGGACGCCGAGCCGGAGCTGACGGCACCGGCGGCACCGGCGGCCCGCGCGGCCACCGGAGACAGCCGCCCGCCGGACCTCCCCGACCTTCCCGACCTCCCCGACCTGCGCCGCCACGAGTACGCCGCGTTCCTCCCGCTGGCCGCCCTCACGCTGCTGGCCGGCCTGTGGCCCGCGATCCTGCTGCGGCTGACCGACCCCGCCGTGCAGCTCCTCCTGCCGGGAGTCGCCCGATGACCCTGATCCAGAACGTCGACTGGGTGGCCATCGCGCCGCCGACCATCGTCGCCGCGACCGCCGTCGCCGCCCTCCTGGCCGATCTCTTCCTCCCCGAACACCGCAAACGGCTCCTCGGGCCGCTCGCCGCCCTCGGACTCGCACTGGCGCTGCTCTCGCTGCTGCCGCTGCGCGCCGGCCAGCACACCAGCTTCTGCCTCGCCGACGACCCCGGACTCTGCGCCTACGCCGCCGACTCCTTCGCCGTGATCGTGCAACTGCTCGTGCTCGGCGGCGCGTTGCTGACCGTACTGCTGACCCTGCCCGAACTCACCCGGCAGCGCGGCGACGACGGCGAAGGGGCCCTGCCGCGCGGCGAGTTCTGGTTCCTGCTGCTCGCCTCGGCCGCAGGTGCCGCGCTGCTGCCCGCCGCCCGCGACCTCGCGACCCTGGTGCTCGCGCTGGAGGTCACCACCCTCCCCGCCTACGCCCTCGTAGCCCTGCGCCGCGGAGACAGGCTCGGCCCGGAGGCCGCGCTGAAGTTCTTCCTCTCCTCGGTCACCGCGACCGCCGTCATGCTGCTGGGCATCAGCTTCGTCTACGCCGGTTCCGGCAGCCTCTTCCTGCCCGGCATCGCCGCCGGACTGGCCGACGCCGACCCGGCGCTGGCCGCGCTGATCCGCGCCGGAGTCGTCCTCACCCTGGTCGGCTTCGCCTTCAAGACGGCCGCCGTACCGTTCCACTTCTGGGTACCCGACACCTACCTCGGGGCGCCGCTGCCGGTGGCCGCCTACCTATCCGTGGTGAGCAAGACCGCCGGACTCGCCGGCCTGATCCTCGTCACCGCGGGCGCGTTCCCCGACCACGGCGCGCTCTGGGGCCCGTTCCTCGCCGTGCTCGCCGGACTGACGATGACCGTCGGCAACCTCGCGGCGCTGCGCACCCGGGCGGAGGCCGGACAGTCCGCGATCCGGCTGCTGGCATGGTCCTCGGTGGCCCAGGCGGGCTTCCTGCTGGTGCCGATCGCGGCAGCCGGCTCCGCCGACGACGGTGAGGGTGTCTCGGCGGCGGTCGGCGCCACGGTCGCCTACGCGCTGATGTACGCGGTGGTCAACCTCGGGACGTTCGCCGTCGCCGTCCATGTCGCGGGCCGGGCGCGCGCGCACCGGATCGAGGACTACCGGGGCCTGTACAGCCGCAACCCGCTGACCGCCCTCGCCCTCGGCTTCTTCCTGCTCTGCCTCGCCGGGCTGCCGCCGGGCGTGGTCGGCCTCTTCGCCAAGGTCGTCGTCTTCCGCGCCGCCGTGGACGGCGGACTCGGGGTGCTGGCCGTGGTGATGGCGGTCAACGTGGTCGTCGCCCTCGTCTACTACCTGCGCTGGGCGGCGATCCTCTTCCAGCCGCCCGCTCCGGCGGAACCGGGCCCGGCGGCGCCGCGACCCGACGCCGTCCCCCTCCCCGCCTCCGGTTCCGCGCCGGCGTCGCCCACCGCTACGGCGCTCGCCCCCACCTCGGTCGCCGCCCCGGCCCCGCACGACCGGCCCGCGCTGCCGCTGTCCCTCGCCATCGGCGTCACCGCGCTGCTGGCACTCGCCCTCTCCGGCGCGCCGCAGCTGATCCTCCAGTTCGCCACCGGCGGCTTCCTGCCCTAGCGGCGGACACGGTCCCACTCGCCGTCCTGAGCCGGCCTGTCAGCCCGTCGGCGCCCCGCCGGTCGGCGGCACCGTGTCCACCTCGGCGAGCGCGCGGGGCCCGTCCCGCACCGAGACGGGTGCGGCACACCCGCACCGACGTGCCAAGGCACGCCACGCCGACGGTCGTTCGCGGTGTCGGTGGCGCCGCCTACGGTGGTCGGCATGCGTGAACCACCCGTTCCGGATCCGCTGCCCGAGGCGCGGGTCAGCACTCTCGACGGCGTCACCGTGGTCCGGCTTCCCGCCGACCGCGGCTACTCCGTGCACGAGGGCCGTGGCGACGGCTCGGGCCGGGGCCTGGTCGTCGCGGCCAACCGGTACCGGCCGGAGGGCTCCTACGATCCGCTCTACCTCTGGCTGACTCCCGACGGCCTGGCCGAGGCGCGCGCCGAGCGCGAGGGCGTCAACCCCGCCCTGTTCACCGGCCCGGACGGCGAACTGTGGGCCCGGCTCAGCCTGACCGAGGACGGCTCCGACGCCGAACCGGACACCGTGCTCCCGCTGCGCGGCAGAGCCGGGACCGGCGAGCCGCCGCGCACCGCGCCGTTCGCCGGGGAGTTCGTCGGCTGGGCGGGCGGGCGCGCGTTCTGGCACGGCGACGACCTCTTCGACCGCAGCCGCCCCTCCCGGCTCCAGGCGGTCGACGTCCGGCCGCCCGCCCGGGGCGGCTCCGGCGCGCGGTTCCACTTCCGGCGGCCGGTCCGGCTGCCGCTGCCGCAGTCCTCCCAGGCGGTGGTGTGCGAAGGCGGGGAGAGACTCGCGGTGCTGGCCGAGGGCGGCGGTGAGGCAGGCGGAGCCCGGCTGCGGATTCTGGCCGCCGACACCCTCGAAGCGGTGACCGAGGTCCCGGTACCGGCCGGGCCGGGCACCGCCTGGCTGGGGCTGCTGGAGGCCGGCCCGGACGGCGCGGCGCTGCTGTACTCCGTCACCCCTGAGGGCGCGGTCGCCGTTCTCCGGCTGGACGGCGCCGGCGGCAGCCACACCGTCGCCGCCGGCGCGCTGCCCGACACGCCCTACTCCCTGTGGCCGGTCCGCCGACCCGGCGGCCACGCGCTGCGGTTCACCGTGGCGGCGGGCAACGGCCTGCTGGTTCTCGGCGCCGCCGACCCCCGGCCGGGCGGGCCGCCGTCCGTCGCGCCGCGGGCTTTGTGGACCAGCCACCCGGGCGGCTACCGGGACGCGGTCACCGGCCGGGAGGTGACGCTCGGCCCCGGCTGGGAGAGGCCCGTCCTCCACGCCGCCGTGCCCCTGGGCCCGACGGACGGCCACGCCGCCGGCACCTCGGCGGACGGGCACGCCCTGGTCGTCGGAGACCGGGGGACGGCGCCCGAACTGGCGGTTCTCTTCTGCCACCACCCGGCGGCCGGCTGACGACCGGGCCGCGGCCCGGCCGGACCGGCCGCGCCGCGCCCGGGGCCGGCTCCGGTCGGGGACGGCCCCGGGGAACCGCGCCGCTCCGCGTCGCGTTCTTAGACCGGGACTGTCCACTGTTACCGGAACAACGTCGCGATCGTGCGGGAAAGCACCGGAGGCCCGCAAAGCACCCGGACGTCCGCGCCGCCTCAGGCCCCCGTCCTCCGTCCGTCCCCGACCGCTGCCC
>NZ_BHZI01000341.1 GCF_004305975.1 Streptomyces otsuchiensis
AACTCGCCGCATAACCCAGCAACCCCGAACCACCCCAAACCCGACACGGGCGCCTTGACGAAAGACATAGAGGCACCCCCCCCGCGGCCGACCGCCACCACCACGGCCGCCCCCGACTCCGCCGTACAGCTCGCCGACCGCTACCGAAAAGCGAGCGGAAACGGGGATGTGCGCGGCATGGAGCGCGTCGACGGCCCCGCCGGTGTGCCGCTGCTGACCGTGTGGACCCACAACGCGGACGACGATGCCGAGACCTTCGAGCGCCTGAAGGTCTCGCTCACCGACTACCTGGAGCGGGAGGACGGCGTGGATCTGAGCAAGGGATATCTCATGGATGTGTTCGGGCCGGACGGGGGCCTTCAGCACCGCCTCGACGCGCGCCCTTAGGAGGCGGGTGCGTCCGGCGAGAGCCGGGGAAGCCTGAGCGTGATCGCTGAGGACGCACGGTCGGGTTGCCCACTCGGCCCTGCTCGTGGCAGCGGTTGCGGGGGGCGTGAGGGCGTGCGAGGTTGCGAGGGGAGCCGGCTTTCGCGTCAGTGGGGTGAGCGCCGATGCGCGCCGCATGTCCGTACCGCACCCGGTCGTCCCCGTCGGCGGCCACCGCCCGTGAGCTGGGCGCGTGTCAGTGCGCCGGGTGGCGGTGCTCCGTCCCTGTGCCGGGCAGGCGGAATGTGTGGATGCCGTCGTATAAAGGTGCGGATATCGGCGAAACCCGATATCAGCCGGACAGCCGGCGCGCGGCGTGGTGTGCTGTGGCCGACGAGCCCCTCCGTCCGGTCCTCGCGCCCGCGCGCCCCGGCGGTGTGGCCGTACCGGACGGCGCCGGTGCGCCGCCGCACCATCCCGCCGGCCCGAGCAGGAGTCGCCGATGTCCGCCGTGACCGCCGCAGCATCCCCGGAGTCCACCGACATCGGTGGCGTCGCCGGGTTCTTCGTCGACCTCATGGACACCATCGGCGGTCCGGGCGCCGGCATCGCCGTCGCGGCCGAGAACGTCTTCCCGCCCCTCCCCAGTGAACTCTTCCTGCCGCTGGCCGGGTTCAGCGCCAGCCAGGGCGGCATGACCCTGGCCGAGGCGCTGCTGTGGACGACGCTCGGTTCGGTGGTCGGTGCGGTGATCCTCTACTGGTTCGGCGCCGCCGTCGGACGCGACCGGCTCCGGGCCGTCGCCGGGCGGATGCCGCTGGTGAAGGTCTCCGACTTCGACCGCACCGAGGCGTGGTTCGCCCGGCACGGGACCAAGGCCGTCTTCTTCGGCCGCATGGTGCCGGTCTTCCGCAGCCTGATCTCCGTCCCGGCGGGCGTGGAGCGGATGCCGGTCGCGACCTTTGTGCTGCTGACGGCGGCGGGCAGCGCGGTCTGGAACACCGTGCTGGTGCTGACGGGCTACTCCCTGGGTGACAACTGGCATCTCGTCGAGGGCTACGCCGGAGTGCTGGAGAAGGTCGTCCTGGCCGCGGTGGTCGTGGCGGTCGCCGTCTTCGTCGTGGTCCGGGTGCGACGGGAGCGACGCGGCGGCAGGGGGCGCGGCGCCCACGCCCGGCACTGATCCAGTCCGCGCCCGACGAGCCCGGGGTAGGCGAGCCCGGCTGCGCTTCCGCTCCGAGGCGCGGATCGGTGATGATCGAGTGATGAGCGAGATCATTCTGATGTCCGACCCCCGGGTCGCCGCGATCGACCTGCGCGAGTGCGGCGAGCCCCTGGCCGACGCGCGCGCACACGGCGCGGCGCTGCTCGTGGACGACCGGAGGGCCGACCCGGACGGCCTGTTCACCCTGCTGCGCGAGGGGGTCCTGACCCGGCTGGCCGAAGCCGCGGGCCGTCTGCCGGACGGTGTGCGGCTGGCCCTCGTCGAGGGGTACCGGCCGCCCGCACTGCAGCGCCGCTACTTCGACACCTATGTCGAGCGGCTGCGCGCGGCCCGCCCCGGGGAATCCGCCGACCGGCTGCGCGAGGCCGCCAGCCGGTACGTCGCCCCGCCGGAGATCGCCCCGCACACCGCGGGCGCCGCCGTCGACGTCACCCTGTTCGGGACGGACGGCCAGGAGCTGGACATGGGCACCGCCGTCAACGCCACCCCCGAGGAGAGCGACGGCCGCTGCTACACCGCCGCCCTCGACATCACCCCGTCCGCCCGCGCCAACCGCCGCCTGCTGGGCGACGCCCTGATGGCGGCCGACCTGGTCAACTACCCGACCGAGTGGTGGCACTGGTCCTACGGGGACCGCTACTGGGCACTTCAGACCGGCGCCTCGCACGCCCACTACGGGCCTCGCGAACCCCGTTAGACCGGAGGAGGCGGGGTGCCGCCCGGTCCCACGCCGTGGACGGTGGCGTACTCGGCCACCAGCCAGGGCCCGAGGTCGTCGACCAGCACCCTGAACAGCGCGGGATCGGCGGAGGGGGCCCGCGCGGTCCGGGCCGCGAGCCGCACCTGGGCCGCGCGTTCCGGCTGCCCCGGGTAGTGGGCGGCGAAGACCGCCGCTGATCGCTCCAGATCGCTGGTCCAGCCGCCCCAGCGGGGCATGACCAGCGTGAACGCGGTCCGTACCAGACGGCGGGCAGCCGTTCGGCTGATCGCGCGGCGCGCGTCCTCGGTGTGTGCCCCGGCCATTCGGGTGCGCCAGCGCGGCAGGACGAGTGCGAGATCGCCGTTGGTCCCGCGTGCCAGCTCGGAGGTGGGCCGGTACCGGGGCAGCCGGGGCGTGAGGTCCTCGCCCGCCAGGGGAGTGGCCAGACAGGCGACGAGAAAGCCCAGGTCGTGCCGTTCGGCGGGGCTGAGCAGCCGCGCGGTGGAGAACAGCAGCACGCCGACGCCGTCGATGACCTCGTGCCGCGCGTCCAGCCCGGCTTCCAGGGCACGGGCGTCCGCCCGGTCGGCGGCGGACGGCTCCCGCCGCAGCGCCAGCAGCAGGTCGAGGTCGGAGACGCCCGGGACGGCGGTGCCGCGCGGCACGCTGCCGTAGAGGTGGACGCCGTCGAGGCGGCCGGCGCCCGGCGGGCCGAAGCGCTCGTTCACGCTCTGCCGGACATCCGCCACCAGCGGCGCGAAAGCGCTGGTCACCCTGGCTGTGGAGCCCTCGCGGCGGATGTGGCCGTCGGGGTCGAGGCCCCGGTCGCCGCTGTCGTCGGCCTGGTCGGTCCGGGTGGTCATGCACGGAGTGTCGCGGGTCCGGTGCGCCTCCTGCCACCGGATTGAACCGGGCGTGCTAGGGTGTTCTGTGTTGCGGTTGTGGTACCCATAAACTTTTGTGTGCGCCTGACGGTTAATGCCTCAGGCGCATTTGTTTTTCCCCGGGCTTCCCCGGGTGGGGACATTGCAGCGACCCGGGATTCGCGAGGTGCGAATTCTGCATTGCCCCTATGAAAAGGAGATCAACATGGCCACCGGTACCGTGAAGTGGTTCAACTCGGAAAAGGGCTTCGGCTTCATCGAGCAGGACGGCGGCGGCGCCGACGTCTTCGCCCACTACTCCAACATCGCCACTCAGGGGTTCCGTGAGCTCCACGAGGGCCAGAAGGTGACCTTCGACGTCACGCAGGGCCAGAAGGGCCCGCAGGCGGAGAACATCGTCCCGGCCTGATCAGCCGCGCGACGCACCTGCGTTCCGGGGCCCGTATCCCTCTTCGGAGGGGTACGGGCCCCGGCCGTGTCTCCGGACTCAGTCCGTCACGCCGAACAGCTCCAGCAGCTCGGTCTTCCCGAACATGCGGGCGGTGTCCACGGCGGACGGCTGGCCCGCCGCCGGGTCGGCGCCGCCCGTGAGCAGGGCGCGCACCACCTCGTCCTCGCCCTTGAAGACCGCTCCGGCCAGCGGGGTCTGACCGCGGTCGTTCGCCCGCCCCGGGTCGGCGCCGCGCTGGAGCAGCGCGCGCACGGTGGCGGCGTGCCCGTGGTAGGCGGCGAGCATGACCAGGGTGTCGCCCTTGTCGTTGCTGAGGTTCGGCGGCACGCCGGAGTCCACGTAGGCGGCGACGGTGTCGGTGTCCCCGTGCCGGGCCAGTTCGAAGATCTTCGCCGCGAGCTGCAGCACCTCGGGGTCGTGGGCGGGTTCGTTGCTCTCGGGCAGCGGGCCGGTCATCGTGATGGTCCTCCTCGGGGGGAGCGCCGGGGGGCCTCGGCAGTCTTACGGTCGTCGTCGTCGTTGGCGGCGGCGGTGGTGGCCGCCACGCAGTGGTGGTTCCGCGGTCCTGGTGATGCGGTCGTGTGTGGTCGCGGCCGGTCGACCGCGATGGGTGAAGCGACGGCATCAGCCTACGTACCGTCGCTCCGTAATCTTTCTGCCATGCCCCTCACGCTTCCGCGAGTCCTGCGCCGTGACCCGGTGATGACGGTGGTCGTCGCGTTGTCCGTGGTCGACACCGCGGTGATGCTCGCCGCGATGCCTTACCCGGAGCCGCTGTGGCAGACGGCCCTGTGCCGGCTGCTGGTGCTGCTCGGGGCGCTCGCGTTCGTGTGGCGTGAGCGCCGGCCGGTGACGGTCGCCCTCTTCCTCGCCGTCGCCACCGCCCTGTACTACCCGCTGGGCGACCAGGACGGGCCGCTGATGATGGCCCTCTACGCGCTCGCCCTCTTCTACGTCGCCTACTCGGGGCGGCTGGTGTCGGCGGCCGTCATCGCGCTGGCGACGCTGGCGGCCGCCGCCTGGAGCGAGTCGGTGACCCGGGCGCGCGGCGAGGGCAACATCGACGACATGGCGTTCGTCCTGCTGCTGGGATGGGTGGTGGGCGTCCTCGCCTTCGGGCACGCCCTGCGGGTCCGGCGGGAGTACCTGCGTGAGGCGGAGCGCCGTGCACTGGCGGCCGAGGGGGAACGGGACGCCCGCGCCCGGCAGGCCGCGACCGAGGAGCGGCTGCGCATCGCCCGCGAGATCCACGACGTGGTCGGCCACCACCTCTCCCTGATCAATGTGCGGAGCGCCGCCGCCCTGCACCGCCGCGCCCGGCGGCCGGAGGAGACCGCCGAGCTGGCGGACGCGCTGGAAGCGGTGCGGGACACCAGCCGGGAGGCGCTGCGGGAGCTGCGCGCGACGCTGGGCGTGCTGCGGCAGGTGGACGAGGCGGCGCCGGTGAACCCCGCACCCGGGCTGGACCGGGTCGGCCCGCTGGTGGAACGGCTCCGCGCCACCACGGGCCTCGCGGTGCGGCTGACCACGGCCGGGACGCCGGTGGCGCTGCCGCCGCCGATCTCGCTCGCCGCCCACCGGATCGTGCAGGAGGCGCTGACCAATGTCACCCGGCACTCCGACGCGAACTCCGTGGAGGTGAAGGTCGGTTACGCGCCCGGTGGGCTGCGGCTGACCGTGGCCGACGACGGCGCCGGTACGCCGGACCCCGGGGGAGAGGGCGAGGTCCCCCGCGGCAGCGGTGTGGCGGGGATGACCGAACGCGCCCGTGCGCTGGGCGGCGGCCTCACGGCGGGCCGCCCGCCCGGCGGTGCCGGGTTCGTCGTCGACGCGGGGGCTGTCTCTTTTTAACAACTTACGCTGCCGGCGAAAATCCTTTTGTTGATTTTTCTGGGGGGCG
>NZ_BHZI01000342.1 GCF_004305975.1 Streptomyces otsuchiensis
GTGCACGCCCCTCCCCGGACCCCTCCGGCCGGGGGCCCGGACCCCCACCCCGGGGCCCCGGAGCGCCCCGGAACGCCCTCCCGGGCGGAATCCATCGGTCGCCACACCGAATTCCCGGCCGCCCGTGCACCCACCCGTAAACCCCCGTGCACACCCACCCACGAAAACGACCGGTGAGCAAAAAGCCCACCGGCCGAATTCAACGGTCGAATCAGGAATGCGAATTGCGCATCAGTCGCGCGGACCGTACTCCTTCTCGAATGCGCGGAATCGCTTGGAAATGGTGCTGGCGCTGAGCCCGGCCTCCGCTCCGGCGGCGCGGGTGCTGGCGCCCTCGCGCCACAGCCGCAGCAGCTCCTGGTCGGCGTCGGCGGTCGGCTCCGGGGTCGGCTCCGGCGCCTTCTGCGGCTCCGGGGCGGCCTGCGGCTGCGCGGGAGCGGCACCCTTGGCGCCGATCACCGCGAGCTTGGCACCGACCTCGGCGGTCTCGTCCTCGCCGACCAGGATCTCCAGCAGGGTGCCGGCGGTCGGAGCGGGGATCTCGGTGTCGACCTTGTCGGTCGAGACCTCCAGCAGCGGCTCGTCGGCCTCGACCTCCTCGCCGATCTCCTTGAGCCAGCGGGTGACGGTGCCCTCGGTCACGGACTCACCGAGCGCCGGAAGGGTGACGTCGGTGCCCTCGGCCGAACCGGAGGACTCCTGACCCCCGCCCTGACCGGACGACGGCGCCGGGGCCTCCTGCGCGGGCTCGGGCTCGGCGGCGGGCGCCGGCTCGGGCTGCGACTCCTGCTGCGGCTCGGGCTGGGCCTGCTCCGCGGGGGCGCCGCCGCCGCTGCCGTCGTCGATGACGGCCAGCTCGGTGCCGACCTCCACCGTCTCGTCCTCGGCCACCTTGATGGAGGTGAGGGTGCCGGCCGCCGGGGCGGGGATCTCGGTGTCGACCTTGTCGGTGGAGACTTCGAGCAACGGCTCGTCGGCCTCGACCTGCTCACCCTCGGCCTTGAGCCAGCGGGTGACGGTGCCCTCGGTGACGCTCTCGCCGAGCGCCGGAAGGGTTACGGAAACCGCCATGGTTTCGGTTGCTCCTTACACACAGTGCGGATGGGGGCGCGCCCTCGCCGAGGGCGGCCGGATCAGTCGTGGGCGTGCAGCGGCTTTCCGGCCAGCGCCAGGTGGGCCTCGCCGAGCGCCTCGTTCTGCGTCGGGTGGGCGTGGATGAGCTGCGCGACCTCGGCCGGCAGCGCCTCCCAGTTGTAGATCAGCTGGGCTTCGCCGATCTGCTCGCCCATCCGGTCACCGACCATGTGGACGCCGACCACGGCGCCGTCCTTGACCTGGACGAGCTTGATCTCGCCGGTCGTCTTGAGGATCTTGCTCTTGCCGTTGCCGCCGAGGTTGTACTTCAGCGAGACGACCTTGTCCGCTCCGTACTTCTCCTTGGCCTGGGCCTCGCTGAGGCCGACCGAGGCGACCTCGGGGTGGCAGTAGGTGACGCGGGGCACGCCGTCGTAGTCGATCGGCACGGTCGGCAGACCGGCCAGCCGCTCCGCGACGAGGATGCCCTCGCCGAAGCCGACGTGCGCGAGCTGAAGAGTGGGGACGAGGTCACCGACGGCCGAGATCGTCGGCACGTTGGTGCGCATCTGGCCGTCGACCTGGACGAAGCCCCGGTCCATGGTGACGCCCTGCTCCTCGTAACCCAGGCCCTGGGAGACCGGGCCGCGGCCGATGGCGACCAGCAGCACCTCGGCCTCGAAGGTCTTGCCGTCCGCGAGGGTGACCTTCACACCGCTGTCGGTGTACTCGGCCTTCTCGAAGAAGGTGCCCAGGTTGAACTTGATGCCGCGCTTGCGGAAGGCCCGCTCCAGCAGCTTGGAGCTGTTCTCGTCCTCGGCCGGGACGAGGTGCTTCAGGCCCTCGACGACGGTCACCTCGGAGCCGAACGACTTCCACGCGGAGGCGAACTCGACGCCGATGACGCCGCCGCCCAGCACGATCGCCGACTTCGGGACCCGGTCCATGACCAGCGCGTGGTCCGAGGAGATGATCCGGTCGCCGTCGATCTCCAGACCCGGCAGCGAACGCGGCACCGAGCCGGTGGCGAGCAGGATGTGACGGCCCTGGACCCGCTGGCCGCCTACGTCCACCGAGGTCGGGGAGGAGAGCTTGCCCTCGCCCTCGATGATGGTGACCTTGCGGGACGCCAGCAGACCGGTCAGGCCCTTGTACAGGCCCGAGACAACGCCGTCCTTGTAGGCGTTGACGGCCTGCATGTCGATGCCCTCGAAGGTGGCCTTGACGCCGAACTGCTCGCTCTCGCGTGCCTGGTCGGCGATCTCACCGGCGTGCAGCAGCGCCTTGGTGGGGATGCAGCCGTTGTGCAGACAGGTGCCGCCCAGCTTGCCCTTCTCGATCAGGGCGACGTCCAGGCCGAGCTGCGCGCCGCGCAGGGCCGCGGCATAGCCGCCGCTGCCGCCACCGAGGATCACTAGGTCGAAAACGGTGTTGGCGTCGTTCGCCACGTCACGTCCTCCATGCATGGGGTACGCCGGGCCCGGTCGCCGAGTGACCGGCCGGCGGCTTGTGTGGGCCGCTGGTTGAGCGGTTGGTCATGGCTCGCTGGTGGGTGAGCCTGGCCCTGTCCTGCCGGAACAACATCTTCGCACCTGTCCGTCGCGGCCCGGAGCCCGGGCCGGTGGACGAGACGTACATATCGACTGTACAGGCCGCCTTCCCGCACCTCGCGAGCCGAATCGGCGGGGTTACCCACGGGTAGAACGGCGGTACGTGACGGGTGTCACGTACCGCCGCTCCACACCCGTGCCCGCACCGGCCGGGCCGCGGCGGGAGCCGGCGGCGCGACCGGTGCGCGCACGACGTGTCAGCCCTCCAGCTCGCCCTCGGCGGCGCGCTCGGCCAGCAGCACCAGCGTGCGGACCGCGGAGCCGGTGCCGCCCTTCGGGGTGTAGCCGTAGGGCGCGCCCTCGTGGAAGGCCGGTCCGGCGATGTCCAGGTGCGCCCAGGCGGTGTCGCCGGTCACGAACTCCTGCAGGAAGAGGCCGGCCGCCAGGCCGCCGCCCATCCGGTCGCCGACGTTGGCGACATCGGCCACGCTCGACTTCATCCCGTCCAGCAGCTCGGCGGGCATCGGCAGCGGCCAGGACTGCTCGCCCGCGTCACCGGCGGTCTCGTTCAGCAGGTCACGGAAGGCGTCGTCGTTGCCCATCACGCCGAAGGTCCGCTTGCCGAGCGCGACCACCATGGCGCCGGTCAGCGTCGCCACGTCGACCAGCACGTCCGGGGACTCCTCGCAGGCCCGCGAGATCGCGTCGGCCATGACCAGCCGGCCCTCGGCGTCGGTGTTGAGCACCTCGACCGTCTTGCCGCTGTACATCGACAGCACGTCGCCGGGGCGGGTGGCCGAACCGGAGGGCATGTTCTCCGCCAGCGCCAGCCAGGCGGTGACATTGACCTTCAGCTCCAGCCGCGCGGCGGCGACGACCGTGGAGAACACCGCGGCGGCGCCCGCCATGTCGCACTTCATGGTCTCGTTGTGACCGGCCGGCTTCAGCGAGATGCCGCCCGAGTCGTAGGTGATGCCCTTGCCCACCAGCGCCAGCGAGGTGGTCGCCTTGGCATGGGTGTAGGAGAGGCGCACCAGACGGGGCGGCGACTGCGAGCCCTGGCCGACACCGAGGATGCCGCCGTAGCCGCCCTTGGCCAGGGCTGCCTCGTCCAGCACCTCGATCTTCAGCCCGTGCTCCTTGGCCGCGGCCTGGGCCTCGGCGGCGAACACCTCGGGGTTGAGGGCGTTGGGCGGGGTGTTGACCAGGTCGCGGGCGCGCTTGACCTCCTCGGCGACCACGGTCGCGCGGCCGGCCACGGCCTTGTGGTCCTTGGCCTTGCCCGGCACGCCGGTGACGGTCACCTCGGCGAGCACCTTGGAGCCGGAGGCGGCGTCCTCGGAACCCTTGGTGTCCTTCCCCTTGCGTGCCTTGGCGGGCTTGCCCTTGCCGTTCTTCGCCGCGCCGCCCTGGAAGTCGGTGAAGGAGTAGGCGCCCAGCAGCGCGCCCTCGGTCACCGCGGCCAGCGCCGTCCCGTCCTCGACGGGCAGCGCGAACACACCGTGCTCGCTGGAGCTGAGGGCGCGCGCCGCGGTACCCGCCGCGCGGCGCAGCGTCTCGGGCTCGAAGCCCGTCCCGTCCTCGTCCGGCGCGGTGCCCAGACCCACGGCGACGACGAGGGGGCTGGGCAGCCCGTCCGGTGCGGGAAGCCTGGTGACCTCGTCCTCACCGCCCTTCGCGCCGAGCGTCTCCAGGAGGGCGGCCAGCTTGCCGCCGAAAGCGGCGTCGACCGCCGCCGTCTCGGCACCGGGGGCGAGGACGAGCCCGTTCTCGCCCTTGGCAACGCCGATGACCACGGCGTCCGCGCGCACCTTCGCGGCGGACGAATCGCTGAGGGTCAGTACAGTCACGGTGGTGGTGGTCCTGTTCCGTCGTGGATGGGCATGCGGTCGCCGGATACCGCTCCCGGGGGAGTCGAGCCTACGCCCGCCCGGGCGCGTCGCCGCCCCGGGGGCGTGGCCCGCGACCGGGCCCCCGCCCGGGTGACGCCCGGGCGTGTCGGCCCGCTCCCGGCGACCTCCCGTCACATCCTGGGCGCTCATGAACCAGTGGTGGCAGCAGGGAATCGTCGACGCGGGCAAGCTCCCGCTGCTCATCGCGCTCGTGGCGTTCCTGGTGACCTTCGCCGTCACCCGGCTGATCACCCGGATGATCCGCGCCGGACGGGGCCCGTTCGGGGACGTCTCGACCGGCGGAGGCGTCCATCTGCACCACGCGGTGCCCGGCGTGGTCCTGATGGTGGCCGGCGGGTTCGGCGCCATCGCCTCCACCCAGTACGGCGTGCTCGCCACGATCGCGGGGGCGGTCTTCGGGGTCGGCGCGGGGCTGGTGCTCGACGAGTTCGCCCTGATCCTCTATCTCAACGACGTCTACTGGACCGAACAGGGCCGCAAGAGCGTCGAGCTGGTCATGATCACCGGTGCCGTGGTCACCCTGGTCCTCGCCGGCTCGGCGCCGTTCGGCGTGGACACCCTCACCGCCGACGAGCGCCAGGACCGCCTCGCGGTGATGAGCACCATCGGCTTCCACTTCTTCTGCTCGGCGATCTCCTTCACCAAGGGCAAGCCCCTGGTCGCGCTGTTCGGCGTGCTGGTGCCGCTGGTGTCACTGGTCGGCGCCGTCCGGCTGGCGCGGCCGGAGTCCCCGTGGGCCCGCCGCTTCTACCGGCGGCGGCCCCGGGCGCTGGCCCGCGCCCGCCGCCGCGACGAACGGCACGCCCGCCGGTGGTCCGGCCCGGTGCGCCGCGCCCAGGACATCCTGGGCGGCACACCCACCCCGGAGCTGCGTCCGGCGGCGGGGAGGGAAGCGGACGCGCCGGGCGGCGGTGAGGCGGGGGAGCGGCCCGCGCCGCCCGGCGCGTCCGCTTC
>NZ_BHZI01000343.1 GCF_004305975.1 Streptomyces otsuchiensis
GCGATGGAAGAGGACACGCTCTGCCTTCCGGTGGTGGGGTGCGAACGTGGTGGTCATACGGACGGGCCGGCCGAGCGGCCGGTACCGGCCCGGCGGCGTGCACCAGTCGCCGACGGCCGGGTCCCAGAGCTGGAAGGCGCGCGGGGCCACGGTGATCTCGGCGACCGCCGTCTCCCCCGGCTCGGCCGTCACCACGGCGAAGCCCGCCAGCGACCGCACGGGCCGGCGCCAGCCCTCCTGCGGCGCCTCCAGATAGACCTGGACGACCTCCCGGCCGCTACGGGGACCGGTGTTGGTCACCGAGACCCGCAGCCGGACCGGGCCGATCTCCCGTTCACCTCCGGGCAGTCCGGCGGCCGACAGCGGGGAGTCGGGGACGGAGCCGGAGACCGAGACGGCGTCGTACCGCCACTCCGTCCACCCCACGCCGTGCCCGAACGGGTAGGCGGGCACCCGGTGTTCGCGGTCCCACCCGCGGTGGCCGATGTCCGGCCCCTCCTCGTAGGCGACCACCGAGTCCACGGGAACGGCGTGCGGGACGGGGACGTCACCGGCACGGGCGGGCAGCGTCCACGGCAGCCGGCCGGCCGGTTCGACGCGACCCAGCAGGACGTCGGCGAGCGCGTGCCCGGCCTCCTGCCCAGGCAGCCATGCCCACAGCAGGGACGGCACCTCCCGCGCCCAGGGCAGCAGCACGGGTGCGCCCGCGTTGACGACGGCGACGGTGCGCGGGTTGGCGGCGGCGACCGCGCGCACCAGCTCGTCCTGGGGGCCGGGCAGCTCCAGTCCGGTACGGTCCCAGCCCTCCGACTCCACCTCCTCGTTGGTGCCGACGACGACCACGGCCACGTCGGCCTCCCGCGCGGCGGCGACGGCCTCGGCCATCTCCTCCCGCGCGCTCTGCCGGGGCGCCCTGTGCCGCAGGTGACAGGTGACGAACCGGCCGTAGCCCTCGGCGTCCACCACGTCCAGGCCGATCTCCAGGTCGTGGCTTCGGGTACCGCCATCGGGGACAGTGATCTCGGTGGTGGTGGTCAGCGGGTTGTTGTGGGTGGAGTCCAGCACCAGTTCCACGCCGCGGTCGTCGTCACCGGCGGCGATCCGCTCGCCGTCGAGCAGCGCCCGGTACCGGCCGATGGCACCGGCGACCAGGTGGTGGGTGCCGGGTTCGGTGAGGGTGAGGCGGGTGCGCAGCACGACGCGGTGGGTGGCGGCGGGGTAGTCGCCGTGGTGGCCCCAGTCGCCGGTGGGGCGGACGGTGGTGCCGAGCAGCCGGCCGTCGGCGTCGAAGTGGTCGGCGCGCACACCGGTGGTGCCGGTGTCGGGGTCGGTGAGCAGCTCGGGGTCGACGAACGGCGGCAGCCGGCGCGCGTCCCCGCCGCGGTGGACGGTCAGCTCGACATGCGGGGGCAGCGCCTCGCGCAGCCCCTCGGCGTAGCCGACGGTGCGCCCGGCCGGGACGTAGGCGCTGCCGCCGCCCTGGAGGTAGGGCGCGACGGCGTTGGGGCCGATCAGGGCGACGCGGCGCAGCGCTCCGGGGTCCAGCGGCAGCAGCGTGGTGCCGTCGGCGAGGGTGGCGGCGCGCAGCGCCACCGTGGAGCGGGCGGCCGTCTCGCGCAGCAACGCCCGCTCGTCGTCGGTGGGTTCGGCCGGGACGGGCGCCAGGTGCTCGCTGGGCGGCACCGGTGCCCGGTCGCCGGGGGCCCAGGGCGCGGTGCGGCGGCCGACGCGCTCGGCCAGCCACAGCAGTCGGATCACCTTGTCGTCGACCAGCTCTTCGGGGACCCGTCCGGCGCGCACCGCCGCGACCAGCGCCGGTCCCCACGGGCCGTCGGGTCCCGGCATGACCAGGTCCAGGCCGCCGAGGGCGGAGGCGGCGGTGCTGCGGGTGGCGGCCCAGTCGCTGACGACCGGTCCGGCGAACTCCCACTCGCCCTTGAGGACGCCGCGCAGCAGCCGCCGGTGCTCGGTCATCGGCGCGGCCTCGGCGGCGTCCGGGCCGACGTGTGCCCGCAGGTCGGTGACGGGGTGTTCGACGCCGGAGTAGGCGGCCATCACGCTCCAGGCGCCGTCCTCGCCGAGGACGCGTTCGAACGGCGCCAGGTAGACCTCGCGGAGGGTGCGTTCGTCCACCCGTGAGCGGTAGCGGGTGCGGTCGGTCTCGGAGTCGTTGGCGACGAAGTGCTTGAGGCAGGCGGCGACACCGGCGTCCTGGAGGCCGGTGACCAGGGCGGCGGCCAGCTCTCCGGTGAGCAGGGGGTCCTCGGCGAGGTACTCGAAGTGACGCCCGGCGACCGGCGTGCGCTGGAGGTTCACCAGCGGTGCCAGCAGCACGTGCACCCCCTTGCGGCGGGCCTCCCGGGCGAAGAGGGCGCCGAGCCGCGTGGCCAGCTCCGGGTCCCAGGTCGCGCCCAGCGCGCTGGGCGCGGGGGCGAGCAGCCCGGTCGCGGAGGGGTCCGCGCCGGTGCCGCGCACGCCCTGCGGCCCGTCGGACATCACAACAGGGTGGAGTCCCAGCCGTGGTTCGGCGGGCAGGGACCACACGTCGGCGCCGGTCAGCAGCCGCACCTTGGACTCCAGGTCCAGGGTGCGCACCAGCCGGGCCGTCCCGTTCTCCCCCGGCGGTGTCGCCGGGGCTCCGGCGGTGGCTGCGCTCCCGCCCGCCGAGGCGGCGGCTGCTGCTGCGGTGGCGGAGGTGCCCGGGGTGGTCATGAGTCCTGCCTCTCGGAGTGTCCGCGGGGTGGCGCGCCCGGCGGCGGGCGGTGACGGCGTGGCGCGCCACGGCCCGCCGGCGCGGTCGCGCACGGAGTGCTCGGGGGAATGAAAGCATGGTTACCGAGCACTCGGTAGGTATCCCGGGAACCTTACTTACCGAGTACTCGGTAACCATGTCGCCGCCCAGCCCGCACACGGCCCGCCGCCGTCACCGACGGCCCCGTAGACTCCGGCGGGTGACGGCGAACCGGGCGGGCGACGACAGACGGGCACGTGCCCCCAGGCGCTCCCGGGAAGAGCGCAGCACGGAGATCCTGCGGATCGCGATGGAGACGTTCGCGACCCGCGGCTACCACAACGCGTCGCTGGCGGAGATCGCGGACCGGGTCGGGCTGACCCAGGCCGGAGTCCTCCACTACTTCTCCTCCAAGGCGGGGCTGCTCACCGGGGTCCTGGAGCTGCGCGACAACTCCGGCCACGACGACCTCGGCGGCGAACGGCCCCACGGGCTGGCCTTCCTGCGGCATCTGGTGGAGACGACGCGGCGCAACGCCTCGCGCGAGGGCATCGTCCGGCTGTACGCGGTGCTCTCCGCGGAGAGCGTGACGGACGGCCACCCCGCGCGCGACTACTTCCGGGACCGCTACACGGGGCTGCGCGCGATGCTCACCCGGGCGCTCGCGGAGGCTGAGGCGGCGGGCGAGCTGCCGGCCGGGGCGGATCACGCGACGGTGGCGGCCGCCGTGATCGCGGTGATGGACGGGCTCCAGGTGCAGTGGCTGCTGTCACCGGAGACGGTGGACATGGCGTCGGCCACCGAGGCGACCATCACCGCTCTGATCGGCCGTGAACTGCCCCCGGCGCCCGGGGGCGACGGGCCTGGCGGCGCAGCCGGCGAAGCACCGGGCGGCGCACCGGGCGGCGCGTGAACCGCGGAGCACACAGTTCCGGAACTCCCCTCTCTTGAAACCCAGTTGTGCAGGCGATGCAATGGAGCCGCACCAGGCTCCTTCACATCCCCCCACAACCGCGCCCGCCACCGTCGCGCCCCGTGCGCGCGCCGCCGGGCGCGGGTTCGATGGCGGCACACCCGCCAGAGAGGACGTGGCCCATGACGGGTCCGTGGCCCGCCCGTGCCCGCTCCGCCCCCGACTCCCCACACCCCCGACGAGGACGCCCGCTGTCGCGACGACGCCAGCGCGTCACGGTCGCCGCGCTGGCGCTGAGCCTCGGCGCCTCGCTCCTGGCCTCCGGCACCACCGCCACCGCCCTCCCGGACGCGGCACCGCCGCCGGCCGAGGCCCCGGCGGCCGCTCCGCCCACCACGCAGAACGTCGTCTTCCAGGACGACTTCAACGGCCCGGCGGGCTCGGCGGTGGACGGCAGCAAGTGGACCCTGGAGGTCGGTGACAACTCGGGAAACAACCGCGAGCTCCAGTACTACACACCGGGCACCAACAACGCGGCGCTGGACGGCAACGGCAACCTCGCCATCACCGCCCGCCAGGAGAACCCGAACAACTACCAGTGCTGGTACGGCCGGTGTGAGTACACCTCGGCCCGGCTCAACACCGCCGGGAAGTTCAACGCCCAGTACGGCCGCGTCGAGGCCCGCATCAAGATCCCGCGCGGGCAGGGCATGTGGCCCGCGTTCTGGATGCTCGGCTCCGACTACGCCAACGTCGGCTGGCCGCAGACCGGCGAGATCGACATCATGGAGAACGTCGGTTTCGAACCCGGCAGGGTGCACGGCACCCTCCACGGCCCCGGCTACTCGGCGGGGGGTGGCATCGGCGCCTCCTACACCCTGCCCGGCGGGCAGCGCTTCGCCGACAACTTCCACGTCTTCGCGGTGGACTGGGCCCCGGACCGCATCACCTGGTCGGTCGACGGCAACGTCTACCAGACCCGCACCCCCGCCGATCTCGGCGGTCGGCAGTGGGTGTTCAACAAGCCGTTCTTCCTGATCCTCAACTTCGCCGTCGGCGGTGAATGGCCCGGCTACCCCGACGGTTCCGCGCCGATGCCGCAGCAGATGCTCATCGACTACGTGCGCGTCAGCGAGGGGCAGGCACCGCCGGCCGGCCGCACCGGCACCATCACCGGCCTGGCCGGGAAGTGCGTGGACGTGGCCAACGCCAGTTCGGCCAACGGCACCCCGATCCAGCTCCACGACTGCAACGGCAACGCCGCCCAGCAGTGGACGGTCGCCGCCGACGGCACCCTCCGTGCCTTCGGCAAGTGCCTCGACGTGGACGGCCCCTCCACCGCCGACGGCGCCGCCGTCCACCTCTGGGACTGCCACGGCGGCGCCAGTCAGCGATGGGCGATCAGCGGAGCGCGCGACATCGTGAACATCCCGGCGGACAAGTGTCTCGACGTGCGGGAACACAACTCGAACAACGGCACCCGGCTCCAGATCTGGACGTGTTCCGGCAACCCCAACCAGAAGTGGAACAGCCCCTGACCGGGAACTGACGCGGCACCGGCCGGCCGTGCCGCCCACCTCCGTCGCGGGGGTGGGCGGCACGGCCGTTCCACAACCCGGCCGCGCACCGGAGGAGTTCAGGAGCGCGGCTCAATCCCCACGCGGTCCGGCCTGCCGGCCCCGACGGGCGGCGCCGTCATCGCGGGCGGCGCCGTCATCGCGCGTGGGGCCGTCATCGCGCGTGGGGCGCCGGCCCGGTGGAGTCGCGTGCCATCAGCCGGTGGCCGGTCGCCTGCCGCCGGGGGCGGGCGACCGGCC
>NZ_BHZI01000344.1 GCF_004305975.1 Streptomyces otsuchiensis
CCTGCCCTTCCCCTGCCCACCGTCCCGCCCCGACCCCGTGAGGAACCCATGACCTCCGACAGCCCCCGCCCCCACGCCCGGCACGAGAGCGCCGAGCGGCAGCAGCAGCTGCCGGACCCCGCCGACTTCGACACCGACGCCGAGTACTGGGACGCCCGGTACGCCGCCGAGGAACGCATCTGGAGCGGTAACGCCAACGTCGTCCTCGTCCGGGAGGCCGGTGACCTCACGCCCGGCCGCGCCCTGGACCTCGGCAGCGGGGAGGGCGGCGACGCGATCTGGCTCGCCCACCGCGGATGGCGGGTCACCGCCGTCGACATCTCCCAGGTCGCCCTCGACCGGGCGGCCGCCCTCGCCGCCGAACGTGGCCTCACCGACCGGATCGACTGGCAGCGGCACGACCTCGGCTCCACCTTCCCCGAGGGCAGCTACGACCTGGTGTCCTCCCAGTTCCTGCATTCCTACGGCGACCTGCCGCGCGCCGCCATCCTGCGACGCGCGGCGGACGCCGTCGCCCCCGGCGGGGTGCTGCTCATCGAGGGCCACGCCGGCTGGCCCGCCTGGATGGAAGAGCCGCACCCCGACGTGGAGCTCCCCACGGCGCGCGAGGTCGTCGAGTCACTGCGGCTGGTGCCGGGGGAGTGGGAGGTGCTGATCAGCACCGAGCACGAGCGCGGCCAGGACGCCCCCGACGGAACGCCGTCCGTCCGGACCGACTCCACCGTCAAACTCCGCCGCGCCGCCTGAGGGCCGCGGGCGGGCGTCCGCCTCGGCGCCCGCCCCCGGCGGACCGGCCACCGCCCGGCGGAGGGTAGGTTGCGGCCACCGCACCGTCCCGCGTCCGCCGGAGGCGCCATGACCGCCCGACCGCCGCAGCAGACACCCGACCCCGTCGCGCTGGCGTCGCCCGCCGTGGCCGCACCGCCCGCCGTGGCCGCACCGCCCGCCGGAGCCACGCCACCCGCCGCCGACCCGCGCCGCTCCGTGCCCCGCGCCGACACCGTCCTCGCCGACCCCCGGCTGCGCGAGGCCGCCCAGCGGCTGGGCCGCGCCACCGTCAAGGACGCCGTCGCCGCCGCCCTGGAGCGGGTACGGCGCGGCGAACTCGCACCCCGGCGAGCCGCCGACCACGCCGTCGCCACGCTGCCACGCACCGCCGCCGGACTGCGGCCCGTCCTCAACGCCACCGGGGTCCTCGTCCACACCAACCTCGGCCGGGCGCCGCTCTCCGCCGCCGCACGCGACGCCCTCGCCGACGCCGCCGGCACCGCCGACGTCGAGTTCGACCTCGCCACCGGCCGGCGCGGGCCACGCGGCGACGGCGCACTCGCCGCCCTGCGCGCCGCCGTCCCCGGCGCCGGCGCGGTCCACCTCGTCAACAACAACGCCGCCGCGCTCGTCCTGGCCGCCACCGCCCTCGCCCGGAACCGGGAGATCGTGATCAGCCGCGGAGAACTGGTCGAGATCGGCGACGGATTCCGTCTCCCGGAGCTGCTGGCCAGCACCGGCGCCCGGCTCCGCGAGGTCGGCACCACCAACCGCACCCACCGCGCCGACTACGCGGACGCCGTCGGGCCGGAGACCGGGTTCGTGCTCAAGGTCCACCCCTCGAACTTCATCACCACCGGCTTCGTCAGCGACGTACCGGTGCGCGAACTCACCGGGCTCGGCGTGCCGGTGGTCCACGACATCGGCTCCGGACTGCTGCGGCCCCACGCCGCTCTCCCCGGCGAACCGGACGCGGCGACCTCACTGGCCGACGGCGCCGACCTGGTCACCGCCAGCGGCGACAAACTGCTCGGCGGCCCCCAGGCCGGACTGCTGCTGGGCACCGCCGACATGATCGCGAGACTGCGACGGCACCCGCTCGCCCGGGCACTGCGGGTCGACAAACTGACACTCGCCGCCCTGGAGGCGACACTGCGCGGCCCGGAACCACCGGTCGCCCGCGCGCTGACCGCCCGACCCGACCGGCTGCGCGAGCGCGCGGAGCGACTCGCCGCCCAGCTGCGCGCCCACGGCGCCGACGCGCGGGCGACCGGCTCCGTCGCCCGCCCCGGCGGAGGGGGCGCGCCCGGAGCCGAACTGCCCAGCGCCGCCGTCTCCCTGCCCCGCGAACTGGCACACCCCCTGCGCACCGGCGACCCCGCCGTCGCCGGGCGCGTCCACGACGGCCGGCTGCTGCTGGACCTGCGCACCGTCGCCGAGGAGGACGACGCCCTGCTGACCCGCGCCGTCCTCGCCCTGAGCGGCCCTGACCCCGCGCCCCGACCCGGCTCCGGCCCGGCCCCCGACCCCGACCAGGCATCCCACGCCGACGGGCGGGAGTGACCCGATGCTGGTCGTCGCCACCGCCGGGCACGTGGACCACGGAAAATCGACGCTGCTGCGCGCCCTCACCGGGACCGACCCCGACCGACTCGCCGAGGAACGGCGCCGCGGACTGACCATCGAGCTCGGCTTCGTCCACACCCGCGCCGCCGACGGCACACCCCTGGCCTTCGTCGACGTCCCCGGCCACCGCCGCTACCTCTCCACCACCGTCGCCGGGATCGCCACCGCCCCCGCCGTGCTCCTCACCGTCGCCGCCGACGCGGGCTGGATGCCCCAGTCCCGCGAACACCTCGCGGCCATCGAGGCGTTCGGCGTCCGGCACGGCGTACTCGCCGTCACCCGCGCCGACCTCGCCGACCCCGGACCGGCCCTCGACGACGCCCGGGCCCGGCTAGCCCGCACCGCCCTGGGCGCGCTCCCGGCCGTCGCGGTCAGCGCCCGCACCGGAGAGGGCCTGGACACCCTGCGCGGTCACCTCGGCGCGCTCGCCGCCGGACCGGCGGGCCACGCCGGGACCGCCCCGACCGACCCACCCGTGCGCCTGTGGCTCGACCGGTCCTTCACCGCGCCGGGAGCGGGCACCGTCGTCACCGGCACCCTGACCGCGGGAACCCTGACCGTCGGAGACACCCTGGAGATCGCGCCGTCGGGGCTGCGCGCCACCGTCCGCGGACTGCAGAGCCTCTCCGAACCCGCCGAACGGATCCACGCGCCCGCCCGGGTCGCGGTGAACCTGCGCCGCGTCCACCACGAACAGGTCCGGAGGGGCGACGCCCTGGTCACCCCCGGGGCCTGGTGGCGCACCACCGTCGTCGACGTCCGCCTCGCCACCCCCGCCACGCCGGACGGCCCGGCGGCCCCCACCACCCCGCGGCTGCCCGCCGAACCCCTGCTCCACTGCGGCACCGCCGCCACCGGGGTCCGGCTCCGGCCCCTGGGCGCGGACGCCGCCCGGCTGACCTCGCCGCTGCCGCTGGACCTCCGGATCGGCGACCGGCTGCTGCTGCGCGACCCCGGCTCCGGTCTGCTGCGCGGCGCCACCGTCCTCGACGTCGACCCGCCCCGCCTGACCCGGCGCGGCGCGGCCGCCGCGCGCGCCCACGAACTCGCCCACCTCACCGGCACGGCGGCGGACGGCGCCGAACTGCTGGCCCGCCACGGACGACTGCGGGCCGACCACCTGGCGGCGATGGGCGGCCACACCCCGGCCGACGCCCTCCACGCCGGCCCCTGGCTGCTCGACGGCCCGCGAGCGGCCCGGCTCCGGCAGACCCTGGCCGAGGCGGTCGGACGCGCCGAGCCCTACGGCATTCCCCTCGCCGACGCCGCCCGGCTGCTCGACCTCCCGGACCCGGCGCTGGTGACGGCCCTGACCGCACCGCCCGCCGCCACACCGCTGCCCACGGCCACCCCTCCAGCGGGAACGACCGAGCACCCGCCCCCCGCGGCCGTGGTCCCGCTGGCCGTGAGGGACGGCCGCGTGCACACCGCCACGCTCGAACCGCTGCCGCAACGACTGGGAGCCGCCCTCGCGGCGCTGAACGAGACCTTCCGTGAAGCGCCCTTCCGCGACCCCGGACGCACCCGGCTGGCCGAACTCGGCCTGCGCGCCGAGGACCTGGCCCTGCTGGTGCGGCGCGGCGCGCTGGAACGCCACGGGCGGCTGCACCTGCCCGCCGGCACCGCCGAGCGGGCCACCGCCCGGCTGCGCGCCCTGCCGCAGCCGTTCACGGTGGGCGAGTGCTGTCGCGCGCTGGGCACCTCACGCGCCCACGGCCTGCCGCTGCTGGAGTCCCTGGACCAGCGGGGACACACCGTCCGGGACCCCGACGGCCGTCGCCGAGCCCTCCCGTGACGACCCGTGGTGCGACGCGTCAGCGGACGCCGAGCGAGACCGAGGGTCCTTCTGCGGGCGGGGCGAAGACGCCGAAGCGGTTGCCCTCCGGGTCCGCGAGCACATGCCAGGCCCTGGCCCCGTCCGGCTCCCGGACCACGGTGGCACCCAGCGCCACCAGCGCGTCCACGTCCCCGTACAGGTCGAGGTGCAGCCGTCCCGTCCCCGTCCCCGGACCCGGCTCCCGCGACGCGCCCGTCCCCGACCCGGTCCCCGACCCGGTCCCCGGCTCCGTCTCCGGCCCGGAGTCCGATTCGGCCCGCGGCGTGAACCAGATCCGCGGCCCGGAGCCCGACGGGTCGGTGATCAGCACCGGCCACGCGTCGGGCCACTCCTCACCCGGGCGGCGCTCCCGCCGCCGGTACCCCAGGGCCGTGCACCACCACGCGGCGAGCCCGTGGTGGTCCAGGGCGCTGAACGCGAGGTCCTTGAACTGAGCGGCAGCCATGACGCGGAGCCTAACGGCACGTCGGGAGGCGGGCACGGCACGCCACGGCATCGGACCGCCCTACGATGGCGGCCATGAGCGGCCCCGGGATCCTCGTCTACAGCCGCACCACCGGCTACCGGCACGACTCCATCCCCGCGGGAGTGCGTGCCCTCGGTGAACTCGGCGCCGACCAGGGCTGGGAGGTGGCGGCCACCGAGGACCCGGCGACGCTGACCCGGTGGCTCGGGCAGGGCGCGCACGCCGTGGTCTTCCTCTCCACCAGCGGCACCGTCCTCGACGACGCCGGGCGCGCCGCGCTGCGCCGGCACACCGCCGACGGCGGCGGCTTCGCCGGGGTGCACGCCGCCACCACCACCGAGGCCGACTGGCCCTGGTTCGGCGAACTGGTCGGCGCCCGCTTCGACGGCCACCCGGAGATCCAGCCCGGCACCGTCACCGTCACCGACCCCGGCCACCCGGCGACGGCCCACCTGCCGCGGCACTGGGAGCGCACGGACGAGTGGTACAACTTCCGCGACGGTCCCGGCGACCGCGTGCGGGTCCTGGCCACCGTCGACGAGTCCACCTATCGCGGCGGCACCATGGGCGCCCACCACCCGCTGGTCTGGTGCCACGAACACGAGGGAAGCCGCTCCTTCTACACCGCACTGGGCCACAGCACCGAGAGCTACGACGAGCCGGAATTCCGCGGGCATCTGGCCGGCGGCGTCGGCTGGGCCGCCGGGCTCACCCCCCGCTGACGCGCCGGACCACGACCGGCCCGCCCACCACCGCACCAC
>NZ_BHZI01000345.1:0-1350 GCF_004305975.1 Streptomyces otsuchiensis
GGCCGGGTGGGTGCTGGCCACCACACGCCTCCAGGGCGACGCGCGGCTGACCGCCGCGGGCCGGACCCGCGTCACCGTCGACGTCTACACCCGTGACGAAGCCCACGCCTACCTGCGGCAGCGCCTCAGCGACGCGCACTGCGAGCACCTCTACGACCAGGGCGACGCCGGGGCGGTCGTCGAGGAGTTGGGGCTGCTGCCGCTGGCTCTCGGGTTCGCCGCCGCCCACATGATCCAGGAAGACATCACCTGCGCCGAGTACGTGCGGCACCTCACCGACCAGCATCTGCCCGACCTGCTCCCCGCAGGGGCCGACGCGGAGGACTACGGTCGCCCGGTCGCCGCCGCCCTCCTCCTCAACCTGGCCGCCGCCATCGCGGCCGGCCCGTCCGACATCGTCGAACCGGCACTCCACCTTGCGGCGCTCCTTGACCCCGACGGCCACCCACTCGACCTCTGGGCCACCGAATCCGTCCTCGGACACCTCGGCACCTACCGTTCCGAGATCGACAACGACGACGAGGTGGTCGAGGTCGACGTACGGCGGGCCCTGACCGTGCTCCACCGCTACGGACTCATCACCCGGGTCCCCACCGACGGGCCCCGGGCCGTCCGCGTCCACGCCCTCACCGCGCGGGCCGTCCGGGAGAACACACCCACCCACCACCTGCCCGCCCTCGCCACCGCGGCGGCCGACGCCCTCCACACGCTCTGGCCCAGGATCGACCAGCCCCACCGCGAACTCGCCTCCGCCCTCCGCGCCAACACCGACACCCTCCACGGCCACACCGGCCGCCACCTCTGGCGCCACCAACACGGCGCACACCCGCTGCTGTTCCGTGCCGGCCGCAGCCTCCAGGAAGCCGGGCTCCACGCCCCGGCCACCGCCTACTGGAAACACATTCAGCAGATCTCGGAGCGCCTCCTGGGCGCCGACCATCCCGACACCCTGACCACGCGCAGCAACCTCGCCTCTTCCTACAGCGACGCGGGTCGTACCCAGGAGGCCATCGAGTTGCAGGAGTGGGTCCTGGCCGACGAGGAGCGAATCCTGGGCGCCGACCATCCCGACACCCTGACGACCCGCAGCAACCTCGCCTCCTCCTACAGCGACGCAGGCCGTACCCAGGAGGCCATCGAACTGAAGGAGCGGGTTCTGGCCGAGCGTGAGCGCGTCCTGGGGACCGACCATCCCGACACCCTGACGACCCGCACCAATCTCGCGCTCTCCTACCGGGACGCAGGCCGTGCACGCGAGGCGCTGGAATTGGGGGAGCGGGTTCTCGCCGAGCGTGAGCGCGTCCTGGGCACCGACCATCCCGACACCCTGACCACGCGCAGCAATCTCGC
>NZ_BHZI01000345.1:1359-5389 GCF_004305975.1 Streptomyces otsuchiensis
GGAGCGGGTTCTCGCCGAGCGTGAGCGCGTCCTGGGCACCGACCATCCCGACACCCTGACCACGCGCAGCAATCTCGCCGTCTCCTACGACGACGCAGGCCGCACCGAGGAGGCCATCGAACTGAAGGAGCGGGTTCTCGCCGAGCGTGAGCGCGTCCTGGGCACCGACCATCCCGACACCCTGACCACGCGCAGCAATCTCGCGCTCTCCTACCGGGACGCAGGCCGTGCACGCGAGGCGCTGGAACTGGGGGAGCGGGTTCTGGCCGAGCGTGAGCGCGTCCTGGGCACCGACCATCCCGACACCCTGACCACGCGCGGCAACGTCGCCCTCTCCTACGACGACGCAGGTCGCACCGAGGAGGCCATCGAGTTGCAGGAGCGGGTTCTGGCCGACCGCGAACGCCTCCAGGGCGCCGACCACCCCGGCACCCTGCTCGCCCGCGGCAACCTCGCCTCGTTCTACGGCGATGCAGGTCGCACCGAGGAGGCCATCGAGTTGCAGGAGCGGGTGCTCGCCGACCGCGAACGCCTCCTGGGCACCGACCACCCCGACACCCTGCTCGCCCGCGGCAACCTCGCCGCTTCCTACTGGTCCACCGGACGTACTCCGGAGGCCGTTGACCTCCAGGAGCAGGTCCTCGCCGACCAGGAACGTCTCCAGGGCCCCGACCACCCCGACACCATCGTCGCCCGGGGCAACCTCGCCGTCTCCTACTGGGACGTCAACCGCGCCGGTGAGGCGATAGCGGAGCTGGAACGGGCCCTCGCCGACCGTGAGCGCGTCCTGGGCGCCGACCACCCCCACGCCTACAACGCCCGTGCGAGGCTCGATCAGTGGCTCGCCCAGGAGTGACGTACCTGTGGCGAGGGGCGGAGGCGTGATCCGCGCGGCTGCCGGCCCGGTCGCTCCGACAAGTAGCTCATGCCCATGTGGGCCCGGAGCTGCCACGCCCAAGTTCCTGCCGGCGCTCCGTGCCGCGCGCCACTCCTCCGGTGAAGCGGCGCGCACCGGGGGCGACCAGTGTCCGATGGATTCAGCGTGAGGAGTGTGAGATCTCGATCAGCATCCTGTTCTCTTCGGTGGTGATGTCGTAGTCAGGCTCTTCGCCATTCGCGGATTCGATGCCGATCGCGATGTTCAGCAGGCCCTCGAACTGCCCATGGGGGAAGACGTGGGCGATCCGTCCGTCAGTCCTCGTTCCCAGTACCTCGTCCGCCTCGCCCGTCTCGAAGGCGCCCTGTTCGGTCAGGCGGAGCAGCAGGTAAACATCGCCGTCGACGTCATGTGACTGGTCGGTGTGGTCGCCCCCGCGGGCGACACGGTCCACGAACCCGTCACCGAGGTAGTCGGGAGCCGCGTTCGCGAACTCCAGGATGACCGTGTCGGAGTCCTCGCCCTCCTGCACGGAGACCAGGGTGAGGGGCGAACCGCTGACCCACTCCTTCTGGGCGTCGCTGTCGGAGTCCTCCCGACCCTGCCCGGCGGCCGGCTCCGACGTCTCCCCGTCACCGGAGTCGCTGCCGCACGCCGAGAGTGCCAGCACCGCCACCGCCACCGCCGCTATCGCGATCGACCTCATGCCTGTACCGCGAGTCCCACGCATCCCTTGACCACCCTCACAAGCGTCTCCGGCCGGTGTCCTCGGCCCTCGTCCCCTCCAGGGTTCCGGCATCCGAAGCGACCGAAGGGGCGACACGCCGCACCGCGGCAACTCCAAGTCTCAAACAGAACAGCCAAGTTGGTCCTGACAGCGCGACCTGCGGCCCGAGGCGGCGCCACGTTCCCGAGCCGGGGGTTCGCGGGCTGCCGCTGGAAGGCCGGGCCCTCGAAGCGGATCGGCGATTGAGGAACGAGCGTTCTTGACTGATCGTTCCTCAACTATCTAACGTAGTGGTCATGGGCAGGCCACGAGCGTTCGACGAGGACGCAGCGGTGCGTGCCGCCGTGGGTCTGTTCGGCGAGCGCGCGTATGACGGGGTGTCCGTCGACGACCTTGTCAGTCACCTCGGGGTGCACCGCAACAGCCTGTACAAGACGTTCGGCAGCAAGCGTGGCCTCTACCTGATCGCTCTGCGTCGCCATCTGACCGACGACGTCCGCCCGTTGTGTGACGCACTCGCCGGCGCGTCGGACGCCGCGGACGCGCTGCGGCTCGTCACATCGGCCGACCTCAACCTGCTTCTGCTCGCGGCGATCGAACGCGCACCGGTCGACGAGGAGGTCGCCTCCGATGTGGCGGCCGCGTTGGCCGCCGTCGACCAGGCGATCGCCGGCGCGCTCGGTGTTCCCGGCGACCTGGCCGCCGCTCTCACCGCCGCCGCGCTGGGCATCCTCTTGCGCGGCAACCCCGACAACGCGGCCACCGCGCTGACCCAACACGTCGGCCTTCTCACCTGAAAAGGGAATCCGGTATGGCACTGATACGGATCGACGGCGACAGCCTCGTCGTCGTGATCGAGGGGCTCGACAAGCTCTGGGCCTTCAAGGGCGGAATGACCATCCCGCTGGCCAACGTCCGTGGAGCGACCGCCGACCCCGGCATCGCCGCCGAACCGAAGGGAGTCCGCGCTCCGGGCTCCCACGTCCCCGGTGTGATCATCGCGGGCACGTTCCACCAGGACGGGGAGAAGGTCTTCTGGGACGTCAAGGATCCGTCGAAGGCCGTCGTGGTCGAACTCGCCGGCGAGAAGTACGCACGCCTGGTTCTCCAGGTCGACGACCCCCGCGCGACCGTTGCCCTGGTCGAGAACGCCCTCGTCTGAAAGGAGACAGGCCAATGTTTCGACACTTGGCAGCGGCGCTCATTGCGCTGACCCTCGTCACCGCCACTCCGGCCGCGGCGACGCCCCGTCTGGTCCCCGCCACCGACCGCGAGGTCGTCTTCACGGCCGACGGCACGACCGTGTACGGCACCCTGCACGTCCCCGAGCACCGCGCCGGGAAGCGGCTGCGGGCGGCGCTGCTGCTACCCGGCAGCGGACCCACCGACCGCGACGGCAACCAGCCGCCCGTGACCACACCGGACACCCTGGCACAGCTGGCCTACGCGCTCGGCGGCGACGGAGTCGCCACGCTGAGGTTCGACAAGTACGGCACCGGCCGCACCGGACTCGGCGCCTACGAGGGCCGCCCGGAGGAACTCGACTACCCGGCCTTCGTCCGCCAGGCACAGGCCGCCTACGAGACCTTGCGCGATCAGCCCGAGACCGACCCTCGCGCACTCATGGTCGTCGGACACAGCGAAGGCGCCATGACGGCACTGCTGCTGGGCGGCACCGCCCATCCGCGCCCGACCGGCCTGGCGCTCCTCCAGCCACAGGCGATCCGCATGCTCGACCTGGTCGCGCTCCAGCTCAAGGACCAGGTCGCCGAAGCGACCAGGCAGGGCCACTTCACGCCGGAGGAGCAACACACCATCAACGCGGCCATCGATGCCGCCGTCACCTCCCTCCGCGAAGGCCGCCCGGTCGACACCACCGACCTGCCCCAGGCGATCGCCGCCCTCTTCGAGGCATTCCAGGGCACCAACGCCCGGTTCGTGGAAAGCGACGACGCCGTCTACCCACCGGACACCGCCGCCGCACTCCGGCCCGGCACCAAGGTGCTGCTGACGTGCGGCACCAACGACCCCCAGATCCCCTGTTCCACGACGGACGCCCTGACGACCGCCCTGCGCCACGCCCATGCCGGTAAACCGGGCCGAGTGGTGCTGCCCGGGGTGGACCACCTGCTGCACGACGCCGACCACCCGGACACGCTCGCACCGCCCGTACTCGACGCCCTGCGCCGGTTCGCACGGCACTGACACCCGCCCAGCACGTCCCAGGCCAAGCACGCCCCCGGCCCACCAGCGACCGAACGGGCCGGGGGCTTCCGTTCGAGCCCCTGGACAGAGCGCGTTGGTTGCGGCGTCGACGGCGGGAGTGTGGCCGGCCGGTGCCCGTGGCTCAGCTTGTTTTTTATCTACCAAGATCTTCCGGGTTTGCCGATGGCCTTGAGGGTCTTGGGGCGTTTGACGGTCTTGCC
>NZ_BHZI01000346.1:0-2408 GCF_004305975.1 Streptomyces otsuchiensis
ACACCGAAGGGAAGCCCGGAGGAAAGCCGGAAGGCGATCCAAAGGAAGCGTCCGTTCCTTGAGAACTCAACAGCGTGCCAAAAGTCAACGCCAGATATGTTGATACCCCGTCGGCCGGCAGGTTTCTGCTGGTGGACGAGGTTCCTTTGAAGAAACACAACAGCGAGGACGCTGTGAACCTGCGAGGTTATTCCATCTCGTGGTTCCGCTCTCGTGATGTGTGCACCGGATTACCGGTAAACATTCACGGAGAGTTTGATCCTGGCTCAGGACGAACGCTGGCGGCGTGCTTAACACATGCAAGTCGAACGATGATCCGGTTTCGGCCGGTGATTAGTGGCGAACGGGTGAGTAACACGTGGGCAATCTGCCCTGCACTCTGGGACAAGCCCTGGAAACGGGGTCTAATACCGGATATGACACATGAGGGCATCCTCGTGTGTGGAAAGCTCCGGCGGTGCAGGATGAGCCCGCGGCCTATCAGCTAGTTGGTGGGGTAGTGGCCTACCAAGGCGACGACGGGTAGCCGGCCTGAGAGGGCGACCGGCCACACTGGGACTGAGACACGGCCCAGACTCCTACGGGAGGCAGCAGTGGGGAATATTGCACAATGGGCGAAAGCCTGATGCAGCGACGCCGCGTGAGGGATGAATGCCTTCGGGTTGTAAACCTCTTTCAGTAGGGAAGAAGCCTTCGGGTGACGGTACCTGCAGAAGAAGCACCGGCTAACTACGTGCCAGCAGCCGCGGTAATACGTAGGGTGCGAGCGTTGTCCGGAATTATTGGGCGTAAAGAGCTCGTAGGCGGCTTGTCACGTCGGTTGTGAAAGCCCGGGGCTTAACCCCGGGTCTGCAGTCGATACGGGCAGGCTAGAGTTCGGTAGGGGAGATCGGAATTCCTGGTGTAGCGGTGAAATGCGCAGATATCAGGAGGAACACCGGTGGCGAAGGCGGATCTCTGGGCCGATACTGACGCTGAGGAGCGAAAGCGTGGGGAGCGAACAGGATTAGATACCCTGGTAGTCCACGCCGTAAACGGTGGGAACTAGGTGTGGGCGACATTCCACGTCGTCCGTGCCGCAGCTAACGCATTAAGTTCCCCGCCTGGGGAGTACGGCCGCAAGGCTAAAACTCAAAGGAATTGACGGGGGCCCGCACAAGCGGCGGAGCATGTGGCTTAATTCGACGCAACGCGAAGAACCTTACCAAGGCTTGACATACACCGGAAAACCGTGGAGACACGGTCCCCCTTGTGGTCGGTGTACAGGTGGTGCATGGCTGTCGTCAGCTCGTGTCGTGAGATGTTGGGTTAAGTCCCGCAACGAGCGCAACCCTTATCCTGTGTTGCCAGCACGCCCTTCGGGGTGGTGGGGACTCACGGGAGACTGCCGGGGTCAACTCGGAGGAAGGTGGGGACGACGTCAAGTCATCATGCCCCTTATGTCTTGGGCTGCACACGTGCTACAATGGCCGGTACAATGAGCTGCGATACCGTGAGGTGGAGCGAATCTCAAAAAGCCGGTCTCAGTTCGGATTGGGGTCTGCAACTCGACCCCATGAAGTCGGAGTCGCTAGTAATCGTAGATCAGCATTGCTACGGTGAATACGTTCCCGGGCCTTGTACACACCGCCCGTCACGTCACGAAAGTCGGTAACACCCGAAGCCGGTGGCCTAACCCCTTGTGGGAGGGAGCTGTCGAAGGTGGGACTGGCGATTGGGACGAAGTCGTAACAAGGTAGCCGTACCGGAAGGTGCGGCTGGATCACCTCCTTTCTAAGGAGCTTCTTGGCGAGTCTTTCGGGGCTTGTCCAGGTGCCAGTACATCGGCGAGTGTTCGATGCTGGTTGCTCATGGGTGGAACGTTGACTATTCAGTGTGCCGGTGGGTTTCGGCTTTCTAGTACTGCTCTCTTCGGGGGGTGTGGAACGGGGGTTGGGGTCTGCTGGTGGGCTGGGCGCGCTGTTGGGTGTCTGAGGGCATGGCCGTGTGGTCTTGTCTTCGGTTGCCGGCATCAGGTGTTCTCGCATGTTGTGTGTGGGGTGACTGGTTGGGCTGGTTGTTGTTTGAGAACTGCACAGTGGACGCGAGCATCTGTGGCCAAGTTTTTAAGGGCGCACGGTGGATGCCTTGGCACCAGGAACCGATGAAGGACGTGGGAGGCCACGATAGGCCCCGGGGAGCTGTCAACCAAGCTGTGATCCGGGGGTGTCCGAATGGGGAAACCCGGCAGTCGTCATGGGCTGTCACCCGCACCTGAATGTATAGGGTGTGTGGAGGGAACGCGGGGAAGTGAAACATCTCAGTACCCGCAGGAAGAGAAAACAACAGTGATTCCGGGAGTAGTGGCGAGCGAAACTGGATGAGGCTAAACCGTATGTGTGTGATACCCGGCAGGGGTTGCGCATACG
>NZ_BHZI01000346.1:2503-5342 GCF_004305975.1 Streptomyces otsuchiensis
TACGGGGTCGTGGGAGTTTCCTTCAGTCGTCTGCCGGCGGCTGGGCGAGTAAGAAACCATTGTGGTAGGCGAAGGGCATGCGAAAGGCCCGGCGTAGAGGGTAAGACCCCCGTAGCTGAAACTGCAATGGCTCGTTTGGGAGCCACCCAAGTAGCACAGGGCCCGAGAAATCCTGTGTGAATCTGGCGGGACCACCCGTTAAGCCTAAATATTCCCTGGTGACCGATAGCGGATAGTACCGTGAGGGAATGGTGAAAAGTACCGCGGGAGCGGAGTGAAATAGTACCTGAAACCGTGTGCCTACAAGCCGTGGGAGCGTCGCATGCAGGGCTTGTCTCTGTATGTCGTGACTGCGTGCCTTTTGAAGAATGAGCCTGCGAGTTTGCGGTGTGTTGCGAGGTTAACCCGTGTGGGGGAGCCGTAGCGAAAGCGAGTCCGAATAGGGCGTTCAGTAGCATGCTCAAGACCCGAAGCGGAGTGATCTAGCCATGGGCAGGGTGAAGCGGCTGTAAGAGGTCGTGGAGGCCCGAACCCACCAGAGTTGAAAATCTGGGGGATGACCTGTGGTTAGGGGTGAAAGGCCAATCAAACTCCGTGATAGCTGGTTCTCCCCGAAATGCATTTAGGTGCAGCGTCGTGTGTTTCTTGCCGGAGGTAGAGCACTGGATAGGCGATGGGCCTTACCGGGTTACTGACCTTAGCCAAACTCCGAATGCCGGTAAGTGAGAGCACGGCAGTGAGACTGTGGGGGATAAGCTCCATGGTCGAGAGGGAAACAGCCCAGAGCATCGACTAAGGCCCCTAAGCGTGTGCTAAGTGGGAAAGGATGTGGAGTCGCAGAGACAACCAGGAGGTTGGCTTAGAAGCAGCCACCCTTGAAAGAGTGCGTAATAGCTCACTGGTCTAGTGATTCTGCGCCGACAATGTAGCGGGGCTCAAGTACACCGCCGAAGTCGTGTCATTCGAGCATATACCTCTAACGGGGGTTCGGATGGGTAGGGGAGCGTCGTGTGCCGGGTGAAGCAGCCGTGGAAACGAGTTGTGGACGGTTCACGAGTGAGAATGCAGGCATGAGTAGCGATACACACGTGAGAAACGTGTGCGCCGATTGACTAAGGGTTCCTGGGTCAAGCTGATCTGCCCAGGGTAAGTCGGGACCTAAGGCGAGGCCGACAGGCGTAGTCGATGGACAACCGGTTGATATTCCGGTACCCGCTTTGAAGCGCCAACGCTGAATCTGGTGATGCTAAGCCCGTGAAGCCCCCTGCATTTTGTCTTTGACAGGTGTGGGTGTGGTGGAGCCGGTGACCCGAGCTGGTAGTAGGTGAGTGATGGGGTGACGCAGGAAGGTAGTCCATCCCGGGCGGTGGTTGTCCCGGGGTAAGGGTGTAGGACGAGAGGTAGGTAAATCCGTCTCTCATGTGTCTGAGACCTGATGCCGAGCCGATTGTGGTGAAGTGGATGATCCTATGCTGTCGAGAAAAGCCTCTAGCGATGTTTCATGGCGGCCCGTACCCTAAACCGACTCAGGTAGTCAGGTAGAGAATACCGAGGCGTTCGGGTGAACTATGGTTAAGGAACTCGGCAAAATGCCCCCGTAACTTCGGGAGAAGGGGGGCCATGTTCGGTGATAGGCCTTGCGCCTTGAGCTGGGTGTGGCCGCAGAGACCAGCGAGAAGCGACTGTTTACTAAAAACACAGGTCCGTGCGAAGCCGTAAGGCGATGTATACGGACTGACGCCTGCCCGGTGCTGGAACGTTAAGGGGACCGGTTAGTCAGGATTCGTTCTGGCGAAGCTGAGAACTTAAGCGCCAGTAAACGGCGGTGGTAACTATAACCATCCTAAGGTAGCGAAATTCCTTGTCGGGTAAGTTCCGACCTGCACGAATGGCGTAACGACTTCTTGACTGTCTCAACCATAGGCCCGGTGAAATTGCATTACGAGTAAAGATGCTCGTTTCGCGCAGCAGGACGGAAAGACCCCGGGACCTTTACTATAGCTTGATATTGGTGTTCGGTTCGGCTTGTGTAGGATAGGTGGGAGACTGTGAAGCATGCACGCCAGTGTGTGTGGAGTCGTTGTTGAAATACCACTCTGGTCGTGCTGGATGTCTAACCTGGGTCCGTGATCCGGATCAGGGACAGTGTCTGGTGGGTAGTTTAACTGGGGCGGTTGCCTCCTAAAGAGTAACGGAGGCGCCCAAAGGTTCCCTCAGCCTGGTTGGTAATCAGGTGTTGAGTGTAAGTGCACAAGGGAGCTTGACTGTGAGACTGACGGGTCGAGCAGGGACGAAAGTCGGGACTAGTGATCCGGCGGTGGCTTGTGGAAGCGCCGTCGCTCAACGGATAAAAGGTACCCCGGGGATAACAGGCTGATCTTCCCCAAGAGTCCGTATCGACGGGATGGTTTGGCACCTCGATGTCGGCTCGTCGCATCCTGGGGCTGGAGTCGGTCCCAAGGGTTGGGCTGTTCGCCCATTAAAGCGGCACGCGAGCTGGGTTTAGAACGTCGTGAGACAGTTCGGTCCCTATCCGCTGCGCGCGCAGGAGTCTTGAGAAGGGCTGTCCCTAGTACGAGAGGACCGGGACGGACGAACCTCTGGTGTGCCAGTTGTTCTGCCAAGGGCATGGCTGGTTGGCTACGTTCGGGAAGGATAACCGCTGAAAGCATCTAAGCGGGAAGCCTGCTTCGAGATGAGGACTCCCTCCCACTTGATGGGGTAAGGCCCCCTGTAGACGACGGGGTTGATAGGCCAGATATGGAAGCCCAGTAATGGGTGGAGTTGACTGGTACTAATAGGCCGAGGGCTTGTCCATAGTTGCTTGCGTCCACTGTGT
>NZ_BHZI01000347.1 GCF_004305975.1 Streptomyces otsuchiensis
GAGCGGGCGGGCACCGAGGGGGCCACTCCGTCCGCCAACTCCTACCAGCAGGCGGTGCGGGCCGAGATCGCCCACCTGCGGCAGCTGGCCGACCTGCTGGCCGATCCGGCGCCGGTCGAGGAGGCCGGGCGCCGCCTGGCCCGGTCCCGGCCGCTGCCGGTCCTCGGACTGCGCGCCGCCGCGGCGCAGGCCCGTGGGTTCTGCTACTTCGCCGCCAAGGTCCACCCCGATGTCCGCCTGCTGGACGAGGGCGGCACCATGCTGGCCGACCGGATCGACGCGGCGGTCGCGGCCGGTGCCACCGATCTGCTCTGCTTCGCGCTGCCGCGCCACCCGGCGGAGGTCGCCGAGGCGCTGGAGGTGGCCCGCGCGGCCGGGCTGGGCGTGATCATGGTCGCGGACGGCGCCTTCGTGCCCGTGGTGCAGTCCGGTGACCTGCTGCTGCCCGCCGCCGTCGGGCGTGCCCTGACCTTCGACACCGCGTGCGCGCCGATGATGCTGGGGCGGGTGCTGCTGGAGGCCATGTGCGACGCGCTGCCACAGGCACAGTCCCGGCTGGAGGAGTTCGACGCCCGCGCCGCCGAGCGCGGTCTCTTCCTGGAGTGAGGGCAAGCGAGCGGTGCGAGGGCGGTGAGGACGGTGAGCGGCGCGAGGACGGGGCGCGTCGCGGGAGCCGGGGGAGTGGTGCGTCGCGGGCGTTGTTGACTGAACTTATTCAGTCCGTAGAGTGAGTGAATAACAGTCATCAGGCACCGTCATCGGCCCGTGGCCCCGGCCGCCGGCGCCGGCCCGCCAAACGGCCGCCGCCCGCGTGACCGCCCACCCGGGCCGTGCTCCCGGGAGGCAGCTGCCATGTCAGGACCCCGACCCGTCCGAGCTCCGCGCGGCACGGAACTCACCACCCTCGGCTGGCAGCAGGAAGCCGCGCTGCGGATGCTCCAGAACAACCTCGACCCCGAGGTGGCCGAGCACCCGGACCGGCTCGTCGTCTACGGCGGCACCGGCAAGGCCGCGCGGGACTGGGCCTCCTTCGACGCCATGGTCCGCACGCTGCGCACCCTCAAGCAGGACGAGACCATGCTCGTCCAGTCCGGCCGCCCCGTCGGCGTCATGACCACCCATGAGTGGGCGCCGCGGGTGCTGATCGCCAACTCCAACCTGGTCGGTGACTGGGCCAACTGGGAGGAGTTCCGCCGCCTCGAACAGCTGGGGCTGACCATGTACGGCCAGATGACCGCCGGATCGTGGATCTACATCGGCACCCAGGGCATCCTCCAGGGCACCTACGAGACCTTCGCCGCCGTCGGCGCCAAGCTCGCCGAGACCCGTGGCGGGGACGGCTCGCTCGCCGGAACCATCACCCTCACCGCCGGGCTCGGCGGCATGGGCGGCGCCCAGCCGCTGGCCGTCACCATGAACGGCGGCGTCGTCATCTGTGTCGACTGCGACCCCCGCGCCATCGAGCGGCGCATCGAGCACCGCTACCTCGACGTGCGGGCCGACTCCCTCGACCACGCCCTGGCGCTGGCCACCGAAGCCCGCGACGCGCGCCGGCCGCTCTCCGTCGGCGTCCTCGGCAACGCCGCCGACCTGCTGCCGCAGCTGCTGGCCAGTGGCGCGCCGATCGACATCGTCACCGACCAGACCAGCGCCCACGACCCGCTCTCCTACCTGCCCTCCGGCGTCGCGTTCGAGGACATGGCCTCCTACGCCGCCGACAAACCCGCCGACTTCACCCAGCGGGCGCGCGAGTCGATGGCCCGCCACGTCGAGGCGATGGTCGGATTCCAGGACGCCGGCGCGGAGGTCTTCGACTACGGCAACTCCATCCGGGGCGAGGCGCGACTGGCCGGCTACGACCGCGCCTTCGACTTCCCCGGCTTCGTCCCCGCCTACATCCGCCCGCTGTTCTGCGCGGGCAAGGGCCCGTTCCGCTGGGCCGCCCTCAGCGGCGACCCCAAGGACATCGCCGCCACCGACCGGGCCGTCCTGGAGCTGTTCCCCGAGAACGAGCAGCTGGCCCGCTGGATCCGGATGGCGGGGGAGCGCGTCCGGTTCCAGGGGCTGCCCGCACGGATCTGCTGGCTGGGCCAGGGCGAGCGCGACCGCGCCGGCGAACGGTTCAACGACATGGTGGCCGCCGGCGAGATCAGCGCGCCGCTGGCCATCGGCCGCGACCACCTCGACTGCGGCTCCGTCGCCTCCCCCTACCGGGAGACCGAGGCGATGCGCGACGGCTCCGACGCCATCGCCGACTGGCCCCTGCTCAACGCCATGGTCAACGTCGCCTCCGGCGCCTCCTGGGTCTCCCTCCACCACGGCGGCGGCGTCGGCATGGGCCGTTCCATCCACGCCGGCCAGGTCACCGTCGCCGACGGCACCCCGCTCGCGGGCGAGAAGATCCGCCGGGTCCTCACCAACGACCCGGGCATGGGCGTCATCCGCCACGTCGACGCCGGGTATCCGGAGGCCGAGGAGACCGCCCGCGACCAGGGGGTCCGCGTCCCGATGCGCGAGAGCGACCCCGGCCCGGCCGCCACCGCCACCGCCACCGCGGCCGCCACCGGCACCGGTCACGGCGACACCGCCGGGGCCGCCCGATGAGCCCCGCCTCCTTCCACGAGATGTGGCGCGAGCTGCTGCCCGTCGGCCGCTCGCCCCGTAGCGGCGGCTACCGCCGCTACGCCTGGACGGCCGCCGACATCGACTGCCGCGCCTGGTTCCGCGCCCAGGCCGAGTACCGCGGACTGACCTACGAGACCGACCGCAACGGCAACCAGTGGGCCTGGCTCGGCGACCCCACCGGCACCGACGCCGTCGTCACCGGCTCCCACCTGGACTCCGTCCCCAACGGCGGCGCCTTCGACGGCCCCCTCGGTGTCGTCTCCGCCTTCGCCGCACTCGACGAACTCCGCGCCCGCGACGTCCGCCCCACCCGCCCGCTGGCCGTGGTGAACTTCGGCGACGAGGAGGGCGCCCGGTTCGGGCTCGCCTGCGCCGGCTCCCGCCTCAGCGCCGGGAAACTCACCCCGGAACAGGCCCACCGCCTCACCGACGCCGACGGTGTCACCCTCGCCCGGGCCATGGAGCAGGCCGGACACGACCCCGAGGCCATCGGCCCCGACCCCGAGCGCCTCTCCCGCGTCGGCGCCTTCGTCGAACTCCACGTGGAACAGGGGCGCTCCCTCGTCGACACCGGTCACGCCGTCGGAGTCGCCTCCGCGATCTGGCCGCACGGCCGCTGGCGCTTCGACTTCCACGGCGAGGCCAACCACGCCGGCACCACCCGGCTCGACGACCGCAGCGACCCGATGCTGACCTACGCCACCACCGTGCTCGCCGCCCGCAAGAAGGCCCGGCTCGCCGGCGCCCTCGCCACCTTCGGCAAGGTCTCCGTCGAGCCCAACGGCGTCAACGCCATCCCCTCCCTGGTGCGCGGCTGGCTGGACTCCCGCGCCGCCGACCACGACACCCTGGACCGGGTGGTGGCGGAGATCCGCCGCGCCGCCGCCGAGCGCGGCGAGAGGGACGGCGTCCGGGTGGAGGTCACCCGCGAGTCGTTCACGCCGGTCGTGGAGTTCGACCACGCCCTGCGTGACCGGCTCACCGGCATCCTCGGAGGCGACCGCGAGGTCCCCGTGCTGCCCACCGGAGCCGGCCACGACGCCGGAATTCTGTCCTCCGCGCTCCCAAGCGCCATGCTGTATGTGAGGAACCCGACCGGCGTCTCGCACTCGCCCGCCGAATCCGCCGACGAGGACGACTGCACGGCCGGGGTCACCGCGCTCGCCGAGGTGCTGGAGGGACTCGCATGTCGCTGACCCCGCAGAGCTACTGGGCGGAGCACGCCTGGATCGACCAGGAGGTCAGGCCCGGCGTCCTCATCGACACCGGGACCGACGGCCGGATCATCCGGCTCGCGCCCGGAGTGACCGAGCCGCCGGTCGGCTCCGTCGACCTTCCCGGCCTCACCGTCCCCGGACTCGCCAACGCCCACAGCCACGCCTTCCACCGCGCGCTGCGCGGCGTCTCCCAGACGCCCGCCGCCGCAGGCCCCGGGACCGCCGGAGACTCCCCTGCCACCGACGGTGCGAACGGGGGAACCGGATCGTTCTGGACCTGGCGCGAGGTGATGTACTCCGTCGCCGACCGCCTCACCCCCGACACGTACTTCGATCTCGCGCGCGCCGTCTACGCCGAAATGGCTCTGGCCGGTATCACCTCCGTCGGTGAGTTCCACTATCTCCACCACGCTCCCGGCGGCAGCCCCTACCCGGACCCCAACGCCATGGGGAACGCCCTGATCGCCGCCGCCGCCGAGGCGGGCGTCCGGCTCACCCTCCTCGACACCTGCTACCTCTCCGCCGGCTTCGGCGCGCCACCGGGCACCTCCCAGCTGCGCTTCAGCGACGGTGACGCCGCCGCCTGGGCCCGCCGCGCCGACGCGCTCGACGACGCCTCCGGCGTCGTGATCGGCGCCGCCGTCCACTCGGTGCGTGCCGTCCCCGCCGACCAGCTCGGCCGGGTCGCGCGGTGGGCGCGGGAACGCGGCGCGCCCCTGCATGTGCATCTCTCCGAGCAACCCGCCGAGAACGAGGAGTGCCTGGCGGCGCACGGCCGCACCCCCGCACGGCTCCTCGCCGACCACGGGGTGCTCGGTCCGGGCACCACCGCGGTCCACGCCACACACCTGACCGACGAGGACATCGCCCTGCTCGGTGACAGCGGCACCGGCGTGTGCATGTGCCCCACCACCGAACGAGATCTCGCGGACGGCATCGGCCCGGCGACCCGGCTGGAGGCTGCCGGCAGCCCGCTCTCCCTCGGCAGCGACAGCCACGCCGTGATCGACCTGCTCGAAGAGGCCCGCGCCATGGAGCTGAACGAACGGCTGCGCTCCCGCCGACGCGGCCACTGGACCGCCGGGCAGCTCCTGGCCGCCGCCACCCGCCACGGCCAGGCCGCCCTCGGCCGGGCCGACGCCGGACGACTGGAGCCGGGAGCCCTCGCCGACTTCACCACCCTCGCCCTGGACTCCGTCCGCACCGCCGGTCCCCGGCCCCGGCGCGCCGCCGAGGCTGCGGTCTTCGCGGCGACGGCGGCCGACATCCGGCACACCGTGGTCGGCGGCCGCCATGTCGTCCGCGACGGTCACCACCAGCTGGTACCCCGCGTGCCGGAGGCGCTGGCCCTCGCCGTGGACGCCCTGCGCGGCTGACCC
>NZ_BHZI01000348.1 GCF_004305975.1 Streptomyces otsuchiensis
CCCCGGTTCCCGTGGCGGGCGCCGCCCCCACCCACCTCGCCGTCACCGGCCGCCGGATCTACACCGCCAACTACACCTCGGGCAGCGTCAGCGGGGTCGGGCTGGCCGGCGGAACCGTCGCGCGCGGCCCGGCCACGGTCGTGCCGCACCACGGCTCCGGCCCGGTGACGGAGCGGCAGGAGGGGCCGCACGCGCACGGCGTCACCCTCTCGCCGGACGGGGCATGGCTGCTCTGCGCCGACCTCGGTACCGACTCGGTGTGGATCCACGCCGTCGATCCCGCCGACGGCACCCACCGGCCCCACGGCGAACTGCGGCTGCGGCCCGGCACCGGCCCGCGTCATCTGGTCTTCCACCCCGCCGGGCACACCGTCTACGTGGTCAACGAACTCGATCCCACCGTCACCGCCTGCCACTGGGACGGCGAGAGCGGCACCCTGACGGTGGCCGGGGAGACTCCGCTGCCCACTGTCGCCGACGGCGACAACTACCCCTCCGGCCTCGCGGTCACGCCCGACGGCACCCGCCTGTACGTCGCGGTGCGCGGCGCCGACCACATCGCCGTCCTGGACCTCGGCCCCGACGGTGCGGCGGCCGTGCTGGGCGCCGTGGAATGCGGGGGCCACTGGCCGCGCGGTATCGCGCTCGACGCGGACGGCACCCGGCTGTACGTCGCCAACGAGCGGTCCGGCGACGTCAGCTGGTTCGCCCTGGACCAGCCCGGCGGGCTGCCGCGCCGGCTGGGCTCCCTGACGCTCCCCGCACCCACCTGCGTGGTCATCGGCCGCTGAGCGCCCCCACCGGCAACCGAGCACGGGGAAGCGCGCCGCACACCGGCGCGCTCCGTACCGCGCGCGCCGTGCGGGGCCCTCGGGCGCCCCACGCGCGAACAGCCCGGCCCCACACGCGAAAGGCCGGCCCCCGCACAGTGCGGGGGCGGCCTTTCGCACGGCGGGTGCGGGGCGGGGTGCGGCCGTCCCCGTGAAGGGGCGCCGCGGATGGTCAGTGGGCGGGGGCGCTCTGCGGCTGGATACCCAGACGGCCCGTGTAGGCCGCCAGCACCAGCTTGCCCACCGAGGCGTAGGCGCCCAGCGGCTCCGCGGTGGCACATCCCGCCTCCTGGGCGGCGGCCTCCAGCAGACCCTCCGGAACCTCCGGGCCGATCAGGCACGGCGCCAGGGCCAGCTGCTGCGAGCCGGACTCCAGAAGCTGCCGGGCGGCGGCCGCCACCGCGCCCTCGGTGTCCAGACCAGCGGTCAGCACCGGGACGGCCAGGCGCGCGGAGAGCAGCATGCCGGTGATCCCGGCCGCCTGCTCGGCCTCCTCGCCACCGACCGTCACCAGGATGATGCCGTCGGCGGCGGTGGCGACGGTGAACAGCCGCGCCCGGTCGGCACGGGCGAGACCGGCCTCCGACAGCCGCACGTGCACGGCCTCGGCGAGCAGCGGGTGCGGACCGAGGACATCGCTGAGCGCGGCGCCCGACCCGCTGTTCAGCACGGCCTGGCGCAGGGTGCGCAGCTGCACGCTGTCGGGGCCGGCGAGGAGCGGCACCACGACGGCCGGCGGCTCGTCCGGTGACTCGACCCGGCCCGCGCTGACCTCGGTCAGTACGTCCTGGAGGGCCGGGAACTCCTCACCGCCGCCCTCGGTGAACGCCACGCGTGCGTGCAGACCCGGCAGGTCCGCGCGCGCGATGCTCACCACCTCGTCGGCGAGGCCGCGGGTCTCCGCGGTAGGAGTCCCGGGGACGGCCAGCACGAGGACCGGAGCGCCCTCGGGGGCGGACACCGGTTCCGGCCGGCGGTGACGTCCCGACTGGCGGGGACGCGGCATTCGTACGGGCAGGCCCGATCCTGGCCCAGTGGAGGAGCTCATGTGGTCGCATGTTAATGCCTTGGTGTGCTCGCATGTTCGGCTGGGGGCGGGCTCCGACGGTGCTGTACCTCTTTGTCCGTCGATGTCCGCTCACTGGTGGGAGTGAGCCGCCCCGTAGTGCGCCCCCTTCGTCGCGGTGCGTCACGAACTCGTGGGGAGCGCATGAGGCGCCGGCCCGCGCCCTGATCGCCCGCGCCCGAGTGCGGGGATGCCGTACGCGGCACGCACGCTCGCGCGCGGAACGGCGGCACGCGCCGCCCCGGGGCGCCGCGCGGCCCGAGTCACGCGACCGCACACCGGACGCGGGGTCAGAGCACCCGCAGCAGCGCGGAGTCCGTGGGAAGCCGCAGCCGCCCGGCCGCCAGCCGCGCCGCCACCAGCAGCGCGCCGTCCAGCGGCCCGCCCGCCGCCGGAACCAGCCGGTACTCCGGGAGCAGCCTCGCGAGATGGGCGTGCAGCGGGTCCAGCAGCGGCGCGCCGATGTGCAGCAGGCCGCCGGTCAACGCCACCGCCGGGGGCTGCGCCGCCCCACCGGGGGCCGGGCAGGCGGCCGCGGCGGTCTCCGCGATGTGGCGCCCCGCCTCCGCCAGGATCGCGGCCGCCACGGCGTCGCCGTCCACCGCGCACCCGGCGACCGACGGCGCGAACGACGCCAGCACCGCGGGGCGGTCGGTGCGCGGGTACAGGGCCCCGGGCAGTTCGCCCGCCGGGCCGAAGCGCTCGCTCGCCGCCGCCAGCAGCGAGCGGGAGCCTCCCGCCCTGCCGTCGTGGGCGCGCATCGCTGCCTCCAGACCGGCCCGGCCGATCCAGGCGCCACTGCCGCAGTCACCCAGCAGATGGCCCCAGCCGTCCACCCGGCGCCAGCTCTCCAGGTCCGTGCCGAGCGCGATCATCCCGGTTCCCGCGGCGACCACGGCGCCGGGCGTCTCGCCGAGCGCACCCGCGTAACCGGTCACCGCGTCCGCCGCCAGCGCCAGCCGCAGCGGCCCGAACCGGCCGGCCAGCGCGGCCGGGAGCCTGCTCCGCAGACCGGAGCCCAGCGTCGCCATTCCTGCCGCGCCCACGCAGACCGCGGTCACCCGGGCGGTCCCCGGCTGCTGCCCCCCGGCGGACTCCGCCCGCTCCAGCAGCCCGTCGACCGCCGGCAGCAACTGGTCCAGCAGATGCCCGGCGTCGATACCCTCGGACCCGGTCCGCACCGGCGTCCGGGAGACGAACTCCGCCGCACGCGCCGGGAATCCGTCCACCCCGGCGGGGGCCACCGCCGCCCGGAGCCCCGAACCGCCCGAGTCGACGCCCAGCACCCAGTCCGTCACGGCAGCCGCCAGTCGACCGGCGCCGCGCCCTGCTCCGACAGCAGGGCGTTGGCGCGGCTGAACGGGCGGGACCCGAAGAAGCCGCGGTCCGCCGACATCGGGGAGGGGTGAGCCGACTCCACCGACGGCACCCGGCCCAGCAGCGGACGGGCGTTGCGCGCGTCGCGGCCCCACAGGATCGCCACCATCGGGGTGCCGCGCGCGGCCAGCGCCCGGATCGCCTGCTCGGTGACCTCCTCCCAGCCCTTGCCGCGGTGGGCGGCCGGGCGGCGCGGAGCGGTGGTCAGCGCCCGGTTGAGCAGCAGGACGCCCTGGCGTGTCCACGGGGTGAGGTCCCCGTTGGCGGGACGGGGCGCCCCGATGTCGGAGTGCAGTTCGCGGAAGATGTTCTCCAGGCTGCCCGGGAGCGGGCGCACCTCGGGCGCCACGGAGAAGCTGAGCCCGACGGCGTGCCCCGGGGTCGGATACGGGTCCTGACCGACGATCAGCACCCGCACCTCCTCGAACGGCTGCTGGAAGGCGCGCAGCACGTTCTGTCCCGACGGGAGGTAGGTGCGCCCGGCGGCGACCTCCGCCCGCAGGAAGTCACCCATCGCTGCGATCCGGTCCGCGACCGGTTCGAGGGCCTTGGCCCAGCCCGATTCGACGATCTCGTTCAACGGTCGCGCTGCCACGGTCGGTCACCCTACTGGCCCACCCCGGGGGTAGCTCAAACGGGCACCGCCCAGCGGACGCACGCCCCCGGCCCGCGCGCCCGGCGTGCGCGTCAAACCGGACGCCGGCGGCGGTCAGTCGCTCACCACGGCGCGCACGCACAGGACGTCCGGGAGGTGGCTCGCCAGCAGCCGCCAGCTGTCGCCGTCGTCCGCGCTGCCGTACAACTCGCCGTTCCTGGTGCCGAAGTACACGCCGGCCGGGTCGGCGTCGTCGGTGGTGAGCGCGTCGCGCAGCACCGTGCCGAAGTGCGGGCCGGAGGGCAGGCCCGCCGTCAGCGGCTGCCAGCTGACCCCCGCGTCCTCGGTCCGGTACACGCGGCAGCGCCGTCCGGCCGGAACACGGTCGTAGTCCGCGTTCAGCGGGAAGACGTAGGCGACCGACCCGCGGTGCGGATGGGCCACCACCGGGAAGCCGAAGTCCGAGGGCAGGCCGGCGCCGATGTCCTGCCAGGTCGAGCCGGCGTCGTCGCTGCGGTACACGCCCCAGTGGTTCTGCAGATAGAGGCGGTCCGGGCGCTCCGCGTCCCGCGCGACCTTGTGCACGCACTGGCCGTGCGGCGGATAGGGTTCCGGCGCGAAGACGACCTGGACGCCGTCGTTGGAGGGGAACCAGCTCGCCCCGGAGTCGGCGGAGCGGTAGACGCCGCCGGCGGAGACCGCCACCGTCAGCTCACCGGGCCGTTCGCCGGGCGCCCTGAGCACCGTGTGCAGCCCCAGGCCGCCGCCCCCGGGCTCCCAGCTGGGACGGGTCGGGTGGTCCCACAGCGGGCGCACCAGCTCGAAGCTCTCGCCGCCGTCCTCCGAGCGGAAGAGCGCGGCCGGTTCCGTACCGGCGTAGACGACGCCGGCTTCCTCCGGGCCGCCCGGCCGCAGCTGCCACAGCCGCTCCAGCGAGGTTCCGGTGTCCTCGGGGAACCGCACGGCGGGCGCGGGCGGCTCCTGCCAGCTCGCGCCGAAGTCGTCGGAGCGGAAGACGGAGGGCCCCCAGTGGTTGTTGTCCGCGCCGGCCAGCAGCCGCGGGCCGCCCGCCGGGCGGGTGTCGATGGCGACGGCGTAGACGGCCTGCTCCGGGAAGTACGGGCCCTCCAGCTCCCAGTCGCCCTCACCGCGCCGGGCGAACGGACGGCGGGCCAGGAACAGTCCCTTGCGGGTGCCGACGGCGAGCAGGACCCGGCCGGTCCGGGTGGGGGAGAGGGGGCTGGCCATGGCGTGCACCTCCGCTGCGGTTCACCTGCGGATCAGTGTGCACCCGGCGGCCGGAGTCCGCGCGTCGCGGCGAACGGCCGCATCGCCCCGCCCCCCTGC
>NZ_BHZI01000349.1 GCF_004305975.1 Streptomyces otsuchiensis
GGTATCGTCGGCAGCGTAAGATGTGAAAAAAAGACGGGGCGACCCCCACACGCTGCCCATTCCATGGGCAGCGTGTGGGGCTCGCCCCGCCGGAAGAAGGTCCAGTCGCGGTATCCGATTCCGCGCAGCACCCGGACCACGTCGGCGTACTGGTCGCAGACGCGCCCGGGCACGTGCGCGTCGGAGGCGAAGGTGACCGGGACACCGAAGTGGTGGGCGCGTTCCAGGACGTCCGTCTCGGGATACCAGCCGCCGCACTGTTTGGTGTTGCCGGAGGTGTTGATCTCCAGCACGCACCCGGAGTCGCGGATGGCGCGCAGCATCTCGTCGGCCGCGGCGGGCGCGGGCACCGGCCCCAGCTTCGGGTGGTTGCCCTTGAGCGCGTCGACGTGGCCCATCACCTGGAAGAGGCCGGTGCGGGCGCAGTCCGCGACCGTGCGGAAGAACCGGGCTTTGACGGCGGGCAGTTCGTCGTCGTCCACCTGCTCCCAGCGACGGGTGTCGAAGATGTCGGCGCCCTCGAACATGTGGACCGACCCGATGACGTAGTCGAAGGGGTAGCGCGCCAGCTCCCGCGCGTAGGGCTCGGTCCGGCCGGGCAGGTAGTCGGCCTCGGTGGACAGCAGGATCTCGATGCGGCCGGCGAACTCCTCCTTGAGGGCCAGGGCTTCGGCCACGTAGGCCGGGAACTCCGACTTGGGCATGGCGACCCGGGGCAGGGCGTGGTCCTCGTCGGCGGCGAACATCGGTGCGTGGTCGGAGAGGCCGAACACCTGGACGCCCATCTCCACTGCGGTGGTGACGTAGTCCCGCAGGGAGCCGGTGGCGTGTCCGCAGCGCTCGTGCTGGGTGTGCAGATCGATCATCGCCGTCACACCGCCAGGTATCCGCCGTCGACGGGCAGGTCGGTGCCGGTGACGAAGCTGGCGTCGCCGGAGAGCAGGAACGCGATCGGGGCGGCGACCTCGGAGGGGTCGGCGAACCGGCCCAGCAGGAACTTCCCGCCGTGTTCGGGGTCGGCCTCGGCCGTGGCGCGGTCCAGGCCGAGCGCCTCGCGGTGGAACCGCTCGTTGTTGGCGTTCCAGACGGTCCCGGGACTGACGGAGTTGACGCGTACCCCCCGGGCGGCGAGGTCCTGCGCCATGCACCGGGTGAAGCCGAGGACGGCCGCCTTGCCGGTGTTGTAGGTGAGGTAGCCGCGCTGCGCGATGTGGGCCGAGATGGACGCCATGTTGACGATGGCGGCGTCGGCGTCGTGCTCGGGCAGGTGGCGCAGGAACTCCCGGGTGGCCAGGGAGAGGCCGACGATGGTCGGGTCCAGGGCGCCGCGCCAGTCGGCCTCCGTCGCCTCGATGCCCTTGAAGACGAAGCCGGCCGCCAGGTTCACCAGCAGGGTCGGGGCGGGCCAGTCGTCGGGCAGACCCGCGAAGGCCGCCGCGAGGGCCTGTTCGTCGGTGACGTCACCGACCGCGAGCGACACGGCGTGGCCCCGCTCCCGCCAGCGGGCGACGGCGGCCTCGCCGTGCTCGGCGCTCAGGTCGTAGACGAGGACCTGAGCGCCCTCTGCGCAGAGCCGTTCGACGACGGCCGCGCCGATGCCCTGGGCGCCGCCGGTCACCACGGCGGTTCGTCCGGCCAGTCCCCGGGGGTCCCGGCCGGCGGTTCCGTTGCTGGTGGTCAAGATGTCTCCTTCCGGCCGCTCCCGGCCAGGTGGGTGGTCCAGCCGCGCACGGTCCGCAGGGCGGCGTCGCGGTCGAGGTCCTCGGTGGCGCCGTGCGGGGCGAGCGTGCCGCCCGCGCCGGCCGGCAGGTCGGGGTCGGAGGCGAGGGCGGCCAGGGCGGCCTCGGGTACCCCGGCCGCGGCGAGGGAACGCCCGAAGGCGGTGACCGTCGGCCCCTGCTTGTCGGGGGCGGCGAAGTAGCGCCAGACCTGGAACATCGCCTCCAGGTGACCGGCCGACAGGTGGACGGCGTTGCGGCCCTCGGACAGCTCGATGCCGTGCCGCCGGCCCAGTTCCCCGAGTGCGCCGCGCAGGGACGCGGGGGCGGCCGTGCCGGGATGGAGGGCGCCGAGGAGGTCCCGGCGCAGCACGGCGATCTCGCGGGGGCTGTGGCACTCCAGCATCCCGACCCGGGCGCCCGGTGCGGCGTAGCCCGCGGTGAGCGCGGGGAGGAAGCCGTTGAGCACCACGGCCGGGCTGCCATTGACCTCGGTCAGCGACGCGTAGGACCCGGAGCCCAGCTTGTGCACGCCCGCGGCCCGGCAGCGTTCCTCCAGGGACTGCGGGGTCAGGCCCGCCTCGCGGGTCATCGCCTCGTACGCGCCGAGCGCGTCGCCGCCCGCCCCGGCCGGCAGGGCGCGCAACGCCTCGCGGGCCGTCGTGGTGAGGGCCGCGACTCCGTCGGCGGCGACGCGGTGCAGGCGCGGGTAGTGCAGCAGCAGGTAGCCGCGCTGGACGAACTCCGTGGCGGGCAGCACGGCGGCACGCAGGACCGCGGTCCCGTCGGCGTCGAGCACGCTGACGGCTGTGGCGAGCGCCTCGGCGGCGTGCGGGGCCACCATCACCTCGGGCTTGACCAGCACGGCGAAGTGGCTGCCGCTCTCCGGGGGGCCGTCGGGCGCCGGGCCGGTGTCCCCCCGTCCGGCGGCGGCCAGTGCTCGCACCCGTTCCGCCGTCACCACAGGGTGATGCCCTTCTCGATGAGTTCGGCCGTCAGGTCGCCGGAGCCCGCGACGCCGGCCTCGACGATCGAGCGGACCTGCTCCTCGTCGGCTTCGGGGGTGAAGACGACGACCTCGTCGGGACGTTCCAGGGGAGCTTCCTTGGAGGTGAAGATGTGGACCTGGGCCCCTCCGCCGCACTGCTCGTGCACCTGGCGGGCCAGGCGCTGCGCCATGATGTTGTAGATCTTGCCGGTGTGGTCCAGCGGGTTCTTGCCCGCGGGGGCCTCGATGCTCATGGGCCGCATCGGGGTGATCAGGCCGTTGACCCGGTTGCCGCGGCCGACGACGCCCACGTCGCCGGTGTCGGCGACGGAGCCGAGTGCCGTGAGGTAGGGGCGGCCGTTGCGGTCGGTGGCGTTCATCAGCATGGCGCAGTCGTCCAGGCCGAGGGAGCGGGTGTACTCCTCCAGCTCCTGCTGCACGACGGCCTTGCGGACCCGGTAGTGGTCCATGGACTCGATGTGCGCGGCCAGGAACGGCATGTTGACCACGAGGCTGAAGGCGTCGCCGCGGCGGCTGCCGAACACCTTGACGTCCCAGCCCGTGTCCGGGTGACGGTGCTTGAAGTCCGGGCCGTTGACGCGGTGTTCCAGCCCCTGCACGGCGGTCTCCAGGCGGGACAGCGGTGCGTAGCCGTGCAGGAGGTTGGTGTCGTTGGAGACCAGGCCGGCCGAGCGCAGCGGCACCAGGTCGGCGGGCGAGGCCGGCTGGTAGCGGGAGGCGCCGCGACCGGAGCCCTGGTGGTCGACGACGCCCAGCTCCACCACCAGGTGGCGGGCGGGGTCGAAGCCGGTGGTGACCTCCGTCAGGACGTCGGCGGCGGCGCGGAACATCAGGTCGTGGACCGGGATCTCGGTGGTCCCGACGCGGAAGGCGCCCTTGCCGAAGACTTTGACCCGGTACGGGGAGGTCAGTTCGCCGCGCCCGTAGTCGATGTCGGCGCCGCCGCCGTACAGCGTGACCTTGTCGAACCAGTGGTGGGCCACCCCGCCGAACTCGCGCAGGCAGTGCTGGGAGTAGTAGCGGGACATGCGCTCGGCGATGGCGTCGCACATGGTGTCGGGGTGGCCCACCCCCTTGCGTTCGACCAGTTCGTAGGGCAGGTCTTCGACCGACTGGTGGTGGCGTTGTATCGACAGCATGGTCCGTCTCTCTCGTGGGGAGGGCGCGGGATCTCACGGATCGGAGCGCGGGCCGGGCCGGGCCGGGCCGCGCGGATCAGCAGGGCGCGGGCCGGGCGCGCGGGTCGGAAGGGTTCGGTTCAGGCGGCGAAGTCGAGGAAGGCGGAGCGGGCCTGCGACTCCGGCAGGCCGCGCGGCGGGCTCTTGAAGAGCATCGGGGCGGGGCCGTCGACGGCTCCGGACAAGCCCCGGTCGACCGCGGTCATCGCGGCACGCACGGCGTTGGCGATGACCCCGGCCGCGTTGGGGCTGTCCTCGACGGTGAGCTTGACGTCGATCTGGACCTCCGAGCCCAGCACCGACCTGGCGCGCAGGTTGGCGAAGCACAGCTTGGTGTCGGCGAGGTGACCGATGTATCCCGTGGGTCCCGCCACACCGCTGACGTCGGTCATGCCCGCGGCGCGCAGGGCGTTGGCCTTCGAGGTGAACTTCGAGGCGGAGCGGGTGGCGTCGGCCAGGTTCAGGAAGTCGGTGTTGCCGCCCACGTTGAGCTGGTAGGTGGACTCCAGCTCCAGACCCCGGCTGAGGAGCAGTTCGATGAGGGCGGTGTGCAGGGTGGTGGCGCCCAGATGGCTGCGCAGGTCGTCGCCGAGCAGCGGCACACCGGCGTCGGCGAACCGGGCGCTCAGCTCCTCGTCACGGGCGACCCGTTCGGGGGTGCAGTTGACGACGGCGGCCCCGGCTGCGAGGGCGGCCTCGGCGAACATCCGCACGGCCTGCGTGGCGCCGGTGGGCAGGCTGATCACCAGCACGTCCACGGCGTGCTCCACGATCGCCTTGGCGACGCTGTCGGAGGTGGCGTCGTGGGTCTCCTCGGCAGGAGTGACCACGGTTCCCATGGGGCCGACGAGACCGTCGAGCACAGGCGCGGGCAGGACCGGGGCGTCCTTGTCGGCGTCCAGTTCGGCGAAGCGGGTGGCGGAGATCGTGGGCGCCTCGAAGGCGGTGGCCAGGGGTCGGCCGACCTTGTCGGCGTCGACGTCGAACGCCACCGCCACGCGGACGTCCGCGAGCCGGTAGCCGCCGATCGTCTGGCACATCAGGCCCGGAAGCGGCGCGGCGGGGGCGGCGTGGGCCTGGGCCACGAACTGGCTGAAGCTCCAGGCGCAGTTGCCGGCGCCCGCGAGCGCGACACGGATGGCTCTCATCTCGATGGGTCCTTTCTGGGAACGCCGGCCCCCGGCGGGGCGCGACCGTCCGCGCTGTCGGGGTGGGGGCCGGAGGGAGGAGTGCGGTGCGCCGCCCGCCCACGGCCCGTCACCACGC
>NZ_BHZI01000350.1 GCF_004305975.1 Streptomyces otsuchiensis
GCCCGGCCCCTCGCGCCACCCCGTGGCCGACCTGCTGCCACACCTGCTCTCGCCCTCCGCCCCGCCCTTCGCCCTGCTGCGCCGTCGCACCCCGGGACGCGACGCGGACGTGGTGGAGGTCATGACCGGTGAGCTACGTCACCTCGACCGGCTGGACCAGCTGCCCGTCGGCCCCCGCGCCGCACCGGGCGCCCTGGCGCTGGTCCCCTTCCGGCAGATCGCCGAACGGGGCTTCGAGGTGACCGACGACGGCACACCGCTGTCGGTGCTGGTGCCGCGCGAGCACCACGAGATCCCGGTCGGCGAGCTGCTGCCGCTGCTCCCCGGCCACCGGGTCTCCGTCCGGGACGAGGGCTTCGACCTCGACGACGCCGCGTACGCCGAGGTGGTCCGCCGCGTCCTGGACGAGGAGATCGGCACCGGGCAGGGCGCCAACTTCGTGGTCCGCCGCACCTTCCGGGGAGCGGTCGACGGCTACCGTCCGGCCGACGCGCTGGCCCTCTTCCGGCGGCTCCTCACCGGCGAGCACAACGCCTACTGGACCTTCGTGGTCCACACCGGCGAACGCACCCTGCTGGGCGCCAGTCCGGAGGTCCATGTGCGGATGAGCGGCGGCACCGTGGTGATGAACCCGATCAGCGGCACCTACCGCTACCCGCCGGAGGGCCCGGACACCGACGGGCTGCTGGAGTTCCTCGCCGACCGCAAGGAGCGCGAGGAACTGTCGATGGTGGTGGACGAGGAGCTGAAGATGATGTGCGCCGTCGGAGACCTCGGCGGCACCGTCGTCGGCCCACGGCTGCGGGAGATGGCCCACCTCGCCCACACCGAGTACGAGCTGCGCGGCCGCTCCAGCCTGGACGTGCGCGAGGTGCTGCGGGAGACGATGTTCGCCGCCACGGTGACCGGGTCGCCGGTACAGAACGCCTGCCGGGTCATCCGCCGCCACGAGCCGGAGGGCCGCGGGTACTACGCGGGAGCGCTGGCCCTGATCGGCCGGGACGAGGGCGGCGCGCAGAACCTGGACTCCCCGATCCTGATCCGGACCGCCGACATCGACGCCGCCACCGGCGAGCTGCGGGTCGGGGTGGGAGCGACCCTGGTGCGCGGCTCCGACCCGGACGCCGAGGTGGCCGAGACCCACGCCAAGGCCGCCGGCGTCCTCGGCGCGCTCGGGGTGCGTCCCTCGCGTCCGGCCGGGCCGCCCCCGGGGCTGGCCGCCGATCCCCGGGTACGGGCCGCCCTGGACGCCCGCAGGGCGGCGCTCTCGCCCTTCTGGCTCCGGCTGCGCCCCGAAACCGCCGACGGGGCGGCAGAGCCCGGGAGGACGCCGCACGGGGCCGCCGGGCCCGGTGTGACGGCACCGGGCGGGACGGCACCCGGCGTCGTGGTGATCGACGGCGAGGACACCTTCACCTCGATGCTGGCCCACCTGCTGCGGTCCGCCGGGCGGACGGTCACCGTCCGCCGGTTCGACGACCCCGGCCTGCACGCGCTGCCCGCCACCCATGACGGCCCCGTCGTCCTCGGCCCGGGCCCCGGCGACCCCGCCGATCCGCACGACCCCCGGCTGCGCACCCTGCGCTCACTGGCCGCGACACTGCTGGCCCGGCACCGCGGCGGACTGCTCGGCGTCTGCCTGGGGCACGAGCTGATCGCCGCGGAACTCGGCCTCCCGCTGGCCCGTCGGGCTCGCCCGGCGCAGGGCGAGCAGGTGGAGATCGACCTGTTCGGCGCCTCCGAGACCGTCGGCTTCTACAACTCGCACACCGCGCTGTGCGACGCGGAGGCCGAGGCCGAACTCGCCGCGCACGGCGTGCTGGTGAGCCGCGCGCCGGAGAGCGGCGAGGTGCGGGCGGTGCGCGGCCCGGGCTTCGCCGGGGTGCAGTTCCACCCCGAATCGGTGCTGACGTTGCGCGGCCCCGAGATCGTCGCCGGACTGCTGGACGCGGTGACGGCTCCCCGGCCGGACGCGGTCCCGGCCGTCCCGCCGGGCTGAACCCGACGGCCCGAGGAGGCGCGTGAGAGCGGGGCGGGACGTACGGGCCCCTCCCCGCCCTCACGCGTGTTCACTCCTCGGCGGTGAGGCCGCGTTCGATGGCGAACCGGACCAGCTCGACCCGGTTGTGCAACTGGAGTTTGCCGAGGGTGTTCTGCACATGGTTCTGCACGGTGCGGTGCGAGATCACCAGCCGCTCGGCGATCTGGCGGTAGGTCAGCCCCTTGGCGACCAGCCGCAGCACCTCCGTCTCACGCTCGGTCAGCCGCGGCACGCGCGGCGCCTCGCCGGACCGTCGCACACCGGAAGCCGGTCCTTCGCCGGAGGGCGGTCGCGCACCGGAACTCGGTCGTCCTCCCGAAGCGCCCGGCGACTCCGGTCGTTCACCGGAGGCCGCCAGCCGCCGGAACTCACCGAGCACCAGCCCCGCCAGCCCGGCCGTGAAGACCGGCTCGCCACCGGCCGTGCGCCGCACCGCGTCGAGCAGGTCGTCGGCGCTGGCGGACTTCACCAGGTATCCCGTGGCCCCGGCCTTGACCGCCTCCAGCACATCCTCCTGCTCGCCGCTGGCGGAGAGCACCAGGACCTTCGGGGCGTCCGCACCGGCGCTCCGGGCCAGCCGCCGGCAGACCTCGGCGCCGGGCAGCCCCGGCAGGTTGAGGTCGAGCACCAGCACCTGTGGGCGGACGGCCAGCGCCCGGCGCACCGCCTGGGGGCCGTCCCCGGCGGTGGCCACCACGTCGAGACCCGCGGCGGCGAGGTCCCGTGCCACCGCGTCGCGCCACATGGGGTGGTCGTCGACGACCATCACCCGCAGCGGCTGCCCGCCGGGGCCGTCCTCCGGCCGCTCCCCGGGAGCGGAACCGGCCCCGCCCGTCGTCGTGTTCATCGCTTGGGCACCCTCAGCTCGACCTCCGTCCCCTGCCCTTCCACGGACACCCACTCGGCGCTGCCGCCCAGGTCGCGCAGCCGTCCCCGGATCGACAGCGACACGCCGAGCCGGCCCTGCGCCTCGGCTGCGGCCAGCCGTCCGGCCGGGATGCCCGGGCCGTCGTCGCGGACGGTCACCACGATGCCGGCGGGCTCGTCCTCCAGCAGGATCCAGGCCCGGCCGCGGGTGCCGTCCGGTCCGCCCGCGTGCTGGCGGACGTTGTCCAGCGCGGCGGCGACGGCCGCGTCGACCTCCCGCGCCGCCTCCGCCGTGAGTTCCACCCGCCCGGCGGGACCGGAGAACGTCACCCACTCCGAGGCGCGCAGCGCCAGGAGAGCGCCCAGGTCGAGCTCGGGGCCGTCCCCGTCCTCCGCGAGCGCCGGTACGCCGGTGGACGGCCCGGTGGGCACCGCGGGGGCCGGCCGCTCGCTCTCGCCGCGCGGGCCGGGCACCGTCTCCGGTGTGGGCTCGGACGGCCTCACCCCGGCGGCGGCGCCGTGGATGAGCCTCCGCAGCGCGGCCTCCTGTTCGCCCGCCAGCCGGCCGAGTTCGGCGTCGTCCCCGTCCTGCGACCCGGCGCGCCGCCGCACCATGGCGAGCACCTGGAGCACCCCGTCGTGGATGTCGCGGCCCAGCCGCTCCCGTTCCCGGGTGGCCGCCTCGATGCGGAGCGCCCGGGCCAGGGTCAGTTCACTGGCGCGGGCCACCTCGACCACATAGCCGATCGCGATGCTCGCCACGCACACCAGCAGCACGTTGTGGACGGTCAGCCGGGTGAAACCGGCGGTCAGCAGATTGGCGGCGCCCACGAACGAGGAGGCCAGCGCCGCCCAGCGCCAGCCCGCCTTGATGGCGAACGCGAGCACGGAGCCGGCCACCCAGATCGACGGCAGCGTCGGGACCACCACGTCGGCGGGATCGGCGACCGGGCTCAGCAGAATGCCGGTCACCCCCACCGTGAGGTCACCGGCGAGGAACCAGCGGGTGCACCGGCGGGCGGAGGAGGTGCGGCGCAGGGTCAGGGCGGTCCAGACGGTGAGCACGGCCATGTACCCGGTGGCGACCGCCGGGCGGCCGGTCTCCTCGTAGTCGCCGTAGGCCATGGCGAAGAGCGCCAGCGCGTAGCAGAGGGTCAGCACCCGGTAGCCGGTCAGGGCGTGCCACAGGGGCTGCTCCACGGATATCGCCTGCCGTCCGGACACCTCGCCGCCCCCAACCGGTCGCGTGGCCACGGGTCAGGTGGTCGGCGGGGTGTCCCGCCGGCGCTCCGAGCGCTGTTCCTCCAGGCGGTCCTGCTCCGCCCGTTCCCAGGCGCGCCGCTCGGCGCGCTCGGCGCGCTCGGCCTCGGCCTGCTCCTTGGCGGCGTCCTCGATCTGGCGCTTGGCGGCGGTGGCGTAGATGTCCACGTACTCCTGGCCGGACAGCTTCATGATCGCGTACATGACCTCGTCGGTCAGCGACCGCAGGATGAACCGGTCGCCCTCCATGCCCTGGTAGCGGCTGAAGTCCAGGGGCCGGCCGAACCGGATTCCCGGCCGCATCAGCTTGGGCAGGACCTTGCCGGGCGGCTGGATCTTCTCGGTGTTGATCATGGCCACGGGGATCACCGGCGCGCCGGTGGCCAGCGCCACCCGGGCGAGGCCGCCGGGCTTGCCCCGGTAGAGCCGCCCGTCGGGCGAACGGGTGCCCTCGGGGTAGATACCGAACAGTTCACCGCCCTCCAGCACCTGGATGCCGCTGGCGATGGCCGCCTCTCCGGCGCCCCGGGCACCGGACCGGTCCACCGGGAGCTGGCCGACGCCCTTGAAGAACGCCGCGGTCAACCTCCCCTTGACGCCCGGGGTGGTGAAGTACTCCGCCTTCGCGATGAAGGTGACCTTGCGGTCCAGCACCGCCGGAAGGAAGAAGGAGTCGGAGAAGGACAGGTGATTGCTCGCCAGGATCGCCGGCCCGTGGTCGGGCACATGCTCCCTGCCCTCCACCCACGGGCGGAAGGCGACCTTGAGCCCCGCACCGACGGACATCTTCATCGTGCCGTACAACAACCCGGGAACCTCCTGTGTTCTGCCGGGCACGACCTTACTGGGCTTTTGGGCGGGTGGCGCTGTCCCCGGCTCCACACGACCGGATCGTCGGCCGCTCTGCCGAACCCGGCGCGGACGAATTAGGGTGAGTGAGCACCCACGCCCCGCACACCCCCACCCGTCCCGGAC
>NZ_BHZI01000351.1 GCF_004305975.1 Streptomyces otsuchiensis
TCGTGGGGCCGGTCGCGGGGCGGCCGGTTGCGCGCCCCGGTGCCGGGACGAGCCGCCAGCCCGTGCGCTCGCGGCCCGTGCGCTCTCGGTCCGTGCCGAGCACCCGGCGCCCGCGGCGAAGCGCGGACCGACCCCTTGCCGGTGACAGCGGCGTGGAGCGCGGCACTGTCACCGGGCGTCCCCCGGACGGGGCCCGCACGTGGGTCGCGACAACGCGTGGCAGTGCGCGACGACGCGCGAGGCCGGCCCTCAGAGCCGCCGTCCGGCCTCCACGACGAGGTCGAGCGTCTCGTCCACGTCGGCACGCGTGGACGCCGGGTTGATGGTGCACAGCCGGAGCGCTCTGGCACCGCGCACCTCGGTGGTGAGCACCATCGCCCGGCCGGTCGCGCACACGGCGGCGCTGATGTCGTCCTGGACGGCGTCCGCCTCCGCCCGGAGGTCGGCGTCGTACCGGGCGCCGCTGGCCCCGAACCGCGTCGCGGTGGCGCGCCCCGGGGCGGGGCCGGCCGGTCGCGGTATCGGGACGCGGCCGGACTCCGCCTGGTACCGCAGGGTGAGGATGCCCAGGCTGGCCGGGGTCACCAGCCTCAACTCGGGGTGTGCGGTGACCTGTCGGGCGGCGTACTCGGCGAGGTCGATCCCGCCGTCCACGGCGCGCCGGAAGGCGCCCGCGCCGAAGGTCTTCAGCGACAGCCACAGCTTGAGCGCGCGCAGGCCGCGCGACTGCTGGGGGCCGTAGTCGTCGAGGTTGGTCTCCAGGCCCCGGGCCCGGGCGGGCAGCAGGTAGCCGTTGTCGAGCCGGTGGCGGTCCATCCGGTAGGTGGCCCGCAGCAGTTCGGGCCTGCGGAACAGCACGCAGCCCGCCTCGTACGGCTGGAACAGCCACTTGTGCGGGTCGACGGTGAGGGAGTCCGCCCGGTCCAGCCCCGCACACAGGTCGCGGCCGCGCGCGGTGATGGCGGCGGCGGCGCCGTGGGCGCCGTCGGCGTGCAGCCACATGCCGTACTTCTGGCACAGCGCGCCGAGTTCGGGCAGGGGGTCGATGGCACCGGTGCCGGTGGTGCCGACCGTCGCGACCACGGCGAACGGCAGCAGCCCGGAGGCGCGGTCCGCGCACACCCGCCGGCGCACGTCGTCGGGTGCCAGCCGCAGCCCGGGGCCGGGCGGCAAGGCGATGAGCTGCTCACGCCGCAGGCCGATCAGATGGGCCGCGCGCGCCACCGAGGGGTGGGCCTGCGTCGAGCAGTAGAGCCGCGCCCGCGCCAGTTCGCCCTCGCCACCGGCCCGGTGGTCGCGCGCGGCGGCCAGCGCGGTGAGGTTGGCGACCGAGCCGCCGCTGACGAACAGCCCGCCGTGGGTGCGGGGGAGTCCCAGCAGTTCGCAGAGCCAGCCCAGGGTGGTGAGTTCGAGCTGGGTGGGCCCGGCCCCGACGAACCAGGCGCCCGGCACGCTGAGGAACGCGGCGGCCAGGGCGTCGGCCAGGACGGCCGGATAGTTGCCGGTGGTGGGCACGAAGGCGAAGCACCTCGGGTGGTCGAACCGGACGCCTACCGGCAGCACATGGTCCGCCGCCCACTCCAGCGCGTCGGTGAGGTCGCCGCCGTCCTCCGGTACCGGTTCGCCGATGAGCGCCCGGAGTTCGGCGGGCGCGGCCAGCGCGTGCGGCCGGTCGGCGGCGACATGCCGCAGCCGTGCCACCACCGTCTCCACCGCCCGGTACCCGGCCTGCAGCATCTCCGCCTCGGACAGTGCCAGTTCGCCAGGGCGGTACGGCTCGCGGCCGCGCTCGGCGTCGCCGTCGGCGGCCTTCGCCGGGGCGGTCACTCCGGGCCGCCGAGGGAGCGGGTGGCGGCGGCGACCCAGTGACGTGCCAACGGGCCCAGCGCCGGGCGTGGTTCGAGCGGGCAGGTCCGGCCGCTGAACTGCATCAACAGCAGTTCGTCGCCGGGGGAGACCCGGCCGTCAGCCGCGTGCGGCCAGCACAGCGCCTCGTCGGGGCCGAGTGCGGTGAGCGGGCCGTGCGCGGCGGCGTCCCCGGACTCCGACAGCAGGGAGCCGTCGGGGGCGATGCGGCAACGCCCGCGTAGCGGCGCCGACTTCAGGAACCGGGGCCGGTCGGCGTGCACCACCAGCTGGCTCAGCCGGGGCACCGGCCCCATCGTCGTCCGGCCTGCCGGGAGCCGGGGCAGCAGGCAGGCGAGGATGTGCAGCCCCAGCGACGGCAGCAGCCCGGCGGCGCGCTCCGCGCCCTGCACGAGTGAGACCACCGTCTGGAAGCGGGGGTTGATCTCCACCGCGAGCACGTCGTCACCGTCGTCGCCGGCCAGCAGGTCCAGTCCGAACACGCCTCGGTAGCCGAGACCGCGGAGCGTCTCCCCGACCCTGCGTCCGGCGTCGCGCGCCGCCGCGTACAGCCCCGGCGCCACGTCCTCCGGCGCGAGCAACTGGTTGCCGCAGTGCGTCCCCCAGGCGGCGCCCAGTTGAGGCAGTCCCACCAGCTGGTGGGAGACGGCGGATACCACGGTACGGTCGCCGCCCACGCAGCCGCTCACCGTCAGTGGCAGGCCGGGACACATCCGGCTCAGCCGCAGCGCCCGTCCCGGCTGCCGCCGCAGCGCCACCTCCAGTTCGGTCGCGTCGCCGACCGGCCAGGTGCCGCGTCCCAGCAGGTTGTTCTCCCGCCGCTGGAGCACCGCTCGTTCCCAGTGGGAGGGCCAGTACGACGCGGCGGGGCGCCGTGCTTCGGCCGGGATCACCACGTGCTCGGGGACGTCGACGCCGGAGGCGCGGAAGACCGTGAGCGCGTCGATCTTGTCGGCGGCCAGCGCCGTCACGCCGCCGGGCGGTGCCAGCAGCCGGTGGCCGTGGGCCGCCGCCCAGGCCGTGGCGTGGTCGCCGTGCTCGGGGGCGAAGGCGACCGCCAGCCGACGGCCGGACGGCCCGGCGGCGGCACCGTCACCCGCCCGCGCGTCCGGCCCGGCGGTGGCCGCCCCGCGCGGGAGCATCGGCGAGACCGCCGCGTGGCTCAGCCAGGACGGGCGGGGGCCGAACGCCGACAACAGGAACGCGGAACGGTCGAGCCAGGTGACCCGGTCCACCAGCGAAGCCAGCAGCGCGAGCCCCTCCGCGGCGTCCACGCCCTCCAGCACGGGCGCACCGCCCTCCGGTACGCGCGAGCCCTCCGCCGCCCGGGGCGGGCCGGACACCTCGACCTCTGTCACGCGCGCTCCCGTCACCTGCGTTCCCTCGGCGCGGGACCGATCCGGTCCGCGCTCCAGCAGGAGCGAAGCAGCAGGAGAGGGCGTCCAGCCAGACGGCGCCGGAAACCCGCCCGGTAAACAGCCGGATCGGGTGGCGGTGGCCGCACGGCCGGGCGGGGCCCGGTCGCGCGTTCGGCCGTCACCGGCGCCCGGTCGACGCCGCGCGCCGGCCGAAGCGCCGGCCGACGCCGGTCAACGCGCCAGCCAACGCGCGGCCCAACGCGCAGGTCAGCCGATGCTGAACAGCGGCCCGGTCATCGTCAGGCCGAGGTCGCTTCCGGCGTAGGCGAAGAAGACGAACAGCATCAGCGCGGCACCGGCCAGGGCCAGATCCTTGTTGAACTGGATCATCTCCTGTTGGCGGGCGCCGCCGTCCTTCTGGCTCCAGAAGCCGTGCATCAGCACCGCGGTCGGCAGCAGGAAGACCAGGAGCAGCAGTGCCCCCAGGTCGGCCCAGATGCCCAGCAGCACCATCAGTCCGCCGACCAGCAGCAGCACTCCGCTGCCGAAGGTCGCCCAGTAGGGCGACGGCACGCCCTTGGAGGCGGCGTACTGCGACATGCCCTTGGTCTGGGTGAGGTGGCCGACGGCCGAGGAGAGGAAGAGGACGACGAAGAGGATGCGTCCGATCAGGATCAGGACGTCCATGCGGAACTCCTGTCGCGTGGCGTGGTGGATACGGACCAGCCCGATCTCAGGCTAACCGCGGGCCGCGAACCCCGCAGTGCGAGCGCGGCCCCACGGTCCCCGCAACGGCCCGTCCGCCCTGCCGCACCGGCCCGTGTGCCCACCGGGCGAATTCCCGGGCCGACGGGTCCCTGACAGCCGTGAAGGGTTACCCTGGCCTGGCCTGACAGACGGCGGGGCGAGATCGGCAAGTCTCAGCGAGTGGCGTGAGCGGCAGGGGAAACGATGGACGCGCTGGTGCTGGATGGCCGGTACCGGATCGGGGAGCGACTGGGCGAGGGCGGCATGGGGGCCGTCTGGGAAGCCGTTGACCTGCGTCTGGAGCGGCAGGTCGCGATCAAGGTGATGAGCGGCGTCTCCGTGCGCCGCGACCCCCGGGCCAAGGACCGGTTCGACCGCGAGGCCAAGCTGCTGGCCGGACTCGCGAGCCCCTACGTCGTCACCGTGCACGACGCGGGCGAGGCCCTGGTCGAGGGCAACAAGCTGCTCTACCTGGTGATGGAGCGCCTCCACGGCCGCTCCCTCGGGGAGGTCGTCGAGCAGGAGCTGCCGAAGCTGGACGAGATCGCGCGCTGGGCGGAGCAGATCTGCCGCGCGCTGGCTGTCGCCCACGACTCCGACGTGGTCCACCGGGACCTCAAGCCCGCCAACGTGATGGTCTGCGCCGACGGCCTGGTGCGGGTCCTGGACTTCGGGATCGCCGCCGTGCTCAGCGAGAGCGCCGACCAGGCGCGGCTGACCAGCACCGGACTGGTGGTCGGCACCCCCGCCTACATGGCGCCCGAGCAGATCGAGTCCGGCTCCTACGACGCCCGCAGCGACCTCTACGCGCTGGGCTGCATGCTCTACGAACTGGTCGTCGGACGGCCCCCGTTCCAGGGCGGCGCCCTGTACGCGCTGATGCGCGCGCACATGATGACGGTGCCGGAGCTGCCCAGCACGCTGCGGCCCGGCGTTCCCGCCGAGTGGGACGCGCTGATCATGCACCTGCTGGCCAAGACCCCCGACGAGCGGCCCTCGCACGCCTCGGATGTCGCGCTCGCGCTGCGCCAGCTTCCCCGGCCCGACGTCGAGGACACTCCGGGCTTCGTGCCGGCGGCGCTCGACGACGCGCCGCCGCCCGGCTATGTGCCGACGCGGGTCGATCCGCGGATGGCGATGGTGACCCCCGCCGCCGTGCCG
>NZ_BHZI01000352.1 GCF_004305975.1 Streptomyces otsuchiensis
GTGGATAGAGGGGGCGTGGGGTCGTGGGGGGACGTTGCAGGATCTGACCGACGCACTCATGTGGGGTCCGCCTTGAGTGATGCTGGATCTTCCCGGCGCCGTGACTCTACGCGCGTATCTCGCCGCGTTGCAGAGGCGAGAACGTCAGCTTGTTGCAGCATGCGGGGTCAGCAAGCTGTCAGATCCGGCCACGGGGGCCGTCAGTCACCCAGGACGCCCAACCGGACCATTACGCCGCACTCCGGCGCGGTGTCACGGGGCGGGAAGCGCTCACCGGTCCGTCTCGAACGCCCCGCCGAGACCGCGTTGTTGGCCGGCGGCCGACCGGTTCCGGCCAACTCCGCGCGGCCGGGCGCCGCCTGGCGACCCCGGACGGCATGTCGACGCCCCGGCGCTGTCCCCCGAACACACGACACGGCCCCGGCCGCCGGGTGGACCGCTGTGAAGCGGTCCACCCGGCGGCCGGGGCCGTGGGACGGCCGACGGAGACGCCGAGACGCGTGCCCCGGTGCGCTCAGCGACGACGACGGTCCGGGCGCCACACCACCAGCGCCGAGGACTGCCGCACGTCCTGGTAGGGCACCAGGTCCCGCCGGTAGGACGCGTGCACCTGCGCCTCGCGCTGGCGCATCGCCACCGCCGCGCCGTCCACCGACTGCTGGAGTTCCACCACCCGGGCCTGCAACGCGGCGACCTGGTTCTCCAGTTCGATGATCCGCTTGATCCCGGCGAGGTTGATGCCCTCGTCCTGCGAGAGGCGCTGCACGGCGCGCAGCAGGTCGATGTCGCGGGCCGAGTAGCGCCGCCCCCGGCCCGCGGTGCGGTCCGGGGAGACCAGACCGAGCCGGTCGTACTGCCGGAGTGTCTGCGGGTGCAGCCCGGACAACTGGGCCGCCACCGAGATCACATAGACCGGGGTGTCGTCGGTGAGTTCGTAGGGGTTCCGATTCGGTCCTGCCCGGCCGTCCACGTCAGTCTCCCTTCGCGGCCTCGAACAGTGCGGCCCTCGGGTCCTCGCCGTCGGCCGCCTGCCGGTACTCCTCCAGTGCCTTCTTCGCCTTGCTACCCATGTCGCGCGGCACAGCCACCTCGATGGTGACCAGAAGATCACCGCGGGTGCCGTCCTTGCGGACCGCGCCCTTGCCGCGGGCGCGCATGGTCCGTCCGCTGGGGGTGCCCGGGGGCAGCTTCAGCGTGACCGGCGGACCGCCGAGGGTCGGCACCTTGACCTCGCCGCCGAGTGCGGCCTCGGGGAAGGTGACCGGCACCGTGACGGTGAGGTTGTCGCCGCGCCGCCCGAAGACCGAGTGGCTGTCGACGTGCACCACGACGTAGAGGTCACCGGCCGGGCCGCCCCGTTCACCGGGCGCGCCCTTGCCCCGCAGCCGGATGCGCTGCCCGTCCGAGACACCGGCGGGGATGCGCACCTGCATGGTGCGGGAGCTGGTGGCACGCCCCGAGCCGCGGCAGATGGTGCACGGGTCGTCGGCGATCAGGCCGCGCCCCTTGCAGTCCACACACGGGTCGGTGAGGGAGAAACCGCCCCCGCCGCCCCGGCTGACCTGTCCGGTTCCGACGCAGGTGGGGCAGACGCGCGGGGTGCCGTTCTTGTCGCCGGTGCCCTTGCACGCCTTGCAGGCCGCGCTGGAGGACATCCGCAGCGGGACGGTGGCGCCGTCCACCGCCTCGGTGAAGCTGAGCGTCACCTCCGACTCGATGTCCTGCCCGCGCCGGGGCTGGGTGCGGGTGCCGGCGCCGCCGCGGTTGAAGATGCCGCCGAAGACGTCACCGATGCCGCCTCCGCCGCCGGCGAAGCCGCCGGGGGGCTGGGTGGTGGTGCCGCCGCCCGGGGCGCCGCCGAAGAGGTCGCCGAGGTCGAAGTTGAACTGACCGCCGCCGCCCGCCCCGGGGCCGGGGCGGAACCCGCCGTTGCCGAACAGGGCGCGGGCCTCGTCGTACTCCTTGCGGCGCTTGGCGTCACCGAGGACGTCGTAAGCCTCGGAGACGTCCTTGAACCGGTCCTCGGCCTTGCTGTCACCCTTGTTGGCGTCGGGGTGGAACTCCCGGGCCAGCTTCCGGTAGGCCTTCTTGATCTCCGCCTCGGTGGCGTCCCTGGGGACGCCGAGGGCCTTGTAGTAGTCCTTCTCGATGAAGTCCTTGGTGCTCACCCGGCGCGTCCCTCCTTCCACAGATCCGAACCGTGCCCCCGGCCGGGCCCACGATGGGGCCCGGCCGGGGGCACGGTAGGTCCGGGCACGGCGTCAGCCGTCCTCGGAGCCACCGTTCTCCTTCTGCGTGCCGCCGGTCGCCTCGGCGGCGTCGCCGCCCGCCTCGGCGTCGTCGGCGTCCTTGGCGTCCGCGTCGGCCGGACCGCCGTCACCGGCGGTGTCGGCCGCGGAGTCCTTGGCCGCCGCGCCCGGCTGCGGCTCCGCGACGCCCACCCGCGCGGGGCGGATGGTGCGTTCACCGATGCGGTACCCGGGCTGGAGGATCTGCACGCAGGTGGTCTCCGTGACGTCCGGCGAGTAGCTGTGCATCAGCGCCTCGTGGATCGTCGGGTCGAAGGACTCACCCTCCTTGCCGAACTGCGCCAGCCCCATCTTCGCCGCGACGGTCTCCAGCGACTCGGCGACCTGCTTGAAGCCGCCGACCAGCTCACCGTGGTCACGTGCGCGGCCGATGTCGTCGAGCACGGGAAGCAGCTCGGTCAGGAGGTTGGCGATCGCCACCTCCTTGACCGCGACGCGGTCCCGCTCGACCCGGCGGCGGTAGTTCTGGAACTCCGCCTGGAGCCGCTGCAGATCCTTGGTGCGCTCGCTGACCGCGGTGCGGGCCTGGTCGAGCTGTGCGGTGAGCGCCACCTCGGCGGCGAGCTCCGCGTCGTCCCCCTCGGGGGCGTCCGGGTCGAGGTCCCGGTCCGCCTGCTTCTCCTGCTCCCCTTCGGGGCCGGCGGCCTCCGAAGGGGGTGTCGCGGGCGCCTCGGCGTCGGGGACCTCGGGCTCCTTGTCGAAGCCCTCCTGGTCCTTTGTCACGCCGCACCACCCTTCGGCTTCTCGTCGTCCACGATCTCGGCGTCGACGACGTCGTCGTCGGTGCCGCCGGCCTGCTCGCCGCCGGACGCCTGCGGGCCGCCCTCCTGGCCGGGGGTGGCGCCGGAGGCCTGGGCGTCGGCGTACATCGCCTGGCCCAGCTTCTGGCTGGTGGCCGCGACCTGCTCGGACGCGGTGCGGATGGCCGCCGTGTCCTCGCCCTTCAGGGTCTCCTTGAGCTCGCCGACCGCGGTCTCGACCTCGGTCTTGAGCTCGGCGGGAACCTTCTCGCCGTTCTCCTTGAGGAAGTTCTCCGTGGTGTAGACGAGCTGCTCGGCCTGGTTGCGGGTCTCGGCGGACTCGCGGCGCTTGGAGTCCTCGTCCGCGTACTGCTCGGCGTCGCGCATCATGCGCTCGATGTCGTCCTTCGGCAGCGCGGAGCCACCGGTGACGGTCATGCGCTGCTCCTTGCCGGTACCGAGGTCCTTGGCGGAGACGTGCATGATGCCGTTGGCGTCGATGTCGAAGGTGACCTCGACCTGCGGGACGCCGCGCGGCGCCGGGGGCAGGCCGGTCAGCTCGAACATCCCGAGCTTCTTGTTGTACGCCGCGATCTCGCGCTCGCCCTGGTAGACCTGGATCTGCACGGACGGCTGGTTGTCGTCGGCCGTGGTGAAGATCTCCGAGCGCTTGGTCGGGATCGTGGTGTTGCGCTCGATCAGCTTGGTCATGATGCCGCCCTTGGTCTCGATACCAAGGGACAGCGGGGTGACGTCGAGCAGCAGGACGTCCTTGACCTCGCCCTTCAGGACACCGGCCTGCAGGCTGGCGCCGATGGCGACGACCTCGTCCGGGTTGACGCCCTTGTTGGCGTCCTTGCCGCCGGTCAGCTCCTTGACCAGGTTGGCGACGGCGGGCATCCGGGTGGAGCCGCCGACGAGGACCACGTGGTCGATCTCGGACAGCTGGACGCCGGCGTCCTTGATGACGTTGTGGAACGGCGTCTTGCAGCGCTCCAGGAGGTCCTGGGTCAGCTGCTGGAACTGCGCCCGGGTCAGCTTCTCGTCGAGGTGCAGGGGGCCCTCGGCGGAGGCGGTGATGTAGGGCAGGTTGATGGAGGTCTCGGTCGAGCTGGAGAGCTCGATCTTCGCCTTCTCGGCGGCCTCGCGCAGACGCTGGAGCGCCATCTTGTCCTTGGAGAGGTCCACGCCGTGGCCGCTCTGGAACTGCTTGACCAGGTGGTCGACGACCCGCTGGTCCCAGTCGTCGCCGCCGAGCGCGTTGTCGCCGTTGGTGGCCTTGACCTCGACCACGCCGTCGCCGATCTCCAGCAGCGAGACGTCGAAGGTGCCGCCACCGAGGTCGAAGACGAGGATGGTCTGGTCGTCCTTCTCCAGACCATAGGCGAGCGCGGCCGCGGTGGGCTCGTTGACGATGCGCAGGACGTTGAGGCCCGCGATCTCACCGGCCTCCTTGGTGGCCTGGCGCTCGTGGTCGTTGAAGTACGCCGGGACGGTGATCACCGCGTCGGCGACCTTCTCGCCCAGGTAGGACTCCGCGTCCCGCTTGAGCTTCTGCAGGATGAAGGCGCTCATCTGCTGCGGGTTGAAGTCCTTGCCGTCGAGGTTGACCTTCCAGTCGGTCCCCATGTGGCGCTTGACCGAACGGATGGTGCGGTCAACGTTGGTGACGGCCTGACGCTTGGCCACCTCGCCGACGAGCACCTCGCCGTTCTTCGCGAAGGCGACGACGGACGGCGTGGTCCTGGCGCCCTCGGCGTTGGTGATGACGGTGGGCTCACCGCCTTCGAGAACACTGACGACGGAGTTCGTCGTACCCAGGTCGATGCCGACCGCACGTGCCATGTCGATTCCTCCAGCTCATACCTTGAGTAGATCTGACTCAAGAGTGCATGACCCCGGCGCGGCAGTCAACCGCACTGTCAAATGACTTGAGTCTCAGCCACTCAATTCTTATCCAGCTCTTACGCTCACTCTCGGCGAAACCCCGATCACCCGACGCCGCATCCGCGCGGCGGCCGCCGGTTTTCGCCCCGAACGCCCCGGGAACGCCCCGATCCCCCCA
>NZ_BHZI01000353.1 GCF_004305975.1 Streptomyces otsuchiensis
CGCCCCGTACGGTCCCCGGCTCCGCCCCACGCGCCGCCGCGTGCCCCCGCCGTGCGGCGCCGGGCCGGTGCGGGACACCGCGCCGGGGACCGTACGCTTCCCGGGTGACAGAGAAGGTGACCGACCCCCACAGCACGCGCCCCTGGGGCCCGGCGGCCGCGACCGGCGTCGGCTCCATGCCCGGAACCGACGCCCGCGAGGCCGCCCGCACCGCGGCCGGAGCCCTGGAGACACTGCTCTTCCTCCCGGAACTGCCCGCCCGCGGGCCCGGCGCCGACCTCATCGGCCGCACCGCCGGGCTCCTCACCGAGCTCTACGTCCAACTGGAGCCCAGCGGCTGGCGCATCGCCGACCGGCCGGGCCGCGACACCCGCCGTGCCCGCTCCTGGCTCGGCGAGGACCTCGACGCCGTGGAGGAGTTCTCCCAGGGCTACCAGGGGGCACTCAAGGTCTCGGTGACCGGACCGTGGACGCTCGCCGCCTCCCTGCAACGCCGCAACGGAGAAGCGATGCTCGGCGACGCCGGGGCGCGCCGCGACCTCGCCGCCTCGCTGGCCGAGAGCACGCGGGACCTCCTCGACTCCGTGCGCCGCCGCGTCCCCGGCGCCAGCCCCGTGCTGCAGCTCGACGAACCCTCGCTCACCGCCGTCCTGGGCGGGCGCGTCGCCACCGCCAGCGGCTACCGCACCTATCGCTCCGTGGACCGCGCGGTGGTGGAGGAGACGCTGCGCACCCTGGTCCGGGCGGCCGGGGACGCCCCCGTCGTCGTCCACTCCTGCGCGCCCGACGTGCCGTTCGCGCTGCTGCGCCGGGCGGGCGTCGCCGCGGTCTCCTTCGACCTCTCGCTCATCACCGAGGGTGCGTACGACGCGATCGGGGAGACCGTCGAGGCGGGCACCACCCTCTTCGCGGGCGTCATCCCGGGCGACGGCGCGGACCCCCGGGAATTGTCCGACCCTCCCGGTACCGTCAGTGGCGTCAGGTCGCTTTGGCGCAGGCTGGGGCTGTCACCGGCGCTCCTCGCGGAGACGGTGGTGGTCACCCCGGCGTGCGGTCTCGCGGGCGCCTCCCCGGCGTACAGCAGGGCCGCCCTCACGCACTGTGCCCGAGCGGCCCGATCCCTCGCCGACAACCCAGAGTGACGGGAGACCAGACGGTGGAAGAGCAGGGACCGCCCGCCGAGGCACGCGAGCGGCACGCCCGACTCGCCGAGCGGATCGAGGAGCACCGCTTCCGCTACTACGTCCGCACACCGACGATCAGCGACGCCGAGTTCGACGTCCTGATGCGTCAGCTCCAGCAGCTGGAGGAGGAGTTCCCCGAGCTGCGTACCCCGGACTCCCCGACCCAGCGGGTCGCCGGCGCCTACCGCACCGAGTTCACGGCGGTCGACCACCGCGAGCGGATGCTCTCGCTCGACAACGCCTTCGACGACGAGGAGCTCGACGCGTGGGCGGCACGCGTGGCGGAGGAACTGGACTCCATTCCCTACCGCTACCTCTGCGAGCTGAAGATCGACGGCCTCGCGGTCAACCTCACCTACGAGCGCGGCCTGCTGACCCGCGCAGCCACCCGGGGCGACGGCCGCACCGGCGAGGACATCACACCCAACGCCCGCACCATCGACGGCATCCCGCACCGCCTCCAGGGCGAGGACGCCCCCGAGCTGGTCGAGGTCCGCGGCGAGGTCTTCTTCCCGATGGAGCGCTTCGAGGAACTGAACGCCGGACTGGTCGAGGCGGGCGAGAAGCCGTTCGCCAACCCCCGGAACGCCGCCGCCGGCTCGCTCCGCCAGAAGGACCCCAAGGTCACGGCGGGCCGGTCGCTGCGCATGGTGGTCCACGGCATCGGTGCCCACCAGGGGCTCACACTGGACCGGCTCTCGCACGGCTACGAACTGCTGCGGGGCTGGGGGCTGCCCACCTCACCGGCGGCCCGGCCCGTCGACAGCCTCGCGGAGGTCCGGGAGTTCATCGCGTACTACGGCGAGAACCGGCAGTCGGTCGAGCACGAGATCGACGGCGTCGTCGTCAAGATCGACGAGATCCCGCTCCAGGGGCGGCTCGGCTCCACCTCCCGCGCGCCGCGCTGGGCCATCGCCTGGAAGTACCCCCCGGAGGAGGTCAACACCCGCCTGCTGGACATCCGTGTCGGCGTCGGGCGCACCGGCCGGGTGACCCCCTACGCCGTGGTCGAGCCCGTGACCGTCGCCGGCTCGGAGGTGGAGTTCGCCACCCTCCACAACCGCGACGTGGTCAAGCGCAAGGGAGTGCTGATCGGCGACACCGTCGCGCTGCGCAAGGCGGGAGACGTCATCCCGGAGATCCTCGGCCCCGTGGCCGATCTCCGCGACGGCACCGAGCGGGAGTTCGAGATGCCGACGCACTGCCCGGAGTGCGGCACCGAGCTGAAGTCGATGAAGGAGGGAGACATCGATCAGCGCTGCCCCAACGCCCGTTCCTGCCCGGCCCAGCTGCGGGAACGCGTCTACTACCTCGCCGGCCGCAAGGCCCTGGACATCGACCACTTCGGCTACGTCGCGGCGACCGCCCTGACCCAGCCGCTGGAGCCCGGCCGGCCGCCCCTGAGGGACGAGGGCGGCCTCTTCGACCTCCGCATCGAGCAGTTGCTGCCGATCCGCTCCTACGTCCTGGACCAGGACTCCGGTCTGCCCAAGCGCGACCCGGAGACCGGCGAGCCCAAGGTCGTCACCTTCTTCGCCAACCAGAAGGGCGAGGCGAAGAAGAACGCCCTGGGCATGCTGGAGGCCATCCAGGCGGCCAAGGAACGGCCGCTGGCCCGTGTCCTGACCGGCCTGTCCATCCGTCACGTCGGTCCGGTCGCCGCCGAGGCGCTGGCCCGCGGGTTCCGTTCGATCGACCGGATCGCGGAGGCGACCGAGGAGGAGCTGTCGGCGACCGAGGGCGTCGGGCCGACCATCGCCGCCTCTCTCAAGGCGTGGTTCGCGGAGGAGTGGCACCGCGAGATCATCGAGCGCTGGCGAGCCGCCGGCGTCCGGATGGTCGACGAGGAGGCCGAGGAGACCGGGCCACGCCCGCTGGACGGCATGACCCTCGTCGTCACCGGCACCCTCGCCGACCACACCCGTGACGGCGCCAAGGAGGCGTTGCAGAACCTCGGTGCCAAGGTCTCAGGCTCCGTCTCCAAGAAGACCGCGTTCGTCGTGGTCGGCGAGAACCCCGGCTCCAAGTACGACAAGGCCCTGCAGCTGAAGGTGCCGGTGCTCGACGACGCCGGGTTCGAGGTGCTGCTCGCCGAGGGGCCCGACGCTGCGCGCCTGGTCGCCACCAACGCGCCGGAGGAGCCCGCCACGCCGGAGCAGGCGAGCGAGGGGCAGCCCTCGGCGGAGCCTCCCGCCGAGGGGAGCACCGAGGGGGAGTGAGCGCGAGGGCGGGCCGGGCCGCGGGCTCGAACGGCCCCGGCGCGGCCACCCGAACGGTCGGTGTGAAGTGACCCCCGAAGCGGGGATGCCATACCCGACGACCAGGTACGGACGGCAGGGACAGCGCACACCCGCGGCGGACCCCGCCTGAGGGGGCCGCGGGCACACCCCGGCGGAACCCCGCGGCCGCGCCGGTCTCCGACCGAAGGAGAGGCGCGCATGCAGTCGGCTCACGCGGGGTCTCCCGCCGGAGCGCCGCGCCGTGGCGCCCGAGCCCTGAGCCACCCCGCCCGCCCCCTGGTACTCGGCGGCGCGACGGCCCTGCTCGTCGCCGGTGTGGTACGGGTCGCCGACGGCGGCCACGCCCTGTTCCCCACCGGAGCCGCCGGCTGGGGGCTGGCCCTCCTCACCGCGGTGATGGGCGCGCATCTGCTGGCGATGGGGCGCGAACGCTGGTGGGGCGGCAGCGGCTCCGGTGCCGCCCTCACCCTCGCCGTGCTGCTCCTGCACGGCTGGGTCCCCGCCGCGCTGGTCAGTCTCACGCTGGTCACCCTCACCGGCGCCGCGCGGCGCGGCAGCCGGGGGCAGGCCGCGCTGCACGGAGCCTGCGACCTGCTCGGCATCGGTGCCGCCGCGCTGGTCCTCGCGCTGTTCGGGACCCGGCCCACCGTCAGCGACCCCTGGGAACCGGCGCAGTGGCGCCCCGACACGCTGCCCGAACTGCTCGCCGCCGCCTGCGTCTACCTCCTGGTCGACCGGCTGCTGCTGTGGTGGTGCCTCGCACCACCGGGGGCACTCCCCACGCGGGCCCGCGCCGCGCTGTCGCGCCAGTGCCTGCTCGCCGTCTCACTGCTCGGCATCGCCCCGCTGATCGTGGTGGTGGCGGTACACACGCCGCTCATGCTCCCGCTGTTCGCGCTGCCCCTGATCGCCCTCGACTCCACGCTCTGGATCGCGCGCGCCCGCGCCGTCGACCAGCTGCTCGACCCCTTGACCGGTCTGCCCAACCGCCGGTGGCTGCTCGAACGCGTCCGCACGGCGCTCCGCGCGGCCGAACGCGACGGCGGCCGGTGCGCGCTCATCCTGATCGACCTCGATCGCTTCCGCTCGGTCAACGACACCCTCGGTCATCTCACCGGCGACCGGCTGCTGTTGCGGATCGCGGAGCGGATGGCGCGCGCGGTGCCCGCGACGGCCGAGACGGCGCGGCTGGGCGGCGACGAGTTCGCCGTGCTGCTGCCGCGCGTCGCGTCGGTGGGTGCGGCGCAGCGCGTCGCGCGGGAGGTGGTGGCCGCCCTCGCGGTTCCGCTCGAGCTGGACGGGATCACGCTGGTGGTCGAGGCCAGCGCGGGTGTGACCGTCTTCCCCGACCACAGCACGGACCGTCCTGTGGACAGCTGCCTTGCCCGGCCCGGCGGTCAGGACGGCGGCAGGGCCGGGGCCGAAGGTCCCGCCCGCCCCGGCCCGGCGGTGTCCGGGCCGGCGGAGTTCCCCTCGGTGGCGTTCGCGCCGGCCGGAGCCGCCGGCGACATCCACGCCCAGCGTGAACCGGTACGGAGGCAGCCCGGCCCCGTGCCGATCGACGGACCGTTCCCGTCCCCGGCCCTTCCTCCAACCCCGGTCGCGCCCCCGATGCCCGCGCGGCCACCGGCGGTCCCGGCGCCGTCCCGGCACCGCT
>NZ_BHZI01000354.1 GCF_004305975.1 Streptomyces otsuchiensis
GCCCCACGACTGCCCCGCCCCGCTGCCGGGCCCGTCCCTCGAATCCAGCGGTGAGGACGACGACGGCCCCGTGCGGACACCGTGGCGCGCGGGGCGCGTCAGGTGCCGGCACGGGGCCGTGTCCGCCGCACGGCTCGGGCCGCGCGGCGTGGTGCGTCGTCCTACTCGGCCGGCGCCAACCGCTCCAGGATCAGTTCACGGGCACGGCCCGCGTCCGCCTGGCCCCGGGTGGCCTTCATCACCGCTCCGACCAGCGCGCCGGCGGCGGCGACCTTGCCGCCGCGGATCTTGTCCGCGACGCCCGGGTTGTCGGCGATCGCGTCGTCGACCGCCTGGCCGAGCGCCCCGTCGTCGGAGACGATCTTCAGGCCGCGCTGCTCCACCACGGCGTCCGGTTCGCCCTCACCGGCGAGCACGCCCTCGATCGCCTGACGCGCCAGCTTGTCGTTGAGGGAGCCCTCGGCGACGAGTTCGGCGACACGGGCGACCTGCGCGGGGGTGATCGGCAGCGCCGTCGCCTCCACGCCCTGCTCGTTGGCGCGGCGGGCCAGTTCGCCCATCCACCACTTACGGGCCGCCGCCTGGTCGGCACCGGCGTCGATGGTGGCGATGATGGAGTCCAGGGCGCCGGCGTTGAGCACCGAACGCATCTCGTGCTCCGAGATGCCCCACTCCTCGCGCAGCCGGTTACGGCGCAGTCGGGGCAGCTCGGGCAGCCCCGCGCGGAGGCTCTCGACCCATTCGCGGGAGGGGGCCACCGGCACCAGGTCCGGCTCGGGGAAGTAGCGGTAGTCCTCCGCCTCCTCCTTCACGCGGCCGGAGGTGGTGGAGCCGTCCTCCTCGTGGAAGTGCCGGGTCTCCTGGACGATGGTGCCGCCGGCGTTGAGCACCGCGGCGTGCCGCTGGACCTCGAACCGGGCGGCGCGCTCGACACTGCGCAGCGAGTTGACGTTCTTGGTCTCGCTGCGGGTTCCGAACTTCTCGGTGCCGTGCGGGCGCAGCGACAGGTTGACGTCGCAGCGCATCTGGCCCATCTCCATCCGGGCCTCGGAGACGCCGAGGGCCCGGATCAGCTCGCGGAGCTCCGCGACGTAGGCACGCGCCACCTCGGGGGCGCGTGCGCCCGCGCCCTCGATCGGCTTGGTGACGATCTCGATCAGCGGGATGCCGGCCCGGTTGTAGTCCAGCAGCGAGTAGGAGGCACCGTGGATCCGGCCGGTGGCGCCACCGACGTGGGTGGACTTGCCGGTGTCCTCCTCCATGTGGGCCCGCTCGATCTCCACCCGGAAGATCTCGCCGTCCTCCAGCTGCACGTCGAGGTAACCGCCGTAGGCGATCGGCTCGTCGTACTGCGACGTCTGGAAGTTCTTCGGCATGTCCGGGTAGAAGTAGTTCTTCCGGGCGAAGCGGCACCATTCGGCGATGTCGCAGTTCAGGGCGAGACCGATGCGCACCGCCGACTCGACGCCGATGGCGTTGACCACGGGGAGCGCGCCCGGCAGGCCGAGGCAGACCGGGCAGGTCTGGCTGTTCGCGTCGGCGCGGAGTGTGGTGGCGCAGGCGCAGAACATCTTGGTCTTGGTGCCGAGTTCGACATGGACCTCCAGGCCCATGACGGGGTCGTAGGTCGCCAGCGCGTCCTCGTACGGCACCAGGTCAATGACGGTCACGGGGGTGTACCTCTCGGCTGCGGGGGTGCGCGGCCCGCCGTGCGGCGGGGCCGTGCGCCCGGAGCGGTTCAGTCGGAGAGGACATCGTGCGTGTCCTCGTTCATGCGGCGCAGTTCCCGGCCGAGCAGGGCCACACCGGTGATGACGGCGGCGGCGGAGACGACTCCGTCGATCAGCTGGAGCGTGTCGTGTTCCTGACGGGCGCTGCGCAGCTGCTTGACGATGCCGATCACACCGAACACCGAGGTGCCGATGGAGATGTAGGTGCCGAGCTTCGACTTCTGCTTGCTCATAGCGCGGGTGCCTCCTCAAGAATCGGGTGTCCCCACCGTGCCAGGAACGCGGCCTCGACGGCGGCCCCCACGCGGTAGAGACGCTCGTCCGCCATCGCGGGCGCGATGATCTGGAGGCCGACCGGCAGACCGTCCTCGGGGGCAAGGCCGCAGGGCAGCGACATCGCGGCGTTCCCCGCGAGGTTGGAGGGGATGGTGCACAGGTCGGCCAGATACATCGCCATCGGGTCGTCCGCACGCTCGCCGATGGGGAAGGCCGTGGTCGGGGTGGTCGGGGAGATCACCACGTCCACCTGCTCGAACGCGCGCTCGAAGTCGCGGCTGATGAGCGTGCGGACCTTCTGCGCGCTGCCGTAGTAGGCGTCGTAGTAGCCGGAGGACAGCGCGTAGGTGCCGAGCATGATGCGCCGCTTGACCTCGTCGCCGAAGCCGGCCTCCCGGGTGAGGGAGGTGACCTCCTCCGCCGACCGGGTGCCGTCGTCGCCGGTGCGCAGGCCGTAGCGCATGGCGTCGAAGCGGGCGAGGTTGGAGGAGCACTCGGACGGTGCGATGAGGTAGTACGCCGCCAGTGCCTTGGTGAAGGACGGGCAGGACAGTTCGACGACCTCGGCGCCCAGCTCCCGCAGCAGTTCGACGGACTCGTCGAAGCGCTGCATGACGCCGGCCTGGTAGCCCTCGCCCCGGAACTCGCTGATGACGCCGACGCGCAGACCCTCGACCGAGCCGTTGCGGGCGGCCTCGACGACGGAGGGCACCGGCGCGTCGATGGAGGTGGAGTCCATGGGGTCGTGACCGGCGATCACCTCGTGGAGCAGCGCCGCGTCCAGCACGGTGCGGGCGCAGGGACCGCCCTGGTCGAGGGAGGAGGAGAACGCGACCATGCCGTAGCGGGAGACACCGCCGTAGGTCGGCTTGACGCCGACGGTGCCGGTGACGGCCGCGGGCTGGCGGATCGACCCGCCGGTGTCGGTGCCGATGGCCAGCGGCGCCTGGTAGGAGGCGATCGCCGCCGAGGAGCCGCCGCCCGAGCCACCGGGGACGCGGGTGAGGTCCCACGGGTTGCCGGTGGGGCCGTAGGCGCTGTTCTCGGTGGAGGAGCCCATCGCGAACTCGTCCATGTTGGTCTTGCCGAGGATGACCACGCCGGCGTCCTTGAGGCGGCGGGTGACCGTCGCGTCGTACGGCGGGATCCATCCCTCCAGGATCTTGGAGCCCACCGTGGTGGGAACGCCCTGGGTGGTGAAGATGTCCTTCAGCGCCAGCGGGACGCCGGCCAGCGGGCCGAGTTCCTCGCCGGCCTCCCGGCGTGCGTCGACGGCGCGCGCCTGTTCGAGCGCACCCTCGCGGTCGACGTGCAGAAAGGCGTGCACCTTCTCGTCGACCGCGTCGATGCGCGCCAGGTGGGCTTCGGTGACCGCGACCGCGGTGACCTCGCCGGAGGCGATCTTCGCGGCGGTCTCCGCCGCGGTGAGCCTGGTGAGTTCGCTCATGCCGGTCACTCCTCCCCCAGGATCTGGGGCACCTTGAAACGCTGCTGCTCGCTGGCGGGTGCCTGCGAGAGCACCTGCTCGGGGGGCAGGCTCGGACGGACCTCGTCCGGTCGCATGACGTTGGTCAGCGGCAGCGGATGGGAGGTCGGCGGGACGTCCTCGTCGGCGACATCGGAGACGGCGGCGACCGCCCCGATGATGTCGTCGAGCTGACCGGCGAAGTGATCGAGCTCTTCGCTGGACAGCTCCAGACGCGCCAGCCGGGCGAGGTGGGCGACCTCCTCGCGCGTGATGCCAGGCATGCGGCGATCCTCATTGCTTGTCGAGGGCTGGGTTGAGCCACCAATCCTATGGGGTGCGGCGGGCCGGACGCGCACCAGTGCCGCGGCCCCGGCGGCACTGCGCGCACGGCGCCGCGGTGAGCGGACCGGCCGGAGCCGGTGACGCAACGGTGGTCAGTTCCGGCGCGGCCCGGAACGGAGTTCGGCAGCGGCCACCGGCCCGGCGGGGCGGGCCGGTTCGGCCGCCGCCGGCACCGCGGCGGCAGGCACGGGCGGCGCTCCGGCACGTGCCCGCAGCCACGCGGTGGTCTCCGCCGCGGGCATCGCCGGTGACAGCAGCCAGCCCTGCACCGCGTCGCAGCCCAGTTCGCGGAGCCGTTCCCAGGTCTCGGCGTCCTCCACGCCCTCCGCCACCACCGCCAGTCCGAGGGAGTGCGCCAGATCCACCGTGCAGCGCACGATCTCGGCGTCCTCCCCGTCCTCGGCCAGCCGGGCCACGAACGAACGGTCGATCTTCAGCTCGCTCACCGGCAGCCGCCTCAGGTGGACCAGCGAGGAGTAGCCGGTACCGAAGTCGTCCAGCGACATCCGCACTCCGTGCCCGGTGAGCCCGGCGAGGGTGTCGGCCGCCTGCTGCGGGTCCTCCAGCATCACGTGCTCGGTGATCTCCAGCTGGAGCGAGCCGGCGGGTACGCCGTGCCGGGCGAGCCGGGCGGCGACCGCGCCGGCGAACCCGGGACTGTGCACGTCGCGCGGGGACACATTGACGGCGACCGGCACCGTGATGCCCTGGTCGCGCCAGCGGGCGAGCTGGGCGAGAGCCGTCTCCAGCACGTACTCGGTGAGCCGGGGCATCAGGCCGGACGCCTCAGCCACGGTGATGAACTCGTCCGGCGGGACCCGCCCCCGCCTCGGGTGCTCCCAGCGGATCAGCGCCTCCAGGCCGGCGACACTGCCGTCGAAGCGGACCTTCGGCTGGTAGTGCAGACGGACCTCGCCGCCGTCCAGCGCGGCGCGAAGGTCCCCGAGCAGGCTCAGCCTGGCCGGGGTGTTGGTGTCACGTGAGGCGTCGTAGACCTCCACGGCGGTCCGGGCGCCGCGCTTCGCCTGGTACATGGCGACGTCCGCCCGGCGCAGCAGTGCCTCCGCCTCTCCGACGCCGGGCCTCCGGCCACGGCCGGACCCCGCGCCCGGAGTACGGGCGGTGCGACGGGCGGCCCCACCCTCGGGCCGGCGCCGCGCGGGGCGCGCGTCGGGCTGCACGGCGGGGCCAGACGCCGGGTGGCGGGGCGAGGCCGCAGTCG
>NZ_BHZI01000355.1 GCF_004305975.1 Streptomyces otsuchiensis
GGGCGGGGGAGGGCGGCGCCCGGTGGGTCAGTGCGCGTGGGCGACCGGTCCGGGCGGAGCGTCCGCCGGGGTGTCGCGGTTGCCGCGCATCAGGGTGTGCCGGAGGTCCACCAGGCGCGGCGAGATGGTGAGGTCCAGCTGGCTGACGGGACGCAGATGGCCCGTGCGGCTCGGTTCGGCGCGCCAGATCGTGTACTCCAGCCCGGGGTACGCCGGGTTGACGCCGACCTCACCCTTGGGGACGGTCCCGTTGAACGGCACGACGACATCGAGGTGGTTCCAGTAGTTCCACGCCTGGATCGCCTTGTTCTGGTCGAAGTAGACGTAGAAGTCGCGGTACCGCCCGAAGTTCCTCAGCTCCCGGTGGACGAGGTGCCCGACCAGCGGGCCGACCCGGGCCGCCAGGGTGTCGAACTCCCAGCGCGTGTGGTGCCACGGGGAGGGGACGAGGCCGGGAGTGAAGAGGCGGGCGGCGACGAGGTAGCTGACTCGGTCCACGAGGTGGGCGCGGGCGGCGGACGGTTCCAGAGTCGGGTCGACCCGGCCTAGGAGACCGTCGAGGTCGCGCGGCGCCGGCCGGAACCGGGAGAGGTCGAACCGTCCCCTCATGTCGGGGTGGGCGAGGACCAGCAGCTCCTTGTAGAGGCGGTTGTTCATCTCGCCCCGTGCCGCCAGCCGCCGGGTCACGTCGCTGGTCGAGTGCAGCATCAGGTACTCGGAGAGGGCTTCGAAGTAGAGGTAGCCCAGGACTGGCAGCCGGGGGATCGTCTCGTGCAGCACGCTCAGGAAGTGCTCGGGGGTGACAGCGGCGCCCTGGTACACGCGCGCCGTCGCCAGGGCGAGCAGCGCGGTGGCGTTCCGGGTCCTGGCCACGACCGTCTCGCGCAGCTCGTGCCGTTCGGCGCGTGACAGCAGGTACTTCAGGTGGTCGTAGAGCTCCAGGTGGATGGTGCCCAGCCGCAGGTAGTCGATGCCCGCCAGCCCGCGGTAGCCGTGATCGGGCACGGTCACCTCAATGATGAGCGGAGTGGCGGACTGCTCGGGCCGTCCGGCGCGCGCCGCGCTCTCGGGCGCCTCGCGGGTGAGGATGTGGTGGCCGAGGTTGTGCATCCGGAACTCGCCACCGCCCGCGTCGGTGAGGGGCGCGCAGTAGACGCTGCCGACCAGACAGCCGCCCGAGGGATAGAGCACGCCCTGGCCGTTGATCTCCTCCAACGCGTTTGTCACGTGCAGCAGATGGAGGGTGCGGTCCGAACGCAGCGCGGAGAACAGCGCGTTGTCGTGGAGCAGGGCACCGTTGGGTGCGGCGGCCAGGCGGGCGGACCAGTCGGCGCGAAGCGTGGCCAGGGGGTCGGCCTGCGGGAAGGGTATCGCCTGGGTGGGGTCGCCCTGGCCGCGTTGGCCGGGCAGGTGCGCGGTGTCGTAGAAGCGATGGGCGTCCGCCCACAGCCGGTAGCTGGCGCCGGGGCCGCTCATGGGATGGCCCCCAGCCGTGCCAGGGACTGCCGGACGGCGTCGGTGCTGGACACGCCCGAGAGCCACGCGGTCTCGGAGCCGACGACCAGGTCGAAGGCGACGCCGTGCAGCCACGCGGGCAGGGTTGTCCGGACGCGCGCAGGGTCGGGCCACCAGTCGAGCCGTGGCAGCCGGTAGCGGTCCAGCGCGTCCGCCGCCTTCAGCAGATCGACGACGGGGCCCGCTCGGAGGTGGTCGCGGGTGTCGGCGGGGGAGAAGTCCTGGTACGGGACGTCGTGGAGGCGCACGGCCGTCGCCGCCTCGGCGAAGTCGGGTGTCTCCTGGGGCTGTTCGGAGCCGAGTTGCCGGTTGGCGCGGAGTTGCCGGTGGTCGGTGCCGAGCCGGTCGTGGAGCTGTGCCGCGTTGGAGGTGAGCCAGTGGGCGGCGCGCCGTCCGTGGCCCCGGTCGTGCCCGTCGTGCAGGCGGCGGCAGTCGTGAACCGCGGCCGCCAGTACCAGTGTCGCCGTCCGGCGCGGGGTCAGTCCGGCCCGGTCGGCGAGGACGGCGGCCAGGGCGGCGGTGCGCAGGGCGTGCCGGACGCCGTGCAGTGAGTCCACGCACCGGCCCTCCGCGAACCAGCTGTCGCGGGGCGTGCAGCGCCGCAGCAGCCTCTGGTGGGCCGGGGGCAGGGCCGTGGCCCGGCCCGGTGGCAGCGGCGGTCGGTGGGCCGTGATCCATTGGATGCTGGCGGCGTCGGGGTACTGGTGCCGGGGCAGGCTTCCGCGGGCGGCGAGCGAGACGAGCGATTGCGATGGTGCCGATCGATTCCGTTCCATGAGAGGTTCTCCCCCTGGTGGGTGGGTGATCCCGGTCAGCCGGACGCGGTCTCCGCCGCGCGACGGTCTCGCTCTGCCTCTTCGAACGCGCGGGTGAAGGCGGCCAGTTCGGCTTCGCTCATCAGGCGGATGCCCAGGCTGGAGGCGACCGTCCCGATCTGCGCTGCGGCGTCCGACCGTGCGGCGGGCGAGGCCGCGTCGTCCGGGAGCAGCAGTTCGAACTCCGCGTGGTACCCCCACGCCTGGCTCCATTTCACCGCGATCTCGACACCCCGGAACCGAAAGTTCCGGCGCCGGGTGAATGCCTCGTGCCTGCGTTCGGCGAAACCGATGGCGTCGAGGATTTCCACCGCGCGCCCGATGTCCTCGCGGGCGATCGGAATCTCCTGTTCCGGGAAGGCGGGACCGTCGCCGATGCGTCCGGATTTCCAGGTGATCTTCGCCGAGCCGGCCGTGAGGTTGTCCGTCACTTTGAGCAGGCCCGCGTCGAGAACATAGAAAATGATCGTCTTGTTGTCGTGTCCCAGGTCCTCCCCGATTTCCTCCAAACGGGTGATTAGCTCCTCGTGCTGTGCCTCGTCGAAGCGGGCGCGCATCTCGATCTCCACCGGCATCGGCGGCCTCCTCGCATTTCGGGCATGGGGGTGCCTACCGGATCGGCTGAGCGATAATCACCCGATCCGGTGGGGCTGCTGGGCTTGCTGTGAACAGTTGTTGTGCGGTATCGGAAATGCGCTTTACGCGACGGTGGTCGGGAACTGAGTCTTCCCGGCGGCCGGCTGGCCGACGGCCGGAGTCAGTCGAAGGCGCCGAAACGCTCGCGGAGGACACCGTCGTGCAGGCAGCCGGGGAGCGGCACGCCCCCGACGGAGACCCGGCGGGTCGCGACCTGTTCCAGGTGGTCGGAGGAGAACCCGTCGAGCAGCCGCCGGCACTGCCGCACCCAGTCCCTGGCCGTCGCCCAGTCGCCGCTGTCCCGGTGCAGCACGGCCAGGGCGTAGCAGCTCTCGGCGGCGGCCCAGCGGTCGGTGGACAGCTCCCGCTGGTAGGCGGCTTCCAGCTCCTCGGCGGAGGCGGTGCGGGCGCGCATGGTCATGGTCGCTTCTCTCGTGTGGTGGTGGTGCGTGGGTCGGGTCGGGCGCGCGGCCGGGCGGTGGCCCGGAGAGGCGCGGCCCGTCAGTAGGTGAACGCCTCGGCGAGGGTGCGGTACCGGTGCAGCTCGGCCGGTTCGAACCACAGCTCCACCTCCTGTGCCGCCTCCTCCCGGTTGCCGGAGGCGTGCACGAGATTGGCGACGGCCTTGCCGCTCTCCTTGCTGCCCGCCGCGCTGTAGTGCGAGAAGTCCCCGCGCACCGTGCCCGCGGGTGCCTCGTTGGGGTAGGTGCTGCCCACGATCTTCCGGACGGTCGCGACGGCGTCGAAGCCCTCCAGTACGAACGCGATCACCGGCCCCCGCTGCATGAAGGTCGCGGCGACGTCGTAGACCTCACGTCCGAGCCGCTCTTCGAGGTCGGCATAGTGGCGCCGCGTGAAATCCGCGTCCATCTCGCGCATCTTCACGCCCACGATCTTGAGAGCCGCCTCCTCGAACCGCGTGATGATCCTTCCGGCCAAGCCGCGTACCACCGCGTCCGGTTTCAGCAGGACGAGCGTGCGTTCCACCACGGATTCCCGCGCCTCGGTCATGGTCTTCCTCTCGCTTGGGGCCCGGCGTCGGCGGTGTTGTCTCCTGTGACGCCGGATCAGTTCGGGAGAACCGAGATTACCCGCAGGATCGACGGGTTCGGCTCTCTCGCGCGGCCGGGCGGATACGGAGACCGTTGACGGGGCATCACGACAGGGTGCCGCCGGGTCCGGTGCGACCGTGCCGTGGTTCCAGTGAACACCGGCCGACGTCACCGCACCATGAATTCCGGCTGCGGATAGCAGGACGGTTCAGTGCGGTTCGTGCAATTGCCAGTGACGACGTGCGATACGGCGAATTCGGTGGGAGGAACCGGTGGATGTCGTGGAACGGTGGAACGGGCACCTCGCCTGCGCGCTCCAGCACGCACTTCGCCTGTCCAACGAGGCGTTCGCCGAACAACTCGGCGTCGCCCCGCGCACCGTCGCGAGCTGGCACGCCGACGCCCGGATCGTGCCCCGGGTCGATGTGCAGCGGCTGCTCGACAACGCCCACGAGGCCGCCACGGACGTGGCGCGGCGCCGCTTCGCCCACGCCATTGCCGCCGGTCTCGGACCGGCCCCGCCGTACGGCGCCGGGCACGGACCCCCGGCCCGGGGGACGCCCGCGAACCCCGGCGGTGCGCCCGACGCCGGTCTCGCCCACCCGTTGCGGGTCGCTATCGCGGTCGTGACCCGGGGTGACGAGGTGCTGCTCGTCCACCGGCGGGACGGCGACGCCGAGGGCCTCACCTGGCAGTTCCCGGCCGGAGTGATCAAGCCCGGTGCCAAGCCGCAGAACGCCACCGTCCGGGAGACGCTGGAGGAGACCGGAGTGCACTGCACCGTGCGGCGGGCCCTCGGGAGCCGCCTGCACCCTCTGAACAAGGTCGGCTGCGTCTACTTCCTCTGTGACTACCTGGCGGGTGAGGCGGTCAACCGCGACACCGTCGAGAACCTCGATGTCGCCTGGGTTCCACGGAGTTCGCTGACGCGGTTCATCCCCATCGACCTGATCTACCCGCCGATTCTGGCCGCACTGGAGGACCTGGAGGACGACGCATGACCCAGCCCGCTCCGGAC
>NZ_BHZI01000356.1 GCF_004305975.1 Streptomyces otsuchiensis
CCGTCTTCCCCGCGCGCAACCTCCCCGCCCCGGCCGGCGGTGAAGGCGCCGACCCACCCGAGCGGCAGAAGGCCCGCACCGGTCCCGGCGGTGACGGCCCCACCCTGCTGTCGTCCATGGTCGAGGCCCTCAGCGGTGCCGCGGACCCGGTACGCAAGATCTGGCTCCCCCCGCTCCCCGAAGCCGTCACCCTCGACAGCATCGGCGGCGGTGTCACCGAAACCGCCGACGGGCTGCGCCTCGCCCGGCCGGCGGGCCCGCTGCGCGTTCCCGTCGGCCTGCTCGACGACCCCGGCGAACAGTGGCAGGGGCAGTGGGTCATGGACCTCACCGTCGCGGGCGGCCACTACGCCGTCATCGGCGGGCCCCAGTCCGGCAAGACCACCCTGCTGCGCACCGTGATCCTCTCCCTCGCCCTCACCCACAGCCCCCGCGACGTCGCCGTCTACGGGCTCGACCTCGTCGGCGGCGGCCTCCGGCCCACCGACGGACTGCCCCACGTCGGCGGCATCGCCACCCGCACCGACCGCGAACGCGTCGCCCGCACCGTCGAGGAACTGCGCACCATGCTCGCCGAACGCGAGATCCTCTTCCGCGACCGCGCCGTCGACTCCGTCGACACCCTCCGCCGGATGCGCGCCGCCGGGGAACTCCCCGAACTCGACTCCACCGAGATCGTCCTCGTCATCGACGGATTCGGCGCCATCCGCGAGGAGTTCGAGGCACTCGACGACGGCATCTCCGACCTGCTGCGCCGGGGCGGCGGCTACGGCATCCACGTCGTCGCGGGAATGCTGCGCTGGAACGACGTCCGCATCAACGTGCAGTCCTCCTTCGGCAGCCGCCTCGAACTGCGCCTCAACGACGCCGGTGACAGCGGCATCGACCGCAAGCTCATCGAGACCGTCCCCGCCGACGCCCCCGGCCGCGCGCTGACCGACGCCAAGCTCTTCGCCCACACCGCGCTGCCGCGCATCGACGGCGCCACCGACGACGCGGCCGCCGCCGCCCTGGACACCGCCGTACGAGGCATCCGCGACGCCTGGCGGGGAGCGGGCGTCCGCCCCGTACGGGTACTGCCCGCCTCCCTGCCCGCCGCCTCGCTCCCCGCCGACGGGCCCCGCCGCTCCGCCGTGCCGTTCGGCGTCCACGAGGACCTCACCCCCGCCACCCTCGACCTCGAAGGCGCCGACCAGCACCTGCTGATCCTCGGCGACAGCGAGTGCGGCAAGACCAACCTGCTCCAACTCCTCGCCCGCGGGCTGATGGAGCGCTACTCCGACGAGGACCTGGTCTTCGCCGTGATGGACCCGCGCCGGGGACTGCGCGGCGCGGTCCCCGAGGCGTACCGCGGTGGCTACGCCCACAACGCCGACCTCGCCGGACGGCTCTCCGCGGGCATCGCCACCAAGCTCAAGGAGCGGATGCCCGACAGCGACCTCGGCCCCGACGCGCTCGACACCACCGGCTTCAGCGGCCCCCGCATCGTCGTCCTCATCGACGACTACGACATCCTCGCCACCGCCAACCAGCGGCCGCTCCAGCACTTCGTGCCGTTCATCCCCTCGGCACCCGACATCGGGCTGCACTTCGTCGTCACCCGCCGGGTGGCGGGTGTCTCCCGCGCCTTCTACGAACCCTTCCTCCAGTCGCTGAAGGAGAACGGCAGCTCGGCGCTGCTGATGACCGGCGACCGGCAGGAGGGGCAGCTGTACCCGAAGCTCTACCCGCGCGCCGAACCCCCCGGCCGCGGCACTCTGATCCGCCGCGGCGCCCCCTACCGGCTCGTCCAGACCGGGCGCCTGTGACGGCGTTCCGGCCGGTGGTCGGCCGGCGGCCGGCAGACGCGGCCGGTCGCGCCGCGGATCAGCGGCGCTCGGACTGCGGAAGCCCGAAGCAGCCGGTGAAGGTGGTGACGAGGATCTTCGACACCTCGTGCCCCGCAGCCTCGTTGGCCGCGTCCATGAAGAGCGCATAGGCGAAGAGACCGTCCGAGGGGCGCTCGGCCCGCAGTTCGAGCTCGGCGGCCGGGCTGCTGTTCCGCTCGTACATCACGACACCCCAGCCGTGTTCCGGCAGCCCGGAACGCAGCCGGTCCATCGCGCGCGCCAGGTCGGCCTCCGGCGAATCGGCGAGGGACCACACATGCCGCATCGTGTAGTGGGAGTCGTCGTCCCCCTCGGCACAGGCGCCCCGACGGGGCGTCGACTCCATCCGCACGTTCTCGGGAGGCAACCCGGCGATCCCCGCCAACTGCTCCGAGGCCGCCGTCACCTCCGCGGCGAGCCGCTCCACGGGGCGAACAGTCGCGGGGCCGGTCGCCGTCGCGTCGCCCCGTTCGCCCGCACCGGATCCAGGTCCGTCTTCGTTCATCGCGCATCCCGACGTCATGGCCAGAGCGGCGAAGACACCCGCCGCCAGAAACACTCGAATGAGAGTAGGGGGTGGGTCACTCACGAATCACGCCGCTCGGCCGCCCCACCACGACGTGCGCCTGGTTCCGCAGATTGAGCTCCGAGCTCCAGTAGTCGCTGTGGTCCTGCGCGTCGTTCCGCATCCGGCCGGCGCCGAAGTCCTCATCGGCCGGGACGTTCGGCCAGTGGTCCGTGTCGTGGTACGGGACGCCGAACAGACCGCGCCGCCAGCGGCTGTCGGTCTCGCCGTGGAACAACCGGCCTCCCTCGGCCACCTGGTCCTTGCTGAACGGGGCCTGCATCGACCACACGTTCTCGGCGCCGACGCCCAGCCGGTCGGCATGGCCGACCGTCATCCCCGGACTCCCGACCGCGATGATGCTGTCGGCGGCGATCGGGCGGGAGCGCCCCGCCTCCTGGGTGGCGGCACCGACCAGCGTGCTGCCGTAACTGTGCGCGATGACCGTGGTGTTGCCCTGGCCCGGGCCGCCGCGTGAGGCCTCCAGACCGTCGAGGAACCCGTTGAGGACCGGAGCCCCCTCCTCGGCGTAGACCCGCCTGGTCGCGTCGGGAAAGATCTTCGCCGGGGAGTCGTAGCCGATCCAGGTCACCGTGGAGACGGCCTCACCGGGGCGGGCCAGCTCCGACGACGTCTGCCACACGTCGACCGTGCGGTTGAGGTCCCCGCGGACGCCCTTCAGCTCGGAGCCGGTGCCGGGCACGAGGACCGCCGTGTGATCGGCCGTGTCGGGATTCCCGTTGGCGATGGCCACCTTGCCCCGGTTCTCCTGGTCGAAGACGAGCAGATAGGCGCGCGGCAGCGTCGGATCGCTGTAGTCGCCCTCACCGTTCAGACGGTCGTTGACGGTCAGCAGTGCGCTGATCTCCTTCTTCCGCTCGTTCCACTCCTTCCATTCCTCCGTCTCCACCTCCGTGGAGGTGAAGCCGTAGTAGTGGCGCCGACGGACGGTGACGTAGCGCTCCGGTTCGGCGTCCAGGTGCCGTTCGTACGCCAGGTCGGGACGGTCCTGGCGCCACATCCGCTCGAAGACGACGCGGTTGGCCCGGTCGCGCACCGCCACCGGCAGTCCGTCGGTGGCGCCGATCTCGGCGGGCGAGAGCTCGATCAGCTCCGCTCTCTCGGACTCGCTCAGCCCCCGCCACCAGGCGGCCGCCTCGGCCGGGGTGCTGAAGGTGGGGACCACCGCCAGCGGCATCCAGGGGCCCTGACCGGGGAGGTAGGGGCCGAAGACCGGGAAGTGGTGCGTGCCGAGTGGCAGCGCTGACTCGACGGCACGGACCGTCTCCGCCTCCATCCGCTCGAACGAGGCGACCAGCAGGGCCGCTTCGACCCGGATGCTCTCGCTCTCCTCGACGTGCCTGCCGTAGTCCGGGTCGTCGCTGGAGACATCGGGCACGGCCCGCGCGCGTGCCCGGAGGGAGTCCAGGCGGGAGTCGATGTGCCGGGCGTCGGCCGCGTAGTCGCCCAGCGCACGTGAGACGGCGCTCACCGCGTCTCGCAGCTGTTCGCCGCCGGAGCGGACGGGAAGGGTGGTGACCAGCAGGTCCGAGGTCTCCGGGGCCTCGTAACCACCGGCCAGCCCCTGAAAGGTGGAGTGCAGGGTGTTGGCGCCGTCGAACACCGCCTCGCCGTCACGGTCCAGACTGCGGACGGCCGACTCCAGCTGGCCGAGGTTCCCGGAGAAGCTGGGTATCTCGGACTCCCTGATCAGCGACATGCGTTCCCCCGTGCCCGACTGACGGCGCTCTCGTCCCGGCCCCGGGATCTCCCGCCCCGATCGGTGCGGAGCGGGCGGGACCCGCGTCCGTGTCTAGCAGCCGCCGCAGCCTCGCGACAAGCGTCGTCGGCCGTTGTGACACGCCTGCAGCATCCCCGCCGAGAGGCCGTGTCGGGTCTGCGCGCGGGACGGAGGGCTGCCTCAGTAGCTCGCCGCGTCCGGGTCCTCGTAGCAGGGAGTGAAGACCGTGAGGGTGATCTCGGACTCCCGGCCGTCCGGCACTCCCACCTTTCGGCCGTCGAGGAAGCGGGCGTGGGCGAGCAGGAAATCCTCGTCGTGTTCCACCCGGAGTTCCAGGCTCTCGGACTCACTGGAGTCCGGTTCGTAGAGGAGCACGCGCCACCCCTGTGCGGGAAGTTCGGCGTGCAGCCGGTCCATCGCCCGGTGCAGTTCCTCCTCAGGAACCCCGGCCGCGCTCCACGTGTGTCTGACGGAGTAGAGATCGCTCTCGTAGTCCGCCGTGCACGGGCCCTTGCTGACGGGCACCGCCGCCTCGATCACCGCGCCCGGCAGGTCCAGCGCCAGGTTGAAGTGCTCGGACGCTCTCTCGACCGCCATCACGACATCGTTGGCCGGCCGAACCGGCGCGTCGTCCGTGAGGGGGGACTTCTCGTCCACGGTTCCACATCCGTTCGTCGAGAGGACCAGGATCAGCGTGGTCACGGCTGTCGCAAGCCGAAGAGGCGGCGTTGGCCGATCTGGGAGGAGACTACGGACGCTCGCTCGCATTCGGTTCCTGATATTGATCCGAAACGCTTCGGGTTCAGGCTCGTTGATGGTGTGTGAGTGATCTGGTGGGGGACGCGCGGACCTGGTC
>NZ_BHZI01000357.1 GCF_004305975.1 Streptomyces otsuchiensis
GCCCCGGACCGCCCCGAGCGTGCCGGCGTTTCCGCCCCGCCGGCCGGCCCCCACTCCGCCCGGGACCGGGAGCGGCCCGGAGGCGCCGCCGCTCGATGTACACGACCGTGGACGGCTGCTGGCCGGCGCCCACCACGACCCGCACGCGCTGCTGGGCGCCCGCCCCTCGGCGGGCGGCGTCCTGGTGCGCGCGCTGCGTCCCGGCGCCCGGTCGGTCGCGGTCGTCGCGGAGGGGCTGCGAGCCGAACTGGCCCCGGAGGGCGACGGCTTGTTCGCCGCGGTACTGCCGGTGCCGACGCTGGAGTCCTACCGGCTGGCGGTGCGCTACGAGGACGAGGGCGAGGAGTGGCTGACCCACGACCCGTACGCGTTCCTCCCCGCGCTCGGTGCGTACGACCTGCATCTGATCGCCGAGGGCCGTCACGAGGAGCTGTGGCGGGCGCTCGGCGCGCACCCGATGACCCACCAGGGGGTCACCGGCACCCGCTTCACGGTGTGGGCGCCCAACGCGCGGGGGGTGCGGCTGACCGGCGACTTCTGCTTCTGGGACGGGACCGGGCACCCGATGCGGTCCCTGGGGTCGAGTGGCGTCTGGGAGCTGTTCGTCCCGGGTCTGGGCGCCGGTACCCAGTACAAGTTCGACATCCACACCCCGCAGGGGCACCACACGGTGCGCGCCGACCCGATGGCGCGGCGCACCGAGTGCCCGCCCGCCACCGCGTCGATCGTGGAGGAGAGCGGCTATGTCTGGAACGACGCGGGCTGGATGGCCTCCCGCGCCGGGCGCCCGGCGCACGCGGCGCCGATGTCGGTCTACGAGCTGCACCCGGAGTCGTGGCGTCCCGGTCTCGGATACCGCGAACTCGCCGAGCAACTTCCGGCATACGTAAACGAGTTGGGCTTTACCCATGTGGAGCTGATGCCGCCGGCCGAGCACCCGTTCGGCGGCTCCTGGGGCTACCAGGTCACGGGGTACTACGCGCCGACCGCGCGGCTGGGATCGCCGGACGACTTCCGCCACCTCGTGGACGCGCTGCACCGCGCGGGTATCGGCGTGCTCATCGACTGGGTGCCCGCCCACTTCCCGAAGGACGAGTGGGCGCTGGCCCGCTTCGACGGCGCCCCGCTGTACGAGCACCCCGACCCGCGCCGTTCCGAGCACCCGGACTGGGGAACGCTGGAGTTCGACTACGGGCGCAAGGAGGTCCGGAACTTCCTGGTCGCCAACGCCGTCTACTGGTGCCAGGAGTTCCACATCGACGGGCTGCGGGTGGACGCCGTCGCCTCGATGCTCTACCTCGACTACTCCCGCGAGGAGGGCGAGTGGGCGCCGAACGAGTTCGGCGGACGCGACAACCCGGACGCCGTGGCGTTCCTTCAGGAGATGAACGCCACCGTCTACCGGCGCTGTCCGGGCGTGGTGACGATCGCCGAGGAGTCGACCGCCTGGGACGGGGTCACCCGCTCCACCGACCACGGCGGGCTCGGCTTCGGCTTCAAGTGGAACATGGGCTGGATGCACGACTCGCTGGTCTACATGTCCAAGGAGCCGGTGCACCGCAGGTACCACCACAACGAGATGACCTTCTCGATGGTGTACGCCTACTCCGAGAACTACGTCCTGCCCATCTCCCACGACGAGGTGGTGCACGGCAAGGGCGCGCTGGTCTCCAAGATGCCCGGCGACTGGTGGCAGCAGCGTGCCTCGCACCGCGCCTACCTGGGCTGGATGTGGGCCCACCCCGGCAAGCAACTGCTCTTCATGGGGCAGGAGTTCGCCCAGGGCGCGGAGTGGTCGGCGGAGGAGGGGCCACAGTGGTGGGTGCTCGACCCCGGCTACAGCGCCGCCGGTGACCACCGCGGGGTGCAGCGGCTGGTCGGCGACCTCAACCACCGCTACCGCGCCGAGGCGTCGCTGTGGGAACGCGACACCGATCCCGCCGGCTTCTCCTGGCTCGTCGGCGACGCGGCCGACGACAACGTACTGGCCTTCGCCCGGTACGCGGGCGACGGGACGCCGCTGCTGTCGGTCAGCAACTTCTCGCCGGTGGTGCGCCACCGCTACCGGATCGGCGTCCCCGGCGAGAGCGTGGCGTGGACCGAGGTGCTCAACACCGACGCGGCGGAGTACGGCGGCGGTGGCGTCGGCAATCCCGAGCCGGTGAAGACCGAGCCCACCGGCTGGCACGGCCGGGACGCCTCACTCTCCCTCACCCTGCCTCCGCTGGCGACGATCTGGCTCCGCCCCGCCTGAGGCGTCGGCGGGCGGGCGTCGCGGCCCCCGTCGCCACCCGCGCGTGCGGCGGGGCGGTGATGGGGGCCACGACGGTGGTGGCGGTGGCGGCCGGTCAGCCCTGGTAGTAGGGGTCCAGCACCTCGCCGGAGCGGGTCTCCTCGTCCCAGGTGTAGACCTCACGGCCGTCCACGAAGGTGCGCAGCGCGCGGCTCATCACGTCCAGCGGGTCACCGGACCAGACGACCACATCGCCGTCGAGGCCGGGCTTGAGGGCGCCGACCCGGTCGTCCAGGCCCATGATCTGGGCCGGGTGCAGGGTGATGGAGCGCAGCGCGGCGTCCGGGTCCATGCCCTCCTTGACGCACAGGGTGGCCTGGTGGACCAGGAAGTTGATGGGGATCACCGGGTGGTCGGTGGTGATCGCCACCTTGACGCCGGCCCGGTCGAGGATGCCCGGGTTGGCGAGGGTGCGGTGGCGCAGCTCGACCTTGCGGCGGGTGGTGAACAGGGGTCCGCTGATCACCGGTACGCCGCGCCGGGCGATGTCGTCGGCCAGCAGGTGGGCCTCGGTGGCGTGGTTGATGACGACGCGGTAGCCGAACTCGTCGGCGAGGCGCAGCGCGGTGGAGATGTCGTCCGCGCGGTGGGTGTGCTGGCACCAGGGCAGTTCGCCGTCGAGGACCTTGACCAGCACCTCCAGGGTGTTGTCGCGCTCGAAGGGCTTGCCCTCCTCCGCGGCGTGGTCCCGGCGGGCCTTGTAGTCCTGGGCGCGGGTGAAGGCGTCCCGGATGACGGCGGCGACGCCCTGCCGGGTGGAGGGCAGCTGCTTCTTGTCGCCGTAGACCCGCTTGGGGTTCTCGCCGAGGGCGCTCTTCACGCTGACGGGCTGGCGCACCAGCATGTCGTCGACGCTGCGGCCCCAGCACTTGACCGCGACGGTCTGGCCGCCGATCACGTTGCCCGAACCGGGCTTGATGACCGAGCTGGTGACGCCGCCGGCCAGCGCGTCGTGGAAGCCGATGTCCGCGGGGTTGATGGCGTCCAGCGCGCGCATCCGGGCGCCGTTGGGGTCGGTCATCTCGTTGGTGTCCTGACCCTCCCAGCCCTCGGCCTCCTCGGAGACGCCCAGGTGGCCGTGGGCCTCGACGAAGCCGGGCAGCACCCACTGGCCGGCGGCGTCGACCACGTCCGTGCCCGCGGGTACCTCGACCTCGGCGTCGGGGCCGACGGCCGCGATCCTGCCGTCGATGATCAGCACGGTGCCGCCGTCGATGGGGTCTCCATCGACGGGCACCACATATCCGGAAGTGATTGCAACGTTCATGGTCAGAACCTAGCGCGGCTCGGTCATTTCCGGGCGGTGCGAGCCTGATCCCTGCCCGCGACGGGCACGGCGCGGCGCTCGACGGCGGTTCGACGGGGGTTCGACGGCGGTCACGGCCTCGGGCACGACGGCCTTCACGGTCCGCCGTGCCCACCGGAGTCCGTCAGAAGACGGCCTCGGTCTCCTCCATGCGGTGCACGGGGACGGTCTTCAGCTCGGAGGTGGCGCTGGCCAGCGGTGCCATCACGATCTCGGTACCGCGCAGGGCCGTCATGTGCCCGAAGTCGCCCCGGTGGGCGGCCTCGACGGCGTGCCACCCGAAGCGGGTGGCGAGCACCCGGTCGTACGCGGTGGGGGTGCCGCCGCGCTGCACATGGCCGAGGATCACGGGGCGGGCCTCCTTGCCCAGGCGGTGCTCCAGTTCCACCGCGAGCTGGTTGCCGATGCCGGTGAACCGCTCGTGACCGTACTGGTCGATCTCGCCCTTGCGGTAGACCATGGCGCCGGCGGCGGGACGCGCGCCCTCGGCCACGCAGATCACGGCGAACTTCTTGCCGCGTGCGAACCGCTCCTCGACCATGGAGCACAGGGCGTCCACCTCGAAGGGACGCTCCGGGATACAGATGCCGTGCGCGCCGCCGGCCATGCCGGACTCCAGGGCGATCCAGCCCGCGTGCCGGCCCATGACCTCGACCACCATCACCCGCTGATGCGACTCGGCGGTCGTCTTCAGCCGGTCTATGGCCTCGGTGGCGACACCGACGGCGGTGTCGAAACCGAAGGTGCGGTCGGTCGCGGAGATGTCGTTGTCGATGGTCTTGGGCACGCCCACGACCGGGATACCGGCGTCGGAGAGCATCCGGGCGGCGGTCAGGGTGCCCTCGCCGCCGATCGGGATGAGGGCGTCCAGCGACAGCTCCCGCCGCAGCTGCTCGGCGTTGTCGCACGCCTCACGCAGCCGGTCCCGCTCCAGCCGGCTGGAGCCGAGGACGGTGCCACCGCGCGCCAGGATGCCGCTGACCGCGTTGATGTCGAGCTTGCGGTAACGGCCTTCGAGGAGCCCCTTGAAGCCGTCCTCGAAGCCGATCACCTCATCCTTACGGTCCACGACGGCCCGGTGGACCACGGACCGGATCACGGCGTTCAGCCCGGGGCAGTCACCGCCCGCGGTGAGCACACCAATACGCATGAGGGACCATCTCCTGCTTCGCAACGGGATCGCTTCAGCTTCTGAATCGGCCGCGCCCTCGGGGCCGCCGAGATTGTTTCATGTGTTGACGGCGGGCTGTGCCCCCGTGCGAGTCCGGCATTCACCGTTCACCGTCCGGCCACGGGCCCGACCGTACCGCCGTCGGTCCCGCGCGCGACGGTGGGTGCCGCTCCGTGGACGCCCGGCGCCCACGCGGGGCGGCGGCGGGCGGGGGCGGCG
>NZ_BHZI01000358.1 GCF_004305975.1 Streptomyces otsuchiensis
GGGGTGGCCGTGGGGGCGGACGCCGGGGCGGGGCCGGTGGCGGCTTCGGGGTGGCCGGTGGCGCTCACAGGTGCTTCACCCCGTCCGGTATCTCGTAGAAGGTCGGATGCCGGTAGGGCTTGTCGGCGGAGGGCTCGAAGAACGGGTCCTTCTCGTCCGGGGAGGAGGCGGTCACGGCGTCCGCCGGGACGACCCAGATCGAGACGCCCTCACCGCGCCGGGTGTAGAGGTCGCGGGCGTTGCGCAGCGCCATGGCGGCGTCCGGGGCGTGCAGGCTTCCCGCATGGGTGTGGGACAGCCCGCGGCGGCTGCGCACGAACACCTCCCACAGCGGCCAGTCGGTGGTCATCCGCGTGCCTCTCCGTCGTGCGCGTGCTGAGCGCGGTGCTCGTCCTGGTGGTTGTGGTGCGTGGTGGCCGCGCCGTGGCGGGCGGCGCGCTTCGCGGCGTAGGCCGCCGCGGCCTCGCGGACCCAGGCGCCCTCCTCGTGGGCGCGGCGCCGCTGGGTGATCCGCTGCTCGTTGCAGGGGCCGTTGCCCTTGAGGATCTGCTTGAACTCCTCCCAGTCGATGGCACCGAAGTCGTGCCGTCCGCGCTCCTCGTTCCAGCGCAGATCGGGGTCGGGGAGGGTCAGCCCGAGGGACTCGGCCTGCGGCACGCAGATGTCCACGAACCGCTGGCGCAACTCGTCGTTGGAGTGCCGCTTGATCTTCCACTCCATGGACTGGGCGGAGTGCGAGGACTCGTCGTCCGGTGGGCCGAACATCATCAGTGACGGCCACCACCAGCGGTTCACGGCGTCCTGTGCCATGGCGTGCTGGGCCTCGGTGCCCCGGCTGAGGGCCAGGAGGAGTTCGTACCCCTGGCGCTGGTGGAAGGACTCCTCCTTGCAGATCCGGACCATGGCCCGGGCGTACGGGCCGTAGGAGCAGCGGCACAGCGGGACCTGGTTGGTGATGGCGGCGCCGTCGACGAGCCAGCCGATGGCGCCCATGTCCGCCCAGGTCAGGGTGGGGTAGTTGAAGATCGAGGAGTAGCGCTGACGGCCGGCGTGCAGCTTGTCGAGCAGTTCGTCGCGGCTGACGCCGAGGGTCTCGGCGGCGCTGTAGAGGTAGAGGCCGTGGCCGGCCTCGTCCTGGACCTTGGCGATCAGGATGGCCTTGCGGCGCAGCGAGGGGGCGCGGGTGATCCAGTTCGCCTCGGGCTGCATGCCGATGATCTCGGAGTGCGCGTGCTGGGCTATCTGACGGACCAGGGTCGCGCGGTAGGCGTCCGGCATCCAGTCGCGGGGCTCGATCCGCTCCTCGGCCGCGACGGCCTCGTCGAACGCGCGCTGGAGGTCGGCCGGCCCCTGGTCGCGCTCCTCGACGCTGGGCGGTGCGGTCGTCATCGGCGGCCCTCTTCCCGTTGTGGTGCGTGTGGCGGTGCTTTCCGGTGGCCCGTGCGTGGTCGGGGTGGTCGGCGTGCGCGGGGACGGCACCTCACCCAGCCTCCCGACCGATCGTTCGGTTCAATGGTGGTGCGGCCCACGAACCGTGTCAAGAGCGTCACTCGTTCGGGGGTGCCGACCGCTCGCGACCTGCGGCTCCCGCGCCTGTGCCGTCCCCGGGACGAACGGCACACGACGGGCCGGGGGGCGTGGCGGTACCGTGCACTGGTCCAGGAGGGACCTGGCGCGCGCAGCCGTGGGGGATACGGACCGAGCATGGAGTCACCCGAGACACCCGAGTCACCCGAGGGGCCCTCGGTGGGACCGTCCGGGGGAACGCCCCCCGGCCCGGACGTGGACCCCGGAGGTGCGGGCCCCGGTGGTGTAGTTCCCGGAGGTGCGGACCGCGCCCCCGAAGCGGCCGACGCCGCCCGCACCGACACCGCCCGCTTCGCGTTCACCGCCCTGAGCTGGCCGTCCCGCCTGCTGATCGCCACCGCGGTCGGCGTCCTCACCGTCTTCAGCGCCTGGCACATAGCCGTCGGGTTTCTCTACGTGGCCCCGGCCAACACCGTCTCCCGGGAGTACTCCTCGGTGATCCGGGACGGCTACGCCAACCCCGAGTTCGAGCAGAACTGGAAGCTGTTCGCGCCCAACCCGCTCCAGTCCAACGTCGCCGTCGAGGCCCGGGTCGAACTGAGCGCGGAGGACGGCGGCACGGAGACCACGGAGTGGATCAACCTCACCGCCCTGGATGTCGCGGGCATCCGTCACAACCTGCTGCCCAGTCACACCATGCAGAACGAGCTGCGCCGCGCGTGGGACGTCTACGCCAACTCGCTCGACGACGACGGCGTCCCGGTCGGTACCCGGGGTGAGCGCAACGCCTCCTACGTCCACCGCATCGCCCTGCTGCGGCTCGGCGACACCGTCGACCTCGACCGGGCGCAGCGCCTCCAGCTGCGGTCCGCCGTCACCCCGCTGCCCCCGCCGCCGTGGGACGACCGGGAGGTGGACACCGAGACCGTCCACCACGAGCAGGAGTGGCGCACGGTCGTCCCGGCGGACATGCCGCGCGGCGTCCACGCGCCGGAGGGTTCCGGCGGGTCCGCCGCCGGGGTTCCCGGAGCAGTCGGCGGCCCCGTGCCCGAGGCCACCCCGGAGGGTTCGTGAGCGACGACCGCACCACGTCACCGACGCCGCCCCCGGCACCGTCCCCGTCCCCGACGCGGTCAGCGGCCGCCGACGCGCCGCCGTCGCCGTTCGCCGGGCTGGGGTCGAAGTTCGACGCCGCTCTCGCGCGCGGCCTCAACCACATCACGCACCGCGCGCTCGGCCCGTACCAGACGGCCGTCGTCCGGATCGGGTTCGCCTTCACCTGGTTGTTCTTCCTGGTGCGGGAGTTCCCGCACCGGCACGAGCTGTACGGCCCGGACAGCCCGTGGGGGTTCGATCTCGCCGAGAGCATGATCGCGGAGAGCGGCGCGTTCACCGTGCTGCTGTGGAGCGACGGCCGGCTCTGGTTCGAGTTCGTCTATCTCTTCGCGATGGCCGCCTGCGTGGGGCTGATGCTCGGCTGGCGCACCCGCGCGATGTCGGTCTTCTTCATGCTGGGCGTGCTCTCGCTCCAGAACCGTTCGATCTTCATGGGCGACGGCGGTGACAACGTCATCAAGCTGATGGCGATCTACCTGGTCGTGGTCCGCTGCGGGCAGGTCTGGTCCCTGGACGCCCGCCGCCGCGCGCGGGGCACCGCGCGTGACGCCGACCCGGCGGGGGTGGCGCTGTGGGTGCTCTCCGGCCTGACGCTCGCGGTCACCACCGGCGGTGGGCTGCTCGGCGGTTGGGTCTGGCAGCTGTGCCTGTGGGGGCTGTGGCTGGTCTTCGCCCTGTGGTGGATTCTGGAGCGCCACTGGCCGGGGGAGCCGCGGCTGGTCTGCGATGTGATCGCCAACCTCGTCCACAACGCCGGTCTGCTGATCATCATGGCGCAGGTCTGCCTGATCTACGCCACCGCCGGCTGGTACAAGATCCAGGGCAGCCGGTGGCAGGACGGCACCGCCGTCTACTACCCGATGAACCTCGACTACTTCATGCCGTTCCCGGAGCTGTCGCAGGCGCTGACCAGCAGCGGGACGATGGTGATGATCCTGACCTACGGGACGGTCCTGATCCAGGTCGCCTTCCCGTTCGCGCTGCTCAACCGGAAGGTAAAGAACGTCCTGCTGGCGGTGATGATCGCCGAGCACGTCGGGATCGCGGTCCTCATGGGGCTGCCGTTCTTCTCGCTGGCGATGGTCGCCATGGACATCGTCTTCCTGCCCACCGCGTTCCTGGTCTGGTTCGGCTACCGGGCCCGCCGCTCCTTCGCGCCGGTGACGCGGCTGACGCGGCTGACGCGACTGCGCCGGAGCGGGCCGGAGCACACGCCGGAGCCATCGGACGCCCGGGCAGGGGAGGGGGCGGGCGACTCCCCGCGCGGCACCGTCCCCGCACCACGGGACGGCGCCGCGTCCCACGGCGCCCCGTCCGACGGCGCGCCGAGCGAGGACGAGACCCCCGCTCCGTCCGTCCGCTCCGAGCGGTCCCGAGCCCCGGAGCGTGACCGGTGACGCCGCCGCCCGCGCCCGCCCGTCACCGTCCCGAGCCGGACGGCCCGGCCGCACGGTGGCACCGTCTCGCGGCCGACGGCCTCGTGCACCTCGACGGCTTCCACGCCCTCAAGCACGCCCTGCGGTTCGGCGCGGACGTCCCGCTGGCCGTCACCAGTGACCGTGGCGGGGTGCTCGCCCTCGCGGGTGAGCTTGCACCGGACCTCGGCGCGCGGCTGGAGCCCTTGCTGACGGCCGTCGAACCCGCCGTGCTGGCCGGGCTGGTCCCGCGCCCGCACCCGACCGCCGTGGCGGCGCTGGCCGTGCCGCCGGCGTCGACCGTGCCGGAGACGGGGCGCACCGCCCCGCTCGTCGTCCTCGACAACCCGCGCCACCTCGGCAACACCGGCGCCGTCATCCGGCTCGCCGCCGGGACCGGAGCCGCCGGGGTGCTGACCACCGGCACCGTCGACCCCTGGCACCCGTCAGTCGTCCGGGCCGCCGCGGGGCTGCACTACGCGCTGCCGGTGGCACGCCGCCAGGTCGACGAACTGCCGGACGGCCCGCTGTACGCGCTGGACCCGGAGGGCGCCGACATCCGCGACCTGCGGATCGAGGACGACGCGCTGCTCGCCTTCGGCTCGGAACGTCACGGACTCGGCCCCGAACTCCGTGCCCGAGCCGACCGGTTGGTCTCACTGCCGATGCGCCCGCAGGTCTCCAGCTACAACCTCGCCACCAGCGTCTCGATGACCCTCTACCACTGGCTCGCCCAGCGGCCCGGATCCTGACCGAACGGTCGCCGACCCCGAAGCCCGCGATCACGTGACCGAGCGGTCCCACCCGTCGTTGGGGCGGACATGAAGAAGATCCTCGGGACCTCCGTGCTCACGCTCGCTGCCCTCGCCCTGGCCTCCCCCGCCC
>NZ_BHZI01000359.1 GCF_004305975.1 Streptomyces otsuchiensis
CCCCGCGCCCCCGCCCCGAACACCGTCCGCAAGCAGAGGTGTTGCTCCGATACCGGACCGGCCCACCGCGCGGTGGCCGGTCCGGTCGCCGTCCCGGCCAACCCCGTCCCGACGCCGTGTAGCACCCGGCGCCCCGGGGGAGACGACAGACATGACCTCACCGCTCCCGAACGCCGACCACGCCCGGTCCTTCGACGCCGTGGCGACCGAGTACGCGGCCAACCGGCCGAGTTACCCGCCCGAGCTGTTCGAACTGATCGAGGCGCGCGTCGCACACCCCCTCGCCGAGACCGAGGTCCTCGACGTCGGCGCGGGCACCGGCATCGCCAGCCAGCTGCTGAACCAGCACGGCGCCCGTGTCACCGCCGTCGAACCGTCCGAACCGATGGCGACCCAGCTGAACGTCGCCCACCCCGGGCTTCCCCTGGTCCGCGCCGACGGCAACGCACTGCCGTTCACCTCCGGCCACTTCGACCTCGTCACCTACGCCCAGTCGTGGCACTGGACCGAGCCGGAGCGCTCCGTCCCCGAAGCGCTGCGCGTGCTGCGGCCCGGAGGGACCCTCGCGCTGTGGTGGAACGTCCCCGACCACGACGTCGAGTGGATACGCGGCCAGTGGGACCGGATCGCCGCCGCCACCCCCGAGCACACCCGCTTCGCCACCAGCGACAACGCGGCCTCGATCATCGCCGGGCTCGGCCTCGGACTCGCCCCCGTGGAGGACGAGTTGCGCTGGACCCGCAGCGTCCCCCTCGACACCCATCTGGACCACCTCGCCACCCACTCCGCGCTCGCCGTGCTGCCGCCCGAGCAGTCCGCGCCGATCATCGACGCCGAACGCGAGTCCGTCCAGGCGGAGTTCCCGGAAGGAATCGTCGAAGAGCGTTACGTGGTGCGCCTGGTGCTCGTCCGCGCCCCCGGCGACGGAACAGCGGCGGCCTGACCCGGAGCGCTCCGTCGCGTCGACCCCGCCCGCCCGCACCACGGACGCGGCACCCGGTACCGACCTGCGGACAATCCGGCACCGGGCCGCCACCCGGTGCGACCATGGACCCCATGAGCCACAAGATCGCCGTCCTCGGAGCAGGGAAGATCGGTGAAGCCCTCCTCGGCGGGCTGCTGCGCGGAGGGCGCGCCCCCGGTCAGCTGCTCGCCACCGCCCGCCGCGCCGAACGTGCCGTGGCGCTCCGCGCCCGGCACGGCATCGACGTCGTCGGCAACGCCGAGGCCGCCGACCGCGCCGACATCCTCATCCTCGCCGTCAAGCCGCAGGACATGGCGGCCCTGCTGACCGAGCTCGCCCCGCACACGGCGGCCGACCGGCTCGTGATCAGCGCGGCGGCGGGCATCACGACCGGCTTCGTGGAGCAGCACCTGCCCGCCGGCACCCCCGTCGTCCGGGTCATGCCCAACACCCCCGCCCTCGTCGACGAGGCGATGTCGGTGATCTCCCCGGGCGCGCACGCCACCGAGCAGCACCTCGCCCACGCCGAGGAGATCTTCGACAGCGTCGGCAAGACGCTGCGGCTGCCGGAGTCCCAGCAGGACGCCGCCACCGCGCTCTCCGGCTCCGGACCCGCCTACTTCTACTTCCTGGTCGAGGCGATGGTCGACGCCGGAATCCTGCTCGGACTGCCCCGCGACAAGGCACACGACCTGATCGTGCAGGCCGCCTACGGCGCCTCCGTGATGCTGCGCGACAGCGGCGACCACCCGGTGACGCTCCGCGAGGCCGTCACCTCCCCGGCCGGAACCACCATCAACGCCATCCGGGAGCTGGAGAAGCACGGTGTCCGTGCAGCCTTCCTGGACGCGCTGGAGGCCGCCCGCGACCGGAGCCGCGCCCTCGCGGCCGGCGGCGACAGCGGGAAGTAGTCCCGGCGGGCGGCGGCCGGGGGACTGCGCGACAAACCGGTGGCGGCGGCCGCGCCCACCGCTCTAGGCTCGGCTGTTTCGCCGGACCGAACCCAGGAGTGGGGCGACATGAGCGTGGCCTTGCGGCTCCGGCGTCCCTCCGGCGTGTACCGGGCGGTGGCCGCCGGGAGCTTCCGGCGCTACGCGACCTACCGCGTCGCCACCGCGGCGGGCGTCCTCACCAACACCGTCTTCGGGTACGTCCTCGCCTACACCTTCATCGCGCTGTGGGCCGAACGCCCGCAGCTCGGCGGCTACGACCAGGCCCAGGCCGTCACCTTCGTCTGGATCGGCCAGGCGCTGATCGGCGCCGTGGCCCTGCTCGGCGGCGGCTTCCAGGAGGAGCTGCACGAGCGGATCCGCAACGGCGACATCGCCATCGACCTCTACCGGCCCGTCGACCTCCAACTGTGGTGGCTCGCCTTCGACATGGGACGCGCGGCCTTCCAGCTACTGGGCCGCGGGGTGGTGCCGATGGCTGTCGGGGCGCTCGCGTTCGAACTGCGGCTGCCGACCGACCCGGCGGTCTGGCTGCTGTTCCTGCTCTCGGTCTGGGGCGCGGTGGTGGTCGGCTTCGCCATCCGCTACCTGGTGGGGCTCTCGGCGTTCTGGATGCTCGACGGCAGCGGCGTGCTGATGCTCAGCACCCTGGTGGGGATCTTCGCCTCCGGGATGCTGCTCCCGCTGACCGTCTTCCCCGGGGTACTGGGAGAGGTCGTCCGCTGGCTGCCGTGGGCGGCGATGCTCCAGGTACCCGCCGACGTACTCCTGGAACGCCGGGCCGGGGGATCGGCCGTGACCGGGCTGGTCTTCCAGGCGGGATGGGCGGCGGTGCTGCTGTTCGCCGGACGCCTGGCGCAGTCGGCGGCGACCCGCCGCGTGGTGGTGCAGGGTGGCTGACGCGCTGCGCTCCTACGCGCTGATCGCCGCGATGTGGATCCGGGCGGCCCTCGCGTACAGGGCGTCCTTCCTGCTGGCCGTTCTCGGCAGCTTCCTCGCCTCCGGCCTGGACTTCGTCGCGATCATGATCATGTTCTCGCACATCGAGGTGCTCGGCGGCTTCACCGTCGCCGAGGTCGCGCTGCTCTACGGCGCCACCAGCACCTCGCTCGGCCTGACCGAACTGCTGGTCGGCAACGTCAGCCGGGTCGGTGCCCGGGTGCGGGACGGCACCATGGACACCCTGCTGGTGCGGCCGGTGCCGGTCTTCCTCCAGCTGGCGGCCGACCGCTTCGCGCTGCGCCGGCTGGGGCGGGTGACCCAGGGGCTGCTGGTGCTGGCCTGGGCGCTCTACGCGCTCGGCCCGGTCCGGGCCGCGTGGTCACCGGCCCAGTGGGCCCTGCTGGTGATCATGGTGCTGAGCGGCACGGCGATCTACGGCGCGTTGTACGCCCTCGGCGGCGCCTTCCAGTTCTGGGCCCAGGACGCGGCCGAGGTGCAGAACTGCTTCACCTACGGCGGCAACACCATGCTCCAGTACCCGCCCACCGTGTTCGCGGCCGAGCTGGTGCGCGGAGTGACCTTCGTGGTGCCCCTGGCCTTCGTCAACTGGGTCCCGGCGAGCCGGCTGCTGGACCGGGAGAGCCCACTGGGCCTGCCGGGCTGGGTGGACTTCACCTCCCCGCTCGTGGCGGCGGCCGCCTGCGGGGTCGCGGCCCTGGTCTGGAGGATCGCCGTGAACAGCTATCGCAGCACGGGAAGTTGACCGGGAGGACGGCCATGGAGCAACCACTGATCGAGGTCGACGGGCTGGAGAAGGTCTTCTCCGTCCGCCGCCGAGCGGGCCTGGTCCGCCGGGTGCGGCGCGAGGTGCGGGCGGTCGACTCCATCTCCTTCCGGGTGGAGCGCGGGGAGATGGTCGGCTACATCGGGCCCAACGGCGCGGGCAAGTCCACCACCATCAAGATGCTGACCGGCATCCTGACCCCGAGCGGCGGCCGGCTGCGGGTGGCCGGCGTGGAGCCGGCGCGGGACCGGGCGCGCCTGGCCCGCCGGATCGGCGTCGTGTTCGGGCAGCGCACCACTCTCTGGTGGGACCTGCCGCTGCGGGACTCCTACGCGCTCGCCCGCCGGATCTACCGGGTGGAGCCGGCCCGGTTCCGCCGCAACCTGGAACGCTGCGTGGAACTGCTCGACCTCGGGGAACTGCTGGCGGTCCCCGTCCGGCAGCTCTCCCTCGGCCAGCGGATGCGTGCCGACATCGCGGCGGCGCTGCTGCACGACCCCGAGGTGCTGTACCTGGACGAGCCGACGATCGGCCTCGACGTCGTCAGCAAGACCAAGGTGCGGGGCTTCCTCCGCGACCTCAACACCGAGAGCGGCACCACCGTGCTGCTGACCACGCACGACCTCACCGACATCGAGCAGCTCTGCCGGCGGGTGATGGTCATCGACCACGGCCGGATGGTCCACGACGGCGACCTCGCAGCACTGCACCGGCTCGGGGAGAGCGAACGGACCCTGGTGGTGGACCTGGAACGCGAGCTGCCTCCGATCCGGATCGAGGGCGCGCGCACTGTCCGGGTGGAGGGGCCACGCCAGTGGCTGGCGTTCCCCACCACGGAGCGGGCGGCGCCGCTGGTGGCCGCGGTGGCGGAGCGGTACCCGTTGCTGGACCTGTCGGTGCGGGAGCCCGACATCGAGCAGGTCATCGCCCGTATGTACGCCGACCGGGCCACCGTCCCGGGCGCTTGAACCAGCGCCCCTCGGGCCCGCCGGGGGGACACCGCGGGGTGTGACGCGGGCCGCGTCCGACCCGAGTTGACGACGCGGGGGGCCGTGCGTAGTGTTCTCCGAGCTGCCACGGAGCCGTGAGGCTTCCCAAGCGACGCACAGCGTCCCAGGTCCTGGCAGCAACTCTTCTGAGAGTCACCACCCTGACGGGTCTGATTTGACGTGCCTTTGGCGTGTCGAATTCATGACTCGGGGCCGATTTGAAACCGGCCGGGGAAATGCTCTAAAGTAGAGAACACGCCGGAGGGCGAAAAGCTCAAAACCCCGCCGACTGGGGGTCAGGA
>NZ_BHZI01000360.1 GCF_004305975.1 Streptomyces otsuchiensis
CGCCTCCCCCGCCCACGCCGCCACCGACGAGAGCGGGTTCGGCGGCGGCGTCAACGCGGCCAACAACTGGAACTTCACCGCCGCCGACGTGTGCGTCCAGGAACTCGCCGTCGTCCCCGTCCGGGGCGAGCACCACGCCGACGCACCCCTCCCGTGCGGCGCCCCGCACGTCATCGCCCACAGCTGAGCGCTCGTCAACAGGCCGGAGACCTAGGACCAACGGCGCTGGCCGCCTGTGGCGGTCGGCGGCCAGGATCGGGGGATGAGCAGCAACGCACCCGGTGAACCGGCTTTCGACGTCGACCAGTTCCTCGCCCGGCCGCTGACCGCCCGGATCGCGACCGACGGGCCGACGGTCCGGCCGGTGTGGTTCCTGTGGGAGGACGGGGCCTTCTGGGTGCTGACCGGGCCGTGGACGCGGCTCTACCAGCGGGTGCGGGAGGAGCCGCGACTGGCGCTGGTGGTGGACGACTGCGATGTGCGGACCGGGGAGGTGCGGCAGGTCATCGCTCGCGGCGACGCCGAGCTGCTGCCGTTCGACATCCCTCGCGGACGCCGCAAGCTCACCCGTTACCTCGGTCCGGACGAGTCCGGCTGGGACCAGCGCTTCCGGCTCTACCTCCACGAGGGCCGCGGGGGCGAACCCGCCTCCTGGCTGAGACTGGCGCCGGCCCGGATGCGGGTCGCCGACCTCAGCTACCGCGTCGCCTCCACCGAACCCGGCGCCGAATCAGGTGCCGAATCCGGCACCGAATCCGGCCCCGGAACCGCGACAGCCGCCGCCCGGGACTGAGGCGTCCCGGACGGCGGCCGTCGTGTCACGCCGGCGCTCAGAGGGGGCGGCGGACCTCCACCACGCGGAACCGGTTGGCGACGAACGCCGCGTCGACCAGCGCCGCGTTGGCGGCCGGGTTGCCGCCGGAGCCGTGGAAGTCGGAGAACGCCGACGTCTGGTTGACGTACACGCCGCCGGTGAGGTTGAGCGAGAGCTGCGCGCACTCCTCCAGGCAGACGTCCACCAGCTTGCGTTCGACGTCCGCCGAGGTGGTGTACCCGCCGACCGTCATCGCGCCCTGCTCCGCGATGGTCGAGCGCAGCAGTTCCACGGCCGCGTCCGCGGAGTCGACCGCGACCGCGAAGGAGACCGGGCCGAAGCACTCGCTGCGGTAGGCGGCCTCGTGCTCCGGCTTGGACGCGTCGAGCCTGACGATGACCGGGGTGCGCACGGTGGCGTCCGGGAACTCGGGGTGGACGATGCTGCGGGAGCGCAGCGCCACGTCGCCCAGTGTCGGGGCCTGCTCCACCCGCTCGCGCACCGCCGGGTTGACGATCGCGCCCAGGAGCCCGACCGCGCGGGCGTCGTCGCCGAGCAGCTTCTCCACGGCGGCGGCGAGGTCGCTGACGATCTGGTCGTAGGTCTTCTCCCCGTCGTCGGTGGCGATGCCGTGCCGGGGGATGAGGAGGTTCTGCGGGGTGGTGCACATCTGGCCGCTGTACAGCGAGAGGGAGAACGCCAGGTTGGCGAGCATCCCCTTGTAGTCGTCGGTGGAGTCGATGACCACGGTGTTGACGCCGGCCTTCTCGGTGTAGACCTGCGCCTGCCGGGCGTGGGTCTCCAGCCAGTCGCCGAAGGCGGTGGAGCCGGTGTAGTCGATGACGCGGATCTCCGGGCGCTGCGCGAGGTCGGCGGCGATGGTGCCGCCCTCCTCCTCCGCGACCAGGGTGACCAGGTCGCGGGAGAAGCCCGCCGCGGCCAGTACCTCGCGGGCGAAGCGGACGGCGATGGCCAGCGGCAGCACGGCGTGCGGATGCGGCTTGACCAGCACCGGGTTGCCGGTGGCCAGTGAGGCGAACAGACCGGGGAAGCCGTTCCAGGTCGGGAAGGTGTTGCAGCCGATCAGCAGCGACACACCGCGCGGCACGGCGGTGAACTCCTTGGTCAGCTCCAGGGGGTCCCGCTTGCCCTGCGGCTTGGTCCAGGAGGCGAGCTCCGGGGTCCTCGTCTGCTCGGCGAAGGCGTAGGTGACCGCTTCGAGGCCGCGGTCCTGCGCGTGCGGGCCGCCCGCCTGCATGGCCATCATGAACGCCTGGCCGGAGGTGTGCATGACGGCGTGCGCGAACTCCATGGTGTGCGCGTTGATCCGGGCGAGGATCTCCAGGCAGACCAGCGCGCGCAGCTCCGGGCCGGCGTCGCGCCAGGCGGGGACGCCGGCCCGCATCGCCGGCAGCAGCTGGTCGACGTCTGCCTTCGGGTAGGTGACGCCGAGGGCGAAGCCGTAGGGGGAGTGCTCGCCGCCGATCCAGCCGGTGGTGCCGGGCTGGTCCAGCTCGAACCGGGCGTCCCGTACCGCGTTGAACGCGACCAGGCCCTGCTCGGCGTCGAGGGAGTTCAGGACGGTCGCGCCGTCGCCGTACGCCTTGGGGTGCTCCGGGTAGGGCGACCAGTAGCCCCGACTGCGGATGGTCTCCAGTGCGGTGTCCAGCGTGCCGCGGTGCCGGTGGGCCAGCTGCGCCGGGGTGAGGGAAGGGGTCATGATCGGGCGTCTCCTCGTCGAGCTGGTATGAGCACGGGCCATGGACGATACTGCTACCGAACGATCGGTCGGGGCAAGGGGGCCCGGGCCGTCCGCGTGTGAACCCGCACGGAGCCGCTCACGGGGCCGCCGTGCAGACTGGTGCGGGGCCGCAGCGCCCTCCCCTCCCCGGACCGACTACCCCAGAGAACCGGTGTCTAGCGATGGCCACGGAAACCCGACGCGACACGTACACCCCGCAGACGCTCCTGGAGGTCGCGGTCGAGGTCTTCATCGAGCGCGGCTACGACGGCACCTCGATGGAGCACCTGTCCCGGGCGGCCGGCATCTCAAAGTCCTCGATCTACCACCACGTCAAGGGCAAGGAGGAGCTGCTGCGGCGTGCCGTCAGCCATGCCCTCGACGGGCTCTTCGAGGTGCTGGAGGAGCCGGTCGCGGTGGAGGGGCCGGCGATCGACCGGCTGGAACACGTCGCCCGGCGCACCACCGAGGTGCTGATCGACCGGCTGCCCTACGTCACGCTGCTGCTGCGGGTGCGCGGCAACACCGACACCGAGCGCTGGGCGCTGGAGCGCCGCCGGGAGTTCGACCAGCGGGTCGCCGCGCTGCTGCGCCAGGCGGTGGCCGACGGCGACCTGCGCGCCGACGTGGACGTGCGGCTGGCGACCAGGCTGCTCTTCGGGATGATCAACTCCATCGCCGAGTGGTACCGGCCGGGGCGGGCCTCGGCGATCCCGGCGGGCGAGATGGCGGACGCGGTGGTGGCGACGGCGTTCGCCGGGCTGCGCGTCGGCGCGCCGGCTGACTGACGACACGGTCTCCGTGGCCGGGCCGGTCAGAGGGTGGACGGGGCGGTCGGGCGCTGCCGGTGTGCGCGGGTGGCGCCTCGGGGGCGCGTGCCGCGCGAGTTGCTGACGGCTTATAGCACAACGGCAGTACGTACGGGCACGAACCTCGGAAAACGTACACCGGGCCGCCCACGTCTGGTTACGTCGTGCCCACGACCGATCACCGGGTGTCCTGCCGTTGCCGGTCGCGCAGCCGTGCCGTCCCGCTTCCGCGCGCCGGCGCACACCGCCGCCCACCGACCGTCCCCGCCACGCGAGTCGCCCCGACACCGACGTCCGCGCTGCTGTTCCGAGGAGCCCATGAAGGGACACAAGCTGCTGGTGCGCAGATCCGCCGTCCCCCTGCCCGTACCCGCTCCGGGAGGTGGCGCCGGGGAGGCGGTCTCACCCCCGGTGGACATCGGGGAGGCCGACGAGTTCCTGCGCCTGTTCCACGCCGAGCATCCCGACCAGCCGGTCCCGCTCGACCTGCGGTTGCGTCAGGTGCACCGCTCGGTCGAGATGACCGGCACCTACCGGCACACCACGGCGGAGCTGACCTTCGGGGCGCGGGTGGCCTGGCGCAACTCCAGCCGCTGCATCGGGCGGCTCTACTGGCAGAGCCTGCGTGTCCTGGACCGCCGTGACGCCGGCACGGCCGAGGAGATCCACGGCCATCTGGTCGACCATCTGCGGGCGGCGACCAACGGCGGCCGCATCCGGCCGGTGATCTCCGTCTTCGCCCCGGCCACCCCGCGGGCCGCCGCACCGAGGGTGTGGAACAGCCAGCTGGTGCGGTACGCCGGGTACCGGCTGGCGGACGGCCGGGTGCTGGGCGATCCGGCGAACGTCGCGTTCACGGAAACGGTTCGCCGGCTCGGCTGGCGGCCGCGCTACGGCCGCTTCGACCTGCTGCCCCTGGTGATCGAGCCGCCCGGCGAGCGCCCTTCCGCCGGTGGCTCCGGTGACGCGTGCGGCGGTCCGGCGCTCTTCGACCTCGACCCGCAGGACGTGCTGGAGGTGCCGCTGACCCACCCGGCGTACCCGTTCTTCGCCTCCCTCGGCCTGCGCTGGCACGCCGTCCCCGCGATCTCGCACATGCGGCTGCGGATCGGTGGCGTCGACTACCCGCTGGCGCCGTTCAACGGCTGGTACATGGGCACGGAGATCGGCGCCCGGAACCTCACCGACACCGACCGCTACGACCTGCTGCCCACCATCGCCGCCGGACTCGGCCTCGACACCAGCCGTGAGGACACCCTCTGGCGCGACCGCGCGCTGGTCGAGGCCAACGTCGCGGTGCTGCACTCCTTCCGGGAGGCCGGCGTCCGGATCACCGACCACCACACGGAGTCCCGCCGGTTCCTGACCCATCTGGAACGGGAGGAGAGCCAGGGGCGGCGGGTGCCCGCCGACTGGAGCTGGATCGTCCCCCCGATGTCCGGCGGCATCACCCCGGTCTTCCACCGCTACTACGACGAGGAGGAGCAGCGGCCCAACTTCCATCTGGACGAGGAGGCGCGGGCCCTGGCGGAGG
>NZ_BHZI01000361.1 GCF_004305975.1 Streptomyces otsuchiensis
GGTGGGTTCGACGGGCAACTCCTCCGGTCCGCACCTGCACTTCGAGATCCGGACCGGGCAGGGGTTCGGCAGCGACATCGACCCGGTCGGCTATCTGCGACAGAACGGCGTCGCGCTGTGACCGTCCGGTCGCTGTGAACGCCCGCCGGTGAACGCCAGCCGGTGAACGCCCGCGGGTGAACGCCGGGCGTTGACCCGCGCGCCGGTCCCTCCGGGGGTCGGCGCGCGTCGTGTTGCCCGTCGGCCGGCCGGCACGTCCGCTCACGGCCCTCGGTGCGGCCCGATGGCATCGGTTTCCGGCCACGGGACGGGCCGGTGCGTCTCATCCGTCGAGCGGACGTCCGGGGCGCCGGGGCACGCCGCGCGGCGCCCGGAAGGATTAGCATCATGTGTGAGTGCGTGCGCCACCACCCGGCCACTTCCTTCCCATCACTCCCGTATGGTCAGTACGCTCTGGCACTCGACGCCAATTCACTGATGAGCAGGAGACGTTGATGGAGCGACCCGCCTGGGCACCTCAGGGTGTCGACCTGTCCGTGCCGAGTGTCTCGCGCATGTACGACTACTACCTCGGGGGATCGCACAACTTCGAGGTCGACCGGGCGGCGGCGAGACGGGCGGTCGACGCCTTTCCGGGTCTGCCGAAGATCATGCAGGCAAACCGGGCGTTCATGCGCCGCGCGGTGCGGTTCGCGGTGGCGGACGGGATCACCCAGTTCCTCGACATCGGCTCCGGCATACCCACCTTCGGCAACGTCCATGAGGTCGCCCAGGGCGCGAGTGACGACGCCCGCGTCGTCTATGTCGACAACGACCCGGTCGCCGTCGCCCACAGCCGCGCGGTGCTGGAGGGCGACGAGCGGACCACCGTGGTCGCGGCCGATTTCCGCTCCCCGCGCAGCATCCTGAGCAACGCCGAGACCGAGCGCGTGCTGGACTTCGACCGCCCGGTGGCGCTGCTGCTGGTGGCGCTCCTCCACTTCATCGAGGAGGCGGACAAGCCCGCGCAGGTGATCGCCGAGTACCGGGACCGGCTCGCGCCCGGCAGCATGCTCATCCTCAGCCACGCCTCGACCGACGGCGGGCCGCGCACCACCGAGCAGGGCCAGGCCGTGACCGATGTCTACCGCAAGGGCGGTTCGTCCTTCGTGATGCGTGACCGGGCGGAGATCCGGGCGCTGTTCGACGGCTTCGAGCTGGTCGAGCCCGGCTTGGTGCTGCTGCCCAACTGGCGCCCGGACAGCCCCGTCGACCAGGAGGACCCGGCGGCCTTCACCGGGTTCGCGGGGGCAGGGCGCAAGGCGTGAACCCCCCGCAGGAGGAGCCTCCGGCCGCCGGCGCGGGACCCGCCGGCGGCACCGGCGACGGGCCGGCCCGGTTCGCCCGGATCTGGTGCCGCGCCGTGTACCCGGAGACCGCCACCTCCATGACGCGTGACGAGTTCGAGGCCCACCTGGTGGGCCTGACGCGGCAGTTGGCGGAAGCGTTGCACGCCCGGCCGTTCTCGCCGGTCCCGGGCAGGGCGGTCGGTGAGGCGCTGGTGGCCGCGCACTGCACCACGGCCGACGCCCTGCCGCGCATCCTGGGCATCATCGACGCCTATCTGCCGCTGTACTGCGCCGGGGACGGCGAGCTGGCGGCGGAGGAGGCGCGCGTCCGGTGCGGCCGGCTCCAGCACGCCATCGCCTCGGGTTTCGCCGCCTCGCTCCAGCAGCGGACCCGCAGCGAGCAGGAGGCCCTCTCCCGGGCCACGCTGTCGGCACAGAACTCGATCGCCAACGCGCTGCACGAGAGCGAGACGCGGTTCCGCGCGGTGTTCCAGGACGCCGCCCTGGGCATCGGCATCGCCGACATGTCCGGCAACATCCTGGACACCAACCTGGCGATGACCCAGATGCTGGGCATCGCCGACCACCATGTGCGCGCCAGCAACATCGGCGACTGGACCCACCCGGACGACAGCGCCGACGTGTGGCGGATGCAGGACGAGCTGCGGCGCGGCGAACGGGACCACTACCAGGTGGAGAAGCCCTACCACCGCACGGACGGCACCTCGCTGTGGACCAATCTCACCGTCTCGCTGCTGCGGGACGCGGAGGCCCGCCCGCAGTACATGCTGGCGATGGTGGAGGACATCACCGAACGCCGGCTGCTGAACCTGCGGCTGCGCTACCAGGCGACCCATGACGCGCTGACCGAACTCCCCAATCGCGCGCTGTTCTTCGAGCGGCTGGAGCAGGCCGTCTCCCCGTCGTCCGACGTGACCCGCGTGGGGCTCTGCTATCTGGACCTCGACGGCTTCAAGGCGGTCAACGACAGCCTGGGCCACGCGGTCGGCGACCAGTTGCTGATCGCGGTCGGGGAACGGCTGCGGGACTGCGCGACCGAACCGGGGCAGCTGATCGCCCGGATCGGCGGCGACGAGTTCGTGGCGCTGTTCGTCGATCCGCCCTCACGGCGGGCCGTGACCGCGCTGGCGCAGCGGGCGCTGGACGCGCTGGCCACCCCGGTGGAGGTCGGCGGCCGGGAGCTGATGGTGCGCGCCAGTATCGGTGTCGTGGAGGGACCGGTCACCGAGCTGAACGCCAACGAGATCCTGCGCAGCGCGGACATCACGATGTACCGGGCCAAGGCGGACGGCGGCAACCGGTTCGCGCTGGCGGACCCGGACTCCGACGCGCGGGCGATCAGCCGCCACCATCTGACGCATCACCTCCCGGCGGCGCTGAAGGGCTGCGAGTTCTTCATCGAGTACCAGCCGCTGATCCGGATGGAGGACGGCAGTCTGGAGGGCGCGGAGGCGCTGGTCCGCTGGAGCCATCCCCGGCACGGGGTGCTGGGGCCGGACCGCTTCATCCCGCTGGCCGAGCACACCGGGCTGATCGTGCCGCTGGGCCGCTGGGTGCTGCGGGAAGCCGTGCGGCAGGCGTGCGAGTGGCAGGTCCAGGGCATAGGCGGCAGCCGGCCGTTGCGGCTCAACGTCAACCTCTCGCCGCGCCAGTTGCACCACCCGGACCTGGTGGACGAGACGGTCTCGGTGCTGGAGGAGTTCGGTCTGCCGCCGGGCTCCCTGTGCCTGGAGGTCACCGAGTCGGCGATGGTCCGGGCGGATGACCACGAGCTGAAGCCGCTGCGGCAGCTCGCGGATCTCGGGGTGGGCATAGCGCTCGACGACTTCGGCACCGGCTACTCCAACCTGGCGAGCCTGCGGCGGCTTCCGGTGAGCACGCTGAAGCTGGACCGCTCGTTCAGCGAGGGGCTCCAGCACCATCCGGCCGACCCGGTCGACATGAAGATCGTCGAGGGCATCGTCTCGCTGGCGCACACCCTGGAGCTGTCGGTGACGGTCGAGGGCGTGGAGACCGGCAACCAGGCGGAGCGGCTGCGGGAGCTGGGCTGCGACTCGGCGCAGGGCTGGTACTACGCGCGCCCCGGGCCTCCCGAGCGGCTACCCGAGGCGGTCTGAACCACCCCACCGGGGCGGGCCCGCACCCATCGGGCCCGCCGGCCGGGACTGCCGACCGGACTGCCCGGCGGGACTACCCGGCCGGGTCAGCGCACGACGCGCAGCCGGCGCGGTCCCGCCGCACGCGGGTCGGGCAGCCGCAGCGGCCGGTCGCCGGGGGTCAGGGAGCCCAGGACGGCGGCGGAGGACGCACCGGTCGCGCTCGGGACGCTCCCCGGCAGTCCGTGGACGCTGAGGAAGCCGAGCAGCGCGAACAGGCAGCCCTCCTTCGCCTGGGACGGCAGCCCGTACTCCTCGCTGGTGGTGAACCGGACGCCGGGGGCCAGCGCGGCGATCCGCGCCATCAGCACCGGGTTGCGGACACCCCCTCCGGAGGCGACGACCTCGGTCAGCGCGTGGTCACGGCAGGCCCCCGCGACCAGCTCCGCGGTCAGCTCGGTGACGGTGGCGGCCAGGTCGTCGGAGCCGGGCGCGGCGGTGCCGGGCCCGCCGGTCCCCTCGCGGAACCGGCGCAGATAGCCGGCGTGGAACAGCTCCTTGCCGGTGGACTTGGGCGCGGGCAGCGCGTAGTAGGGCTCGTCCAGCAGCCGGTCCAGCAGCGCGCGGTCCACCGTGCCGCGGGCGGCGCGGCGCCCGCCGGTGTCCATCCGCTCCGCTCCCCCGCTGTCCTCGGTGGCGACGGCGTCGATCAGGGCGTTGGCGGGCCCGACGTCCCACGCCAGGGTGTGGCCCGCCCCGTCGCGCACCGTCAGGTTGGCGATCCCGCCGAGGTTCAGGGCGCCGCGCGGTGTCCCGTCGTCGGGCAGCAGCAGCCCGTCGAGCATCGCGGCCAGCGGCGCGCCGTGCCCGCCGCGTGCGATGTCCCGGCTGCGCAGGTCGGAGACGACCGGCAGGCCGGTGGCCTCGGCGATGTACGCGGGCGCGCCCAGTTGGAGCGTGCCCAGCGCCCGGGGACCCTCGACCCAGTGGTAGACGGTCTGCCCGTGGGAGACGACCAGCCGGGCGCCGCCGTCCGCCGCGTCCGCGTGGACGGCGGCCGCACGGGCGGCGGCGCCGCCGAAGAACCGGCCGAGCCCGGTGTCCAGGCGGCAGACGGCGGCGAGGTCGACGCGGGCGGGCGGCAGCACCGCCAGCAGTTCCCGGCGCAGCTCGCCCGGAAACGGCTCGCTGTGCAGCCCGAGCGGGCGTAGCACCAGCTCCTCGCCGCCGTCGGCTGCCGGCTCGAACCACAGCCGCACGGCGGCGACGTCGACCGCGTCGCAGGAGGTGCCGGAGAGCATGCCCAGTACGGTCCATCCGCTCTCCTCGGCGGAGGGGACCGGCGCCGGGCCGGGGGCGCCCGCGGGGGTGCCGCCCGGCGCCCCGCCGGTGAAGTCGGTGAGTTCCCGGCCGGTGAGCAGCCGGGCGGGGTGCGGGTCGCCGGCGGCGCGA